>NZ_RKLQ01000004.1 GCF_019599405.1 Haloarcula salinisoli | reverse complement strand
TCGACGAACGCAACCGGCTCTACGAGCGTGGGACGGTCGTCGTCGACGACGGACGTATCACAGAGGTTCGGAAGTCCATCGACGGCGACGCAAGCATTGCGGCCGAGGAGGTAATCGACGGCGATGGAAAGCTCGTGATGCCGGGGCTCGTGAACGCCCACACACATCTCGAATTCACCCCGCTGATAGGTGCGTTCAGCGACCTCGGGTTGCTGGAGATGATGGGCAGCATGACTGCTATCTTCGGTCGTCTCGCCGATGACGAGTTCGACTATCTGGTGGAGGCTGGATACGAACTGGCCGCACTAAACTTCGCGCTTGGCGGCGTTACGACGGTCAACTCGATGGATGTCCAGCCCGGCGCAGGTGCAGAGGCGTTCGGCCAAGCAGGCCTGCGTGGCTTGTTCGGTCCGGTGATTACGGACCTCTTCTGGGATGAACCGATCGATGAACAGTTCGACCGCGCTCGCCAGTTCATCGAAGAGTATCACGATACCTACGGCGGGCGTATTCAGGCAACGATTTGCCCACACGACGACTGGTCATGTACACGTGAGCTATGGGAACGAACAGAGAGCCTCGCTTCAGAATACCCCGACTTGCTCGTGCATACGCATCTCCTGGAACTCGAAGAGAGTAACACGATGGCACGAGCCAACGGCGCCGCCGACTCGCTCGACCTGCTCGACGATGTCGGCCTCCTCGACGACCGCCTCCTTGCTGCGCATTTCCGTCTCGCCGACGAGGACGATATCGAGCGAACTGCAGCCTCGGAAGCGTCCGTCGCGCACTGTCCCTCTGTCTTCGCCTACTGGAACCCCGACGCTGAGATGCAGTGGACGCCGGTACCCGAGTTACGGTCGGCGGGCGTCGATGTCGGGCTGGGAATCGACGACCACTACTGGCACGATTCGTACAGCCTGTTCGGCGAAGCCCGACAGGCCCGCCTCGCTGCCAATCTCAAGCGGACGGCCGGACAGTACACCTCGATGGAGCTCGTCCGAATGCTCACCGTCGAGGGAGCACGGGCCTTGGGGATAGGCGACGAAATCGGGAGTCTCGAAGCCGGCAAACGTGCCGACTTGATCCTCCTGGATATAGAGAAGCCGAAGTTCACGCCCTTGACCAACATCCCCGCTCACATCGTAAACAACGCTGCTCCAGCCGACGTAGAGACGGTCATCGTTGACGGCGACGTGGTCATGCGAGACAGAAACCCGGTAACGATGAACGTCGACGAGGTGCGACGGCAGGCGGAGCAGGCTGTCGACCGCTTCGCAGACGAGACTGGATGGGAAATGGATATCGGCGGTGCTGAACCGCCGGGGACGCTTGATACTGTTCGAGACCTCCCGAAGCGAGGACCGACACGGCTGTTGTCGCGGCTCGCGCTTCAGTCAGTACGCGACACGTTTGAATGGTAATCAAAACTGGTACACCGCCGTCTCACTGACGATTACATATGATCATGGGACACACCAGAGTGAGGTGTGAGGGATGAATCGCCGGCGTGCAGATACAGCTGCCGGCCTCCTCGTCGCGGCTATCTGTCTCTTTGGCGGAGCGCTCAGCTGGCAAGCATACCAGCGACAGCAGGCGTTCGAACAGATGGGGTCGATGATGGGGATGGGGTCGTCGATGGGCGCTGCGCACGGAACGAGTCCACTCTGGTACGTCTTCGGGACGCTCTTCCTCTCCGCTGTCGTGGGTGGCGGGTATCTCTTGATTCGAGATGAGTTCACTGGCCCAGATGCAGAGACGCGTTCGCAGGCCTCGGAAGCGAGTGCGGAGGGTCCTGAGAGTACTGCGTCACCGGCGGAACAACCAGCTGGAGAGACCACTCCGAAATCGCAATCACAGGCCCGTGTGTTAGATCTCCTGCCGGAAGACGAGCGCCGTATCCTCGAACCAGTGCTGTCCTCACCCGGCCTCACGCAAATCGAACTGCGGGACCGCTCGGACTTTTCGAAGAGCAAGGTGAGCCAGACGGTCAGTGCCCTCGAGAAGCGCGGCCTGCTGTACCGCGAACGGCAGGGCCGAACGTATCGTATCTATCCGAGCGATGACCTGGAGCACAACCAGACCAGTTGATGACAGACGCAGGGGTCTTTATATCCAGAGTGGTTTTGGCGCATAACATTCGGAGATCGTCACGTTACGCTTCGAAAATATCCCGACTGAATTGATGAGTTAATCGGTCGAAATCTCCCGAAAAGGCCTCTCTAAATCCATTATAGGATGACGCCGAAATCGAGGAAAAATATGGTATCGTATAGACTCATACATGCACGTTGGCAACCGTTCGCTCGACGCGCATCGACTCCCGGAACCGCTGAATCGAATTGCCACCGTCGGCGAGAGACTGACGATTGTCGCCGTCGGACTGGTGGTAGTGGCCTTCCTGACGAACCCATCGCCCACCCAGGACCTGCTAGGGTGGGGGCTGCCGGTAACGCTGCCCGTGTCCCAGCCGCGATGGGGCCACTCGGTTGCGAGCTACATGATTGGCATGTGGCTTCTCGAGTTTACGTTCCCGCTGGCACTGTTGGGGGCGTACGACCGCTGGGCTGACTCGAAGACAGCGAGTCGCCGGTGGCTCTTGGCTATACCAGCAGCGTACATGCTCGTGCTGTCGCTGTACTGTCGAGTTGTCTACGTCCCGAACGTCACGCCCACCCCGCTGGGTCCAGCCGCAACCGGTCTGTGCTGGGCCTACTGTGCGACCGGAATTGGTCTCTGGAGTAACCTCGCTTTCGGTACGGCTGGCCTGGGACTGATTGCATGGGCTGCGTCCCGCCGAGAGTGGCAGTCGGATTGGCTGTTCGCGGTCCTATTCGGCGTCTTTTCGCTACCATTGGGCGTGCCAGCCATCTGGTATGGCTTCCGTTCCCGTCGTCGAAACGATAGCCTCTCGAACACAGATGCCTCGGGTAGGTCCTATCTCTCCTGACGGTCGGAGTTAGCTGCAGTTGCTTTCGTCGGGGTTCCACTTACACGCATCGCCCGTCACGAGATTGTTGTCGTCGATATAGGCTGATAGGCAGGCGTGGTTACAGAAGTAGTTGGGTGACCCACAGTCATCGGTGCAGTCTCGGACACAGATTGGCTCGTGGTCGAAGATACGTGACCCACAGTACGCACATGTTTCGTCTGCGTCAGGTGTCTCGACAGTCGTTGACATACGTTTGCGAAGTGGCGCGCTACTGAAAACGGTTCTTCTGAGTATGACGGCTACCTCACCAGTACTTAGCCAATCGACTCTCTTGGCTATCGGACGCGAATCGTGATTCACTGAAGATTCACATTCGGACGCACGCTTCTGCATGCTTCTGAGACAACGGAGTTCTCCACCCTGTCGAATTCGGCTGCTATGAACGGTCCTGTTTCTGAGAAACGATTAGAACGCTCTATACACGTTCTCGAACGCTCTCCTATGTCAGTTCACACCCATCGTGATAACTCCAAAGCGGGCCTACGACTACCTGAGGAGAAAGACAATGACCAATTTCACCATCGGCCGCTGGCTGCTCGTAGTGCTCGCAATCGTCGGCCTCGCGCTGGCCCCGGGGCTGGGGAGCGCACACGGTAACGACACGACGGCAGATGAAGCGCATCCGTATGACGAAACCGCTGACGACTGGCCGACGTGGATGGAAGACCACGTGACCGATCACATGGGTCCCGGCGCCGTTGAGTGGATGGAAGGCCACATGGGTGTGACCGTCGGCGAAATGGCCCAGGACCACGACAACCACCAGGGGACGAACGGACAGGACCACGCTGGCGACTATCACGGGCCCTACGGACAGGGTCAGACTGACGATCACCGCGGAACGCACGGACAGGGCCACTGCTGAGGACCCTGCCCAATTCGAATGCATCAACCGACCACCGCGACCCGCCAATACAGAATCATGACCCAACACACTACGCAGATTGGACGCACCGCTTATCGACTCACGTTATCCGTCGCCTTCGGACTGGTCGTGATGACTGGCACTGCTGCTGCCCACGGTGGCAGGGGCTACGGAGGTGGCATGATGGATGGATACACGATGGGAGGCGGCTGGGGACTTCTCGGCGGCGCAATGGGGCTTTGGGGACTCCTCTGGATGGGACTGCTGGTCGCTCTCCCGCTGTACCTCGTCTGGAAGCTCCGGACGCATCGAGACGACGAGCGTGGCGACCGCTCGATGGAGGTCCTCCGCGAACGTTACGCGCGTGGTGATCTCTCGGATGAAGAGTTCGAACAACGGCGAGAACAGCTGGAGCGGTCCCTCTGAAACGCGGTCTCGGACGGATATGGCAGACACAGTTCCCGCCTGTACTTCATCTGGACACTACTGTTAAATATACAACAATTGTACCATGGCGTATGAGCTACACGATGAAAACGTCTGTGACTGGTGCCTTCGACCAGGTGGTCGAACGGACCGTCGATGCGCTCGAAGACGAGGGGTTCGGTGTCCTCTGTGACATCGACGTTCGGAGCACGTTCGAGGAGAAACTCGGGGAGGAGTTTCGACAGTATCGCATCCTCGGTGCCTGCACCCCAGCGCTCGCACATGAAGGGCTGACCGCGGAGCGCGACCTGGGCGCACTCCTCCCGTGTAACGTCATCGTCTACGAGACTGACGATGGCGATGTCACCGTGAGCGCTGTCGACCCGCAACGGCTTGTCGGCATCGCGGACAACGATGCACTCGACTCGATTGCAACAGACGTTACCGACCGATTCGAACGGGTGTTATCGACAGTCGGCAACGGAACTCGATAGTCGCATGTCCGTCGACCAGACGTCCGATGGTCTGCTCCGGGCCGTCTTGCTCGTCCTCGCGGTCATCGTCTTGTTACCAGTGTTGATGATGGTGCTTGCGATGCCGATGATGGGGATGATGGGCTGGTGGTGGAACGGCGGGATGGCCGGTGGCCTCTCGCCACTGTGGGGTGTCGGGATGCTGCTTGTCTGGGTACTTGTTCTCGGTGGGATTGGGTACCTCTTGTATCGTGGTTTCGCCGGTCGCGCTGGAACGTCCGGGACCACTGACCCTGCACTCCGGGAACTTCGGATGGCATATGCTCGCGGTGACCTCTCCGGAGAGGAATTCGAAGAGCGCCGTACGAAACTTAGTCGCCAGGAGTCAAACTAGTCTAATAACAGAATTTCCAGCGTATTACCTCAGTCTTCTATCGATCTTTGTTATGTTAGGTGGAGTTGCTGTGATAGCTACTGATTTTTCAGAGGCGCAATATCGATATCTACGAAATAACTCGGATAGCACAAGACACTTGTCAGTTAGTAATCATCGTAATCTATGTCCAGTGTCCGTGGATCATTCCCCTGTTGTGCACTGGTGGTTTGTCTCACTGTCCTGCTTGCAGGCTGTGGAGGAACTCCCGCCTCACCGCCCGCATCACCGCCAGCAAATCCTGGTTCGCCACCTACAGCCCCAGCCGATTCAACCCCCACATCGTCTACGGAAACACCCATATCGTCCACAGAAACCCCCACAGAGGCGCAGAACATCCACAGTGATCCGTATTCTGTGACGCTCTACGTGAGTGCAAACCCAGTTAACGAGGAACCGGACATGAGTGCAGAGATTCCTTCACTGTCCACGGCCAACCTCACAAATTACCAACGGGAGCAAGTTAGTATGGTAATCGAAGCTGGTCAAACTGAACCCTGGAGCGGGCTGAGCAACGAAACACCTCCCAGAAACCTTCGACTGCTCGTCGCGGCTACTGATCGCCTCCCTCCTAGCCCAGAGAGTCGAATTCCATCGGAAGCTTGGCGTGTTGCACGAGAGACCACAGGGTATGTGGCCTACCAGAATGCAACCTATAGACTTCAGATGGTTAAGGTCGCACCGTAACCTCGCTCAGAGTCTTGACCCTTCTTCTGAATCTAAATAACTCAGTTGTCATTTTGTCAGGTAGTCCTATCGACAAAAGGTAACGGGCCGCAACCTCAACTGATACTGCGATAGCTGGGCCTTAGGTTCCCCATTCGAATAACCAACAGCTGGTCAATGGAGAGACTGGCGTTAGTCGGATTACAGCTGACACAACAGGTGCTGCTGCCGTCAACCACCCCTTTCATCGCGGTATCCCTCAAGAGCGCTGGGAATCAGAACCGGAATTTATTATAGCCGCGTTTGAAATCCGAATGAATGTACAACCGAATTCTCCTCTCGACCGACGGTACCGTCGCGTCTGAACAGGCTGCAGCACATGCTCTCGACCTCGCAGCCACCCACGACGCTACCCTCCATGTGCTCTACGTCGTTGACGAGGACGTCGTGACTGCGTACAGCGGCGACGAGTACGTCGACGAAGCTGAAGGCCCAGAACACGGCCTCGAAGAACACGGCGAAGATACGCTTTCAGAGCTCCGTACTCGAGCGTCGGAAGCCGGCATCGACATCGAAACGGCAATTCACCACGGTCGCCCCGCAGAGACCATCGTTGCGTACGCCAACGATCACGACGCGGACTTGCTCGTACTTGGCACCAAACGGCGGCCGGAAGAATATCGTGCTCTACTTGGGAGTGTCACTGACCGCGTCCTCCGATTGACGACACGGCCCGCGACGGTCGTAAAAACCGAAGTCAATGAGTAGCGAACGACCGTGGTCTGGTGTGATTGGCGGCTTCTCCGTGTAGAGCACAAGCAAAAGATTCCCCGGATTCAGTTCGGTATTGTCATTGCTAAAGAGAGCAGGTGATGGACTGCTCGCCCATTGGTTCGATCGGGTCGAAGACGGATCTGCAAGTCAACGATGACGAGTTATTGATTATTCAACGCGCGCTCGAACGCGTCGTGCAAGGTTACACCTATGCTGAAGCGGCTGAGGAACGCCTGTCGGCAAATCAGTGCTGGGCATGTTCTTCGAGGAACGTCGTGATCTCTATTTTACGCCGAAACTGGAGACGAGCGACTCAAGCGGCCGCAGAAGAACTTGAACCACTAGACGTACCAGATGTTCCCGCTGATAGAAGTATCCCCGAACAAGAAATCAGGACTATGGTTCGCGAGGAAATCTGCCGCCATCAGCAGTAGTGACAATCGTCTTTTCGGCTGGTACGCTAGCTTGCAAGAATCGTTACAGCGGGATTGACTACTGACCGTGGCCTGTGCAGTTTTAGTCAATACTTTTCTTATCTGACTGACTAAGAACCCTATTTTGAACCCACTAATATGTCTTAATGCTTTTCGACAGATTAAGGTGGGTCAGATACAGTTGCTTAATCAAATGGATCCCGCCGATTTCGAGGAGGGGCCAGGATGGATTGACCCATACGAGGACATTCCGTGCTACCAGCCTGCTGGACTCCCACCAGAGCTCACATACAGCGACGATATCCTCCGTGCCTACGGGGATGCACGCTATGCCCTCGGACAGCTCTCGACACTCCACGACGATATCGAGAACGAGAACCTTCTTATCGCACCGTTTGTCGTTCGAGAAGCGGCGATGAGCTCGCAAATCGAAGGGACTGATGTCACTGTCTCAGATATCGTTCTTCACAATCTCGACGACGATCCAGAGCGCTCAGCAGCCAATCTGCGGGACATCCGGGAGGCGTATAACTACGTCGAGGCGATCCGGACAGGCTTCAATGCCTTGGATGATGGCAGACAGACCGATCAAGAACTCCTCTGTGACCTCCATGCATCACTATTAGTTGACGTTCGCGGTGAGAACAAGCGTCCGGGACACATTCGCGATGATATTCCGGTCATGATTGGCCCGGACAACCACGTCGAAAACGCCCGATTCGTTCCGGCCAATCCAAACAGTGTTGCACTTCTTCTTGATCAGTTGCTCTCATACATTAGAAACGGAAGCTACCCGCCGCTGATCGATATCGCTATTACGCACTATCAGTTCGAGACGATTCATCCGTTCCGTGATGGGAATGGCCGACTGGGACGGCTTCTCATCATGCTACAGCTGTACCAGGCGAACCTGCTCTCAGAACCGTATCTCTACCTGTCGGCGTACTTCAACCACTATCGGACTGAGTACTTCGACCGCCTTCTCGCCGTGAGTCAGCACGGCGAGTGGGAATCATGGATTACGTTTGTCCTCAACGCGATTGCCGAACAGGCTATCGATGCCTATCAGTGTGGCATCGAGCTCGTAGCGCTCCGTGCGGACTACCGGAGTCGCTTTCCGAACAGTCCAGCAGTCCGAGATGTCATCGACCACCTGTTCGAAGAGCCGTATCTGCAGGCCCCACGGGCCATTGACGCGACCGGGCGCTCACGACAGGCAGTCTACGACGCGATTGAGAAGCTCAGCGATGAAGGGATTATTGTAGAATTGACTGACAAAGAGCGCAACAGAGTATACAAAGCGCCAGACATTCTTGCTCTCGTCGAATCTCCCTGAGTGCCGGTGAACCGCCTCTAAGTCAAGTGGTCCGAGACGGGAAGCGTCTCGTCATCACGGAAGACTTCGTCTTCCGTACGACCCCAGGGCGCTCGGCCTGCTACGCCTGTAGAGAAACAGACAGCCCTGCCGATGTCTTGTCCACAAGATCCAGTTTACCAATCGTGAACTACCCCTGCCTACTCGCTCACCGCTGACGCGGTTCGCTCCTTGAGGCAGGGGCTTCCTGCTTCCAAGACGCCCTTTGCAGATACCGAATCGGTATCCACAGGAAGCGCAGTCTCCACAGGCGCTATTTCGGAGTGTCCCACTCCTATATCTTCAAGACCGCGAGAAAGGATGTTCCACGCCGCATTTGCATCTCTATCCGCTTCAAATCCACAAGACGGGCAAGAGTGTTCGCGCACCCACAGCGGTTTGTCTGTCTCCACACCACAAGAGGCACACTCTTTGGTTGTCCCTCTTGGGTTGACCGCCACGAAGTGTGTCCCCTGACGCTCGCACTTGTATTCGAACAGCCGCAGGAACGTCCCCCACGCCGCACCTGCCCGGTTCCGTGAGTTGCCCGGCAGTTCGACCAACCCTTTCGCGTCCAAGTCCTCTACAGCCACCAAGTCGTACTCGGTGGCGTAGTAGTTCGACAACTTGTGGAGGAAATCACGACGCTTTCGCTTCAACTGGGCGTGGCGTTCAGCCACAATCTGCCGTTGTTTCTCCCAATTCGCAGAGCCGTGTTCTTTCCGAGATAGGTCACGTTGAGCGCGTTCCAGTCGTTCTCGCTCGTCGAACAGGTCAAGCGACCCGACCGCTGTGCCGTCCGTATCGTGGGCGTATGTGAGAATCCCTACGTCGATGCCGACGCACTTCTCGGGATTTACTGGTTTCTCGGGCGTGGTTTCGTCCACGTCGATGCCGAACGTGGCGAACCACTCTCCCGTGGGTTCTTGTTTGACTGTGACCTGTTTGATGGTCGCGTCCTCGGGAATGTCTCGGTGGAGGTGAATCGGAATCTCACCGATTTTGCTCAACCACAACGTAGGCCGACCACTCGTATTCTTGAGTTCGAAGCCGGACTGGTTGTAGGTGAGCGAGCGATACTCTCGTGGTGGTTTCCACTTGAGCATCCCCACGGCACGTCCGTTCTCTTTCTGTGCTTTGAGCGTGGAGAGGTTGTCGTAGACGCGCTTGACGACCATCTGCAACACTTTCGAGTGAATGTCGGTCAGGTCGTCCCACCACGCTTTGAGGGCGGGAAGGGTGTCCTGAACCTCGTATCGCGCGGGAATCTCGTCGGACTTGTTGAGTTTGTAGAGGACGTGATTGTAGAGTTGTCTACAAGTATCGACGTGGTACAGAAGCGTCTCAGTGAGGCGTTCTGAGGGATTGAGTCGATACTTGTAGTTGTAGTGCATCTATGTCTCTCGTTCTTCGATAAGTTCGTCTAGTTTCTCTTGAACGAACGAGGAGAGGTTCAGATGATTGTCCTGAATCCACTCCTCTTGGTCGTCACGGATGGAGATGTTTTTTCGTGTTGCCACACTATACTTTACACAAGTTGTGTAAATAATGTTTGTGGTTGGCGTGGGCCTGTGAGCCGGTCGTTGAAGTATGTATGTGAGATGATGACGGCGCTGTATCCCTCTCTACTGTGCTACTCGGTCGCTTCGCTCCTTGCGTTGATCCTTGAGGAAGGGGACTTAGCGCCTGCGTCCAGTTAAGCGGGCAGCGACCTTGGTTATAAAAAGCTTAAGATATGAGAAAGCTTCTATGACGGGCTCGTAGTGGCCATGACTCTCCGCATTGCAGAAATAATAATAATATTGTTATTAACCAAGCTCTAAATAATTATTAGAAATAGCGTCTAAATGGGTATATATTAACAGCTAATTTAATAATTATGGCTGTTCAGGACGAGATACGAGACGATTGCAATGGAACATGATCATGCTGCTGAGAATGGTCACGAGCACAGTGTTAGCGGCGGCGATAGCATCCGTAAACTCGGTGCCGTAGCAGGTATCAATCTGGTCGGATTCGTCGCTGAATTGACTGGTGGACTCTTGTTTGGTTCCGTCGCATTACTGAGTGATGCGCTACATATGCTGTTTGACGCGCTGGCGTACGTGATGGCCTTTGCAGCTGCAGCCGTCGCTGACCGGTACGACAGGTCGCCGGAGTGGTCCTATGGCCTGCACCGACTCGAACCGCTCGCCGCGTTTCTGAACGGTGCGCTGTTAATTCCAATGGTAATCTACATCGTCTACGAGTCTTATCAGCGGTTTCTGAACCCGATTGATATTGGAACAGGCCCAACACTCGCAATCGCAGTGGCTGGCCTCGTCATCAATCTCGTGTCGGTCTATGTCGTCCAGGGAGGTGAGATGAATCTCAACGAACGGGGAGCGTTTTATCATCTGCTCGGGGATGCCGGCGGATCGGTTGCTGTTATCGTTTCAGTGGTGGCCATTGACTTTACCGGTCTTCGAGTCATTGACCCCATTGTGGCTATCCTCATTGCCGGGATAGTCCTCTGGTCGGCTGGGAAACTCTTGCGAGGCAGCGGTATCATCTTCCTGCATAAAGGCCCCATCTCTGCTGAGGAAGTTGAGACGGCTGTTCTCCGTATCGACGGCGTCGAAGCTATCGAAGACCTCCACACATGGCAGATCTGTAGCGAACTGACAATCGCGACGTTACACCTACGGACGGCAGTCGAGACACTCTCCGCCGCGAACCGAATTCGCCGAGAGGTCCACGAGGCATTAGCCGATATTGGCGTGAATCACGCCACAATCGAATTCCTGCACAGTGAGCACGACGACCGCCTCGACGCCCACACTCACTGACGATGACTCCAACTACGACTCACGACGACACGCACCAGGACCACACTGGCACCCCGATGTATGAACTCTTGGAGGCAACCGAAAATAATGTCATCGCGCTCCAGATGCACAATGGAACACGATCAGGGTACCAGGAGTTCTACGAGTTGTTAAGTGAGAAAACCAGCCAATACGGGGCGATCCATGTCTACGAGGAGACCACTGACTGGACTGTGTGGACGTTCCTAACCCACCTGACTGGCCTGATCCCTGACCTACGATATGGATCGGAGTTCGCCATCAAGCGATACGCCGCAGTCGGTGACAACGTATGGGCGAGGCTCCTCTATGAATTGTGGAAGGTGATTCGTCCTCTCTGGCCCGTTGCACCGACGGAAATGCGGTATTTCGATGTCGATGACCGCGACGAAGCACTTCGCTGGGTCAAATTCGGTGAGATAGTATGAGAATCTCTCAGGTTACGCGTAATCCCCAGAGTGTGGGGTTCATTCGTTTCTCGTAGGCGCTATCATCGCGACGAATTCCCAGAAAGTAGCGATACACGGAACGTTGACGATTGTCGTCTCTGCCTTCTTCCCATTTGCTGAAGAGCCATGGCTGCGGGAACACTATGGCGAAGAGTATGAAGCATTCCGTGAGCGGACCCCTCGGTTTGTCGGGTGGGATTTGCTGACCAAACTCGTGGGCGTGTCGTAGGACTCTCTCGGTTTCACTACATTCTCAGTCTGCTGGGCTGAAATCGGCAATTTCGCTGGAGCGTGTTGCTGATTCTATCGAGTAGACTAGACTCCCAGTGAACAAAGCAATACTCCCGGCGATAAAGAGTACACCTAGCGGTGATGCTGGGTCAACGAAGACCCAGTACAGTGGCGCCGCAATCGATGGCCCCGCTGCGAGAATCGCGATTTTCGCTACCAGCGGGCCACAGCACCCACAGGTACACGAGCCAACAACTGTCGCTGTGCCTGCAGTCCCCTCTGTAAGTCCAGCACTCTCCTCGATTCGCCAGTACCGAGCGATAATCCCTGCATTGAATCCGATGAGCGAACTCAGGAGACCAACAACTATCACCAGCCCTGGAGAGATTGCGAGGAAGAACGGAATGTGCGGCCGGACGACTTCGAGTGTCGGCCAAGAAACCAGTTGATAAATGACCGGTAAGACGACCAGTTTCGGCTCGTGTGGTAGCCCTTCTTCGGGAAATACGGAGAGATATCCTGTAATGAAGAGGAAAAACAGCCCAACGACGACCGCCACACCAATGCCGAAACGCCGGGCCACTGGGTCACGGAAGACGTCTCGAATAACGTGGGCTGCATCTTTTTTGAGGATATACCCAACAGCGATGGGGAGACTCAATACCAGCAAGTATCCGAGGGGATGGGAGTTACTCGCTGGTCCTGGGATGAGATATGGGTAGGTCACCCACAGCCCCAAAATGAACCCAAGTCCGGTGTATCGAGGGCGCGTCCGCCATCTAAACCAACCGATTGAGAGACTCCCAATCATGATAGTAAGCCCGACAGCGAACGCTATCAAGGGGTACAACGACCGCGAAAACGGCATAGTCGCAGCCGAGTACTGGACATCAATCGAGAGTGCATCGAACAGAACAGCTCCCGTCGCTGCTGTTACGATACCGATAAAGACACCGGTGAGGGCCTGTTCGGGAGTGAGTCGACTATGTCGTTTGAATCCGACAGCTCCACCGACAATAGCAATCCCAACGAGGGTGAGCATGGCCCCGTGTATCTCTGTGAGACCAGCGGCTCCGGTCACGCTATGTGCTGACGCGGTTGGGACCTGTGTCAATGCAATAATACAGGAGACAAGCACCGTTCCTGTCCGAACCCCGACGCCAGTCGAGCGAGTATTTGCTGACCCAGGTTGTATCTGCCACTGAGACCGGGTTCCCGTACTCATAGTACTATAGAATTTGGGTCCATCGTTTTGCATCCACTGGTACACCCTTCGAATTCCGTTGTCGTCGTCGGGATTTATGAAACCACTCTGTCGATTCGCTCTTTTGCTTGCGATGCTTGTATGCTAGATGCTTGTATTTGCGTTTCATGTTCATCCGGAATCCATGAAGGCGATGAACTGAATGTGTTTGAGGAACCAAAACGGGAGGAATACACCGACCAGTGCAGCGAGTAGCACCGCCGTTGACACTTGCCACACAATCTCTGCGATGACTGTTCCAAGAACTAGTACACCGTTGTATGCGATGGCGTTTATGACGATATCCGCTCCTGACTCAGGACGAGGCCAGTCGAGTACAGTGACTGAAATTGTGGGTGCCCGGCCCGTCCATATCACCAGTATGAGTCCTCCAACCCCACAGGAGAACCATGCCAGTACGGTTGGTGGCCACGAGAAGAGAATCGTACTGACGATAATCAGCAAAAGGACCGGAAGTACCGTTCCGACGATTTCGATGGCAGTGAACTCTCTAAACACAGAATAGTCTGTGCCACTCTGCTCAATCATAATAGGCGTTCATCCATTGAAAGTTGGGTAAGTCCTATTCACTTCATGTCTCGAAATCGGGGCTAGCAGCACTGAAACTGCCAACATTCGGGCACTATTCTCTATATCGGTTTTCGCGGTTCGGGTATATCAACGCATGGCGATGTCCTATGATGTGGGAAGCCGCACCTGTCTCATAATCAGGTACTGTATATTGACCAGTATGGAGCGCAGACAACTTCTCAAAACTACCGGCTTGTTGACGACCGGTGGAGTCATTGGCCTCGCTGGATGCAGCTCAGCGGAAGATAACGGTAGCAACCGGACCAATACTAGAGAGCCGAACACTGTCCTGATGATTACTGAGGGCGGTGAGTACTATTTTGACCCAATCGGATTATTCGTCGAGCCTGGTGAGACTGTCACATTTGAAATCCGGGGTGGCCGTCATTCAGCGACAGCGTACACTGAGGAGGCTACTTCGGCGTCGGTAACGCGCATTCCTGTGGGTGCTGACTCTTTCAATAGTGGCACTCTCAACGCGCAAGGGGCCACGTTTGAGCATACGTTTGAAACAGCAGGGACATACGATTATTTCTGTATCCCACACAAAACCATTGGAATGGTTGGCCGCATTGTGGTCGGTGAACCTGGTGGACCGGCTCAGGGGAGTATGCCACCAGACGGTTCTGTCCCAGAGAGTCAAACAATCGTTAACCAGGGCTCGGTATCTTATGAAGACTTCACCGGATGATGTACGGTATGACCGATAGCTTGTGTCGATTCGCCGTGTAGAAGAAGGGACACATACGTGGTATCAGAATCCACCAGTCGAAGAAATATATGCACCTGCGAACTGTAATGCGTTGTACGCGCCGTGCATCAGGGCTGGGACGGTGAGATTGCCTGTGTACTCGTATGCGCCACCCAAGACCAGTGCCAAAATAAAGGCAATGGCAATGTAGACCAGTTTCCCCTCGCCCGACAACGAGAAGAGGTGGATTGATGCGAACAGTGCGCTTGCCAATATCACTGCTCTTGTGGGGTGGAGTGACTCTGCGAGTGTCCCCTGAACGAGTCCTCTGAACAGCAGTTCCTCACCTGGGCCCACTAACAGAAACGAGAGCGGGATGAGAATGAGAAACACGACTGGGTTCTGTTGACCGATGGTAACAACGGTGTTCTGCGCTGATTCGATATCCAGTATTGAGATTATTCCTGAGACTGACAACAGAAGAAGGATAAGAGCGATTGTCCCAACGACTGTGACTGCGATATCACGTTTATTAGGTACCGAAACGGGGACGAATCCGAATCCGAGCCCTCGAATTTTGAGATATACGAGTGCAAGGCCGCCAAAGGTGAGTCCCTGCAGTAGAACTGTACTCAGGAGTAGCCGTAGCGATGGCCGTGATGAGACATCGATTCCGACCACAAGCAGCACTGACGAGGCTCCAAGGACTACCACCGACCCGATAACGATTGGGACAAAGGTTAGTCCGATTGCAGTTGCGACAGAACGGATTCCTGTATCGAACCCGGATGTGTTATTCAATATGCTACCCCACCATCTAGCAACTGCTTATTTTTACCATGGTTATACATCTGGCGAGAATCATCAGTGACTCTGCTGTCAGCCTGTTTCTGAGACATTGTAATGCGCCGATAGCACGATTTTTGGGCCAACAAATTCAGTCAAGAATTCACAGTTCAGTAGTATAGTGGCACCTCGGATTCCTACCAACTGGGACACCGCCGCATGTTCATACGATACGGGCACCTTCTGTGTGATAAGGACCACCATGACTTCCGGGGGGACGTAACGATGTCTGATGATATCACTACACGGACCAGCGGTGACCGTGAACATGAGTCCCGGAAGCAGGAACCAGAGCGCGATGGCTCTGCCATCGAAGCCTGCCCAGAGTGTGGTGGTGGTATAATTGAAGACGAGGCTCACGGTGAACAGACCTGTGAGAGCTGTGGGTTAGTTTTCGAGGAAGCTCTCGTCGATCGAGGACCAGAGTGGCGAACCTTCGAAGCTGGCGACAACAGCAAAAAGAGTCGTGTAGGCGCTCCGACAACTGAGCTGATGCACGATAAGGGACTGAGTACAAAAATCAGCTGGCAGGACAAAGATGCCAATGGGGCAGCCATAGCTGCTCGGAAGCGGGCACGCTTACAGCGTCTTCGAACGTGGGACGAACGATTTCGGGCCAAGGACGCCACTGAACGGAACCTCAAACAGGCGTTCGGGGAAATCGACCGGATGGCATCCGCATTAGGTATCCCGGAATCTGTTCGTGAAACTGCTGGTGTACTATACCGGCGGGCAGCCGAAGAGGATCTACTCCCGGGGCGGTCAATAGAGGGCATGTCAACAGCAGCGTTGTATGCAGCCGCGCGGCAACAGGGAATGCCCCGTCCCCTTTCAGCGTTTGCTGATGTCAGTCGAGTCGAAGAGATTCGGATCCAACGGGCCTATCGATATCTCTCCCGTGAGCTCGGACTGACACTCGAACCCGAGGATCCTACGGAATACTTGCCTCAGTTCGCTTCTGCACTCGATGTGAGTGAGGAAGCACAGCGAGTGGCTCGCGACATTCTAGAAGTAGCGACTCAAAACGCGATTCAAAGTGGGAAGAGTCCAGCCGGATTAGCGGCCGCAGCATTGTATGCTTCTACCCACCTTACAAACGAGCAGTTAACACAAGAGACTGTGAGTAACGTCTGTCACATCTGCCAGACGACTATCCGGAGTCGCTATCAAGAACTCCTCGAAGTATACGCGGAACATCAATAACAGTGCCTGCATGTTCGAGACCCTTTCAGCGACTGAACACACCGAGTTGTATCGAATACACCGATGGTCGATTAGCATTCAATACCGCCATAACAAAACTCACATCTTCTCTCGCAAAAAAACGAGGCAGACAGCAAATGGGTGACAATCCGGGTTCTACCGTCGACACACCCCCTTTTCAGGCTGTTGTTGACGCGTTAGATGACCCAGATTGTCAAGCTATCCTCCGTGAAACAGTTGACCCTATGACTGCAACAGAACTTACCGAAGCGTGTGACATCCCTAAATCAACGTTGTACCGAAAACTGGACCTATTGAGCACGGCATCTCTCGTTCGAGAACGGGATCAAATAAATCCTGGTGGTGGGCGTGTCACGCAGTATGAACGGGACTTCGAGGATATCACCATTTCCATGACCAAGTCTGGTGAGTTCTCCGTCGCTGTTGACAGAGACCAGCGGACGACGGACGAACGGCTTGCAGATATCTGGTCCAAGATGGGTGACGAGCTGTGAACGCTGTTTTGACCGCAATTGCGGCCGTGAAGTTGGTGATTTTGCTCCTTGGTGGCGCAATTACCTATATTGCGTTTAGGGCTTATCGGCATACTAATTCCCCCTCGTTACGAGTGCTCGGTGTCGGATTCGGAATTATTACCTTCGGAGCGTTTCTCTCGGGTATCGCCAATCAGTTCTTTGCCGTCTCACTTGCAGTCGGCGTGCTCGCAAATAGTGTCTTCGTCGCTGCTGGTCTTGCTGTAATCATGTATTCACTCTACATCCAGCAGTGAATTTTCTCGGCGACCGGATTGAGCTTAATAGGTTTCATCCCCGATGATGTTATAGAACGATTCCCAAGGTGTTGTTTGCATCCGCAATTAGGTGAACTAGCTATTAGAACGAGCATGCGAACCTGATGCTGGCACAAAGTGTTTATCGACGAATCCAGACATTATCTCTATGAGCAGATTCAGCCCGGTCGTCTGGGGAAGCGTTCTCCTCATGCTCGTTATTCTCGCGTTCACGCTCTATCGGTTCAGTAGAAGTAGAGTCGCGTAGAGCCGACGCGTGTGGACAATAGGTCAACTGTATCGAACGATTCGCAATGCGAACACTACAGTGTGTGGAACTGTTCTATAACACTCTTTACATCTCTTACTTAGCGAGGTCTACTTGATGAGAACACACAATCAAGGAGTGGTAGTTCAGGATTATTCGATGTCCTTTGAAGATGAAGTATCTACACTTTCCGGGGTGTTATTTTGAGTGTCTCCTCCTTTTTCGCTCGGTACTTTTGCTAACTCGCCCCATCCTGATATTTCCCATTCTGGGCCGTCTTTAGCTGATGAGTCGGCAGTTGTATCTTCGTTTTTAGAACTATCGCCCGTCTCTCGACCTGCCGGCCCAACGAGTTCTACCGGTCGGAGCCAGACAACCCATATAATGCAAACTGCGACACCATAGCCGAGTATCCACACAAAATCGGCCACTAAAGGGAGATTCGCCTGCTCCATGGTGTAGACTAGCAGTCCCGAACCAGCGACGACTGTGGCACTAAGCAGGACAAGAAATGGTCCGTAGGGGAGTCCAGATTGTTCATCGGCAGTGGGACTCTGTTCGGTGTCTTCGGATGTGCTACTCATCGGTGTGAACCTCCGCTGGAAATCGTTTCAGCCCCGCTGTCTTCTGGTGGACGAATTCTGGAGAGGCGCATTGCATTCCCGGTGACGGCAGTCGTCATCCCTGCATCGCCGGCGAGCACTGCCAACCAAATTGGGACGTAACCAAACGGTACTGCCAATGCCAGTGCGGCCTTGACTCCGAGACTGGCCCAGATGTTCTGCTGGATAACGCCGTTAGCGTCATTGGCCAGTTCGTAGAGATACGGCAGCTTGCCCAGATCATCACCCATTAGTGCGATATCGGCCGTCTCCAGTGCCGTGTCCGTCCCAGCGGCGCCCATAGCGACGCCTACGGTAGCGGTGGCAAGGGCAGGGGCATCGTTTACACCATCTCCAACCATCGCGACACCGTCGTGCTCATCGGTGAGTTTCTCGATCGCAGTGACCTTATCTTCTGGAAGGAGTTCTGCGTGAAACTCATCGATACCCACCTGCTCGGCGATAGCCTGTGCAGTCCGCTCATTATCTCCCGTTAGCATCACTGTTCGTTTGACGCCGAGGTCTTGGAGTCGGGCTATCGTCTGTTTCGCTGCTGGCCTGACTTCGTCGGCGACGGCGATGAGCCCTTCTAGTTCTTCGTCTGTCCCGACAAGCACCACAGTCTTCCCTTCACTCTGGAGTTCTGGGACCGTCTCTTCCAGCAAATCGAGGCAATTATGCCGGTCACATAGTGACTGGGCTGTGTCGGTAACCACGCCTCCATCGGTGGTCGCGTGAACGTGTGACAGATCGAACTCAAGTTCTTCAAACAGGCCGGGCTTCCCGGCAAAGTGATCGGTCCCGTCAAGCTCTGCCCGAACCCCCTTACCGGTGATACTCTCGAAATCCGAGATTTCGCGCTCTGCGACGCTTGCACCGTCTGCTTCCGCGACTATTGCTTCTCCGATAGGGTGCTCGCTACGTTGTTCAAGGCCACGGGCACACCGAAGGACGTCGTCCTCGGAATTTCCATTGAGGGGGATGACATCAGTTACCGTGAGTTCCCCCTTCGTAAGTGTCCCCGTCTTATCGAATGCGACGGCGTCGACTTCGCCCATTGCCTCGAGATGGTTTCCGCCTTTAATCAGCACGCCGTTCTTCGCCGCGCTCGTAATGCCCGAGACGACCGAGACTGGCGTCGAGATGACGAACGCACAGGGGCAGGCGAGTACGAGCAATGTAAGCCCGTAGACGATAGCTGTTGGCCACGTCGTGCCGAGAACGTAGGGGCTCCCAATCGTGACGAGGATAGCAAAAGCGACGACAGCAGGTGTGTAGTACGCGGAGAATCGCTCGACGAACTGTTCGCGCTCGGTTTTGTTCGACTGGGCGTCCTCAACCATCTCGACGATACGCGAGAGGGTATTATCGCTCGCCGTAGCGGTGACTTCCACTTCGAGATACCCCTCTTCGTTGATTGTCCCGGCGTACACCTCTTCACCCTCGCTCTTATCCACTGGAACACTCTCGCCAGTGATTGGTGCCTGATTCACCGCACTCTCCCCGTCTACGACCGTGCCATCCATGGGAATCTTCTCTCCTGGCCGAACGACGACGATGTCACCGACCGTTATTTCCGCAACAGGAACAGTCTCTTCGCCCCCATTGCGTTTGACGACCGCTTCATCCGGAGACAGATCCATCAGCTCTTGCAGCGAGTTGCGGGCACGGTCCATCGAGTAGCGCTCGAGAAGTTCGGCCACGCTGAAGAGGAACGCAAGCGTCGCTGCTTCAAAATAGAGACCCTCCCCGAATGCAACACTTGCCACCAGGGCACCCAAGATCGCAATGGACATCAACAGATCAATGTCGAGGTTCCTATTTCGCAACGAGTAATACCCGTTGCGGAGAATTTCGTGGCCACCGAGCGCAATCGCGACAAGAAAGAGGGCGTCAGCTAACACCAGGTCGCTTCCGAAGAGGCTCGCGACCTGTATATTCTCCCCGGGTAGGAAGAATTCCAGCAGGAGTCCACCGGCGAGGAACACACCACTAATCCACGTCTTGATAGCCCGGCGGCTTCGCCAGATACTGTCACCAGATTCGCTATTATCTTTGTTACCCTGCTGTGCGGTCGTATCTGTAACTTCGTATCCTGCGCCCTCGATGGCGGCACTGATGTCTGAACCCGTCACGGTTGCAGAATCGTATGTGACTGTGATTTTCCCAGTCGTCGGGTGGGGTTCCGCCGTTGCAATGCCGTCGAGACTGTCCAGTGCCTTCGTGACCTTCTCCGCACAGGACGGACAATCCATTTCTGGGACAGAAAACTTCTCCGTGACCTCGTCGCTGTTTTCGACAGTGTAGCCAGCTTTCTCGACGCGCTCGGTGATAGCCTCCGTCGACGTGATGTCGGCCTCGTATGTGACTGTGAGAGTTCCTGTCGTCACCTGTGGCTCGATTTCTTTGATTCCCTCGACCTTGCTAACACTGTTTTCAACTTTCCCCGCACACGACGGGCAGTCCATATCGGGCACTGAGAGCTGTGCCACACTTCCATCATGGGCTATCGAAGGATCCGATACTTCATCTCTCTCTGAATGTTCACGATCAAAATGGTCATGTGAATGATCGTGTTCATGCGAGTCGTCTGTCTCATCTGACTCGTCACTGTTCTCGTCTGATGAGGTCATTAGCGAATTCTAGACAATCGTATTTTATTAAACTAGCTGTTATAAAAGCCGCATATGACAATAGGTACTATTAACAATATGCGCCTAAGTTAATAATACGGCCATCGATAAGATCTCGTTTTCGAGATTCCGTGTTCTCCGTCGCTATTCCATCGGTTGGGTCGTTCGCTCAGACGTCCTCTCGGACCGCTGCAAAGTTACAGTTAGTCGAGCACTGGCAAGGACAGAACTACCGATCGCTTCGACGGCGTCGTCATGTTTCGTGCCCGCCTCGATATCCAATATCTCACCGAGTGCATAGAGTTGGAATCGGTGCTCGTACGGTTGGCCGGGCGGTGGACACGGTGCTTTGTATCCTACTTCACCGCCACGCTGTCGACCCTGAGGAGCACCACCCAGTGTCTCTACAGTCGGTGTCCGCGGTATACCGGCGGGGATCGTGGTCCGCTCAGGAGGGATATTCCATATCGACCAGAACACTGGCTCATTTATCGGCCCACGGTCGTACTCTCCGGTAATCGCCAGTGCCGCTGTCGGATCCGGGTGATTCCGTATCTCGAACGGGGGTGACTCTCCAGCCCCATCACACGTGTACCGGGCTGGGAGTGTCCCCCCGTTTTCCATGGCAGGACTCGAGATATTAAATGAGCGTTGCGTATCGGTTGTTCGACTTGCACATCCAGCGATCAGTCCTGTAATTGAGGCGCTGGCCGTCTGTATCAGTCGTCGTCGAGTCAGTTTCATTGTATTGTCGTTTTAGAGGGTTCTGTCGTATGTATCAGGTCAGACAAGCGCGTAAATCATGAGCAAGCAAAAATACAGCAGTATAAGCACACCAAGAGCTCGGAGGCGGAATCGTCCGAGTTCTCCTTCCTCTGCCTCGTACGCTGTCTGAAACGCTGAAATATGCTCCTCAGATAATTCGTTAGGATGCTCTAGCCCCCGGTGTAAGTCTAGCCACTCTTGCTGGCTGAAAGGACGACCGCAGTACTCACACACATGGGGCGATTGGTCCTTTCCAATTGTATATTCGTGATTGCTCATATGTATGGAAGTGCCACCTCGGGGCGAGTGATGACCCACAGACTGGTCATCGTGTAGAACACCATCACCGCGATAAACGGATACTGTGACCTGATCGCCTGAATCCGACTGGGGAACAGGTCATAGGCCGCCGCATGTGCGACCCAGATAGCAACTAGATGGCCAATAACCACGGCCGCAATACCAACTCCACCGAACCAACTTGGCGGTTGATATACTGGGACTGTGCCGGGATCTGAAAACGGTGAGAGGAGTGCCAACCAGAGAGCTGGTGCGAGTTCAAGAAAATACCCGAGATAGTGAGCGAAGTGATACCCAGCAGCAATTGCAAGCAATGGTGGAGCAAACTGAACTGCCACCATGCGTGACTGGAGATAGGTCTCTGCAGTTCGTCGACTGAGTTCAACCGCGATAAGGTAGATTCCAAAGAAGAGGCCAAAGCCAGCGAGGAGCGCTACCGGATACAGTACTTGTGGAGGGAAACCGCCTGCGACAAGAGGTTCCGTCAGGGTACGCCACCCAGGTGTCGTAACGAATCCGTCGAAGGTTGTCCCCCACAGCAACGCTATAATAAATACGACTTCATCGAAATCGTCTACCAAACGGGGAACGGAAAGGTCCATACCGAACAACCGAAATTTAATTTTCCGTCCAGTTTTTCCGATGGGTGCCACACGACCGTAGTAGCGGAATACTCTCTCTACGGGATCCGCCTTGTCAAACCACGTGTCCCGTCCAAAAATACCGACACCAAACAGGGTCACTACGCTGTACGCGACCACAGCGGTAGCGAGTAATTGTGGGTCAGCAGCTAATGGACTTATGACCTCGATCCAGATTAACGCCAAGAGTCCAATTACGCTAGGCCATGCCCCGTACGAGTCGGGATAGCGTCGATTTAGCGAGGGCAGCACCAGTGCGATGGTAGAAAGTGGGTTGAGAGTCTGCCAAGTGTTCCCAACCAGATAGCTTGTCATCGCTAGTCCCGCCCACCAGCCAACCCACACAAGAAGTATCGCCGCATTGGTTTGTGGCGTGGAGGGACCGATGAATCCGATGACCAGGACAGTAACATAGCCCACCAACCCGAGTACACGACCCGCAGTAACAGCCACGTGACTGTTCTCAGCATGAATCGGGAAGCCCCACTGATGGAGCTGTCTGATAAATTGTCTATCTGTCACAAAGGAGGCTAACAAAAAAGATGCCCCGACTGCCGCTCCGCCCGTACTCAGAAACAGCCATGTCGGAACGCGTATGGGTTCACGTGAACCACTTGAGAGACTTGCTCCGTGAGCAGAGACTGTCCCAGCTGCAAGAATTAAGAGCAGGACGCTCACAGTTAGTTGCGTAATCCGTTGCTGGTTTTCTCTCATCATTGGTGTTGATATATTCTACTGGGACTCATCAATCGAAACGTGCATATCTCACAGCAAAAAGATTCGAGTGTTTCACGCAGTCTATTATTTTTTACAGCGGTACTTTGGCCCAACAGTTTGGTCGTCATGTGTCGCGTTAGATAGTCCCCTGTGTAGTGTTGGATTCGTCTTGGCTACATCCGACTTTGGACATGTTCGGGAGATATAGTGGTACCAAATAAAACTCTCAGGCGGATTCCCACCTAATGGGACAGCGAGCTCAAGCAGGGGCTGGATGTATGAGTACGCCGAGGGAAGTGGTTCATCCCGAGTGACCTCGCAGTTGATACATCAACCACTATCGATTCATCCAACATCACACTAAAGGGGCTGATTGGGGGGTTTCCGGTACCAACCACGCCGGGACGACTCGCGTGAGGACCACCATACCCGTCAGCTCGACGAGCGTCTGAGTAACGACCACCGCTGGTGCGAGCCCATAGCCCGATGGCAGCGCGAGCGCCAGCCGAAGAATGACAAGCGAGTTCCGTGTGACAGAGGTGAACACGAGGGCCCGGCTCTCGCCAGCTCCCATCCCGAGCACTCCAGCCACTAACCGACCGAGCAACGGCATAATGACCAGAAACGCAACATATATCGGGACGACCGACACGATCTGTCCGATTGAATCCTGGACGCGCGGCAGTTGGGAGGCGATCACGACAAACAGTGTTGCCCCCATCATCGGAACCGGAAACCAGCCCATCGTGTTCTGCCACTGAGCGCCGCGCTCGGACCGGTCAGCCCAGTATTCAGTCGCCCATGCGAGCGTCAGCGGCAGCGCGATAATGACGACGAACGCCTCGATGAACGGCCCTGCCTCGATGAATTCGGCCACCTGCTGGCCCATGAACAGCCAGAGATACAGCGGGAGCAACAACAACTGGATGAGCATCAGCGCCGGAGTCGCGGCAGTAATCTGCTCGGCGTCACCGCCTGCGAGTTCGGTGAACGTGATGACGTAATCGACACACGGCGTCAACAACACCCGCTCTTCGGTAGACTGGCGGAACTAGCGGAGTACATTGACGGCGATGCAATCTACGAGACCGTGGATCGGTGCCCCAGTAAGGTTCAGTGACCGGAGGAAGCCGTAGGTCCGAGCGGCCTGCTCCAAGCCCTGCTTGGACAGGCCGCGGAACTTCGCCAACCACGGACGGAGCAGTGACCAGAGACACTCTACCTGGTTCGTGTGGACGCCTTCGTCGGAGACGTACCTCTCGTCGTGGACAACGTATCGGTGATCATGCTCCATCCCTCGGTAAGCTGGCAGTCCATCGGTCCAGACCTCTCCCAGCGGCTGGGAGAGGTCGTCCGCTTCCTCGATAACTGGCCCAAGGTCATCTTCATAGTCGCTTCCTCGATAACTGGCCCAAGGTCATCTTCATAGTCGCTTCCTCGATAACTGGCCCAAGGTCATCTTCATAGTCGCTTCCTCGATAACTGGCCCAAGGTCATCTTCATAGTCGCTTCCTTCCTGAGCTGAGACCACGCGAAGCACGTCGCGGCAGGCCGCGACGAGCGTCAGTTCGTCACCCTGATCCCCTGTCCAGCGGGTACGTCCACCCTCGGGCGACCCGCCGCGGTCGAGTCCCTCCCGCGGCGGATCTTGGCCTTTGAAGCCCGAACACACCTGCTGTGTTTCATCGACCTGTGTTGGCCCATCGACTGTCTGGGAGACGCGCTCCCAGACAGTCGGAAATCCCTGACAGAACGCGGTCTCAAACTCTCTGAGCTGGTCGTGAAGCGTCGTGTAACACGGTGAGAGGAGTTCAGCGATTTGGGTAATGCTGAGCAGTGTGTCAGCGTAGAGGATGAAGGCGATGAGGAACTCACCTGGGGTGAGTTCCGAATCGTAGAAGGGTGTCCCTCGCGTGTACGTGGTTTTCCAGTCACAGCGGCCACACCAGATACGGTCAGAGCCGTTGAGAGCGTGGAGGCTGTCTGCGCCGCAGTGTGGACAGGAGCGTTCTTCCCAGATCGTTTTGAGACGCCGCTCGACGATGGCGTCGAGCGGCTCGGCCCGAAATTCTATTACCCCAAGTTCCGCAAGTTCCGATAGCCTCTGGCCGAAGGCAGGACGGTCTTCATGCATACCCGTTTTTGCCGGGCCAGAGGCACTAATGCTCCTGGTTCCGCCAGTCTACTGAAGAGCGTATCTCTTTGAGTATCAGGCCCCCATGTCAGTTTGTCTGGACCGGAGGAACTGGAAGGTCACAGCCAGCCCTATTCCGTATGCCCAGTGAGCGACGAAGACGAAGGTGAGATAGCCGACGAATGCGAGCCCCTGCTGGTCGGTGTAGAAGGCAACCGAGAAGCCGGTTGCGACTAGCGTCGCGAACACCAGCCCTGTCTCGAACATCCGGCGGCCGGGGAGATACTCTTGGAACGCCAGAAAAACCAGCGGCCAGGTGACGGTCCCAGCGACCAGAAACAGCCCCGCGCCGATGAGCGGACTCTCCCCCAGACCGACTAGGTCGGCGATCTCACCGAACGACGAGGGGTCGAGCACGCCGATAACGATTGCAGTTCCGATCCCGCCGGTCATCAGGAAGGTGCCGACGAAGCCGGCGATAGCGGCCAGTGACGCGTTCCGGTAGACGTTCTGTGCGACGCTGCCGACGCCGCCAAGCAGCCCTATCGGCTCAAGTTCCGGCGCGTAGGACCGCCGGGTGGTTTCGGGCTGGGCCGGCTCCATGTCGTACTTCTCGACCATACGGTCCTCGAACCACTGCCACTCACGGGTGAACTGGTTCGTCGCCTTCAGTTCCCAGGGGTCGGTCGTCTGGACCACGTCGCCGCGCCAGTAAGATATCAGCATGTTGTAGAGCCACATCAGCGCGCTCAGGCCGATGACGTAGGCGCCGACAGTGGCTATTTGCTGGGCGAACTGGTACTCGGGTGGGTAGATGGCCTGCCTGCGCGGCAGTCCCATGCCGCCAATGACGAGTAGAACCATGAACGTAACGAAGGCGCCGACGATGAGAAGCCCCGACTGGAACTTCGCCAGCCGCCTGTCGTACCAGCGACCGGTCATGATGGGATACCAGTAGTAGCTCGCGGCGATCATCAGCATTGGGATGATCCCGACGACGATGAGATGGAAGTGGCCGACGACGTAGTAGGTGCCGTGATACAGGATGTCGATGGGAATAACGGCGAGAAAAATCCCGGTGACACCGCCGATTATGAACGTTCCGATACCCCCGGCACACAGGATGAAGGGCGCAGAGAGGCGTATGTCGCCGTCCCACATCGTCGTTATCCAGTTGAACACTTTGATAGCACTCGGGACGGCGATAGCGATAGAGATGGCCATGAATGACGCTTTGAGTCGTGGGTCAATGCCGGAGGTGAACATGTGGTGGGCCCAGACGCCGAAGGACATCACGGCTAGCCCCAGCGTGGAGTAGACGATGAACTGGTAGCCAAACAGTTTCCGGCCGACGAACTTCGGGAGGATGAGGCTCATCAGCCCTGTCGCGGGCAGGAAGAGAATGTATACTTCGGGGTGGCCCCAGAACCAGAACAGGTTTTGCCAGAGTATTGGACCACCGCCTTCTGTCGCAAAGAAGGTTGTTCCGAGGTTTCGGTCCATCAGAAGCATTAGCAGGGCACTCCCCAGCAGCGGGAACGCGAAGAGGGCAAGACTGCTGGTTACCATCATATTCCACGAAAAAATATCAAGGTTACTCCAGGTCACACCGTCGGCACGTTCGTAGATGATGGTTGCAATGAAATTAATGGCACCCACCGTCGTCGCGATACCGCTCAGATGCAGGCCGAGCAACAGGAGGTCTATCTGGGGGTTCGGTTGCACCACCGACAGTGGCGGGTACAGTGTCCAGCCGACACTCACCTCCCGGAGTGTCAGGAAGAAGCGAATCGATTTCTCCGGCAGAAAGAGGCTCAACACTTGCCCACCGACCTGGACGATGAGACCGAAACGGACCATCAGCAGGGCGGGCGGGAGGAGCCAGAAGCCGATGGCGTTGACTCGCGGGAACGCCATGTCGTCGGCTCCGATAAGAAGCGGGAGGAAGTAGTTCCCGATACCGAAAAAAACGGGTAGGACAAAGAAGATGAGCATCGTCAGTCCGTGGGTGGTAAAGAGGGCATTGTACGTCTCGGGCGTCCAGATGTCCGCTGGTGGGGTCAGAAGTTCCGTCCGCAGCATCATCGCGTCCATCCCGCCCCAGAGAGCGGCGACAGTTCCGAAAGCGATGTAGAGGATGCCGATTTCGCGGTGGTTTGTCGTCGTCAGCCAGCGCAGCGTCTCGTCTTGGAGACGGCTGAGTTCGAACTGAAGTTCCTCACGGGTGAAGTAGCCACCGTCGCTGGTCGGACGAGCCTTGTACCGGGCTCGCAGCCAGAGCGTGAGAATAGCGATCGCAAGGATACCCAGCGCTGAGCCTTCGATGACAGCTCTGTTCATCATCGTCGGGAAGCCATTGGTAGAGCCGCAGTAGCCAGCTTTTCATACGGACCGTTGTAGCTGTTTACTGGTAACCGCGCTCTGATGAGCGACGATACCGATAAGACACTACATCGGTACGCATTGGTCGGTGAGGGCATTATTGGATTCTCACGGATCCATTGATATAAAACTACGCGACGACGGGCAGTATCTAGCGGTATAGTGATTTGGGTTGACTGGCAAAGCTATTTTATACTCCCGACACAAGCGATATCGATGCGTTTCACTCGTGGACTATCCTGGCTCTTCGTTATTGCAATAGGTGCGGTAGTTTTTAGTTCACCGGCGGCTGCCCAGTCGGTCAATCGGGCGGCCATCGACGAGCTGAACGAACAGCTACTGTACGTCGCTCTACCGCTGACGCTGTTCGTCGAACTGATGCTTGTCTATGCCATCTACCGGTTCCACAACAACGACAACCCCAGACCAACCATAGACGACCCCGCGCTCGAAGTGACGTGGACCGCCGCCACCGGTGCGATTCTGGTGTTCGTCGGGATATCAGGATTTTTTGTCATGACCAACCCCTATATTACGCCGGCCGCGGCCGATACGACGGCCGACGCCGGCGAGGAGGTCGAAATAGATGTACTGGCCTATCAATACGGCTGGGAATTTAGCTACGAGGACACTGGTGTCACCACCAGTGAGCGACTCGTCCTCCCAAAGGGGATTGACGTCAGGTTTACCATGACCTCCTCGGAGGTGATACACGCCATTTATATACCCCAGTTTGGGGTGAAACAGGACATCTTCCCCAGTCAGGAAACAGTTGCCCGGACCAGACCGACCGAAACCGGGTCGTACCGCCTCTACTGTGCCGAACTCTGTGGTCCGGGTCACAGCAAAATGCAGGCCACCGTCGTCGTGATGAACCAGTCCGACTACGACGCGTGGCTTACCGAGCAACAGGGCCGCTTGAACGAGACTACCGCGGATAACACGCTCACGACGAATGCGACCGCCGCGTCTCTTGTTCGGCCAGCGTGAGAGATATCTGGTGTAGTGCCACTCAACTAACTTAATTTAGCCATCCGAAAAAATGTGAACTACCCTACTCGCTCACGGCTGAGGCCGTTCGCTCGTTGAGGGTAGGGCTTCCTGCTTCCACGACGCGCTTTGCAGACACCGAATTGATGTCCGTAGGGAGCGCAGTCTTCACAGGCGTTGATTCGGAGTATCCCACTCCTATGTCTTCAAGGCCGAGAGAAAGAATGTTCCACGCCGCGTTCGCATCCCTGTCCGCCTCGAAAGCGCAGGCAGGACAGGAGTGGTCACGGACCCACAGTGTTTTCTCCGTCGAAACACCACCGGACGCGCACTCCTTGGTTGTCCCTCTCGGGTTGACCGCGACGAAGTGCGTCCCCTCGCGCTCACACTTGTATTCGAGCAACGAGAGGAACGTCCGCCACGCGACAGACGCCGTATTGCGGCTGTTCGACGATGACTCCATCATCCCCTTCACGTTCAGGTCTTCAACCGTTACGAGGTCGTATTCCCGAGCGTAGTACACCGAGAGTTTGTGCAAGAATCGCGGCGCTTGCGCCGAAGGTAGGCGTGACACTCCGCTACGCGCCGTCTTTGCTTCTCGTAGTTGTTCGACCCATGTTGTTTCTGCGAGAGCTTCCGTTGCTCGCGCTTCAAGCGGTCACGCTCGTCGGAGAGGCTGGCACCCGACCGCCGTGCCGTCGGTATCGTGGGCGGACTTGAGTGTCCCTACGTCGATGCCGACGCATTTCTCGGGATTCTCAGGCGGTTCGGGCGGTTCGCAGTCCATTGCGACGCCGAACGTGGCGAACCATTCACCTGTGGGTTCCTTCTTGAGCGTGACCTGCTTGAGTGTGGCGTTGTCGGGGATAGCTCGGTGGAGCCGGATTGGTATGTTCGCGAGTTTCGAGAGTGACAGCACAGTCTGACCGCCCTTCTTGTCGAGCTTGAAGCCAGACTGACTGTACGTGAAACTGCGGAACTCCCGTGGCGGCTTCCACTTGAGTTGCCCGACGCCGTA
Organism: Haloarcula salinisoli; assembly: GCF_019599405.1. Classification (NCBI taxonomy): domain Archaea; kingdom Methanobacteriati; phylum Methanobacteriota; class Halobacteria; order Halobacteriales; family Haloarculaceae; genus Haloarcula; species Haloarcula salinisoli. The sequence continues at coordinate 189,271 of NZ_RKLQ01000004.1, read as the reverse complement.
GCCGTTCTCTTTCAGCGCGGAGAGGCCTTTGAGGTTGTCGAACAGACGTTCCACGACGGTTTGGAGAACCTTCGAGTACACGTCCGAGAGGTCGTCCCACCACTGCTTGAGGTCGGGAAACTCCGACCGCAGGGTGGTCATGGACGGCAGTTCGCCGTGTTCGTCTTGGTACTCGTTGAGGCGGTAGAGCGTGTGGTTGTAGAGTTGCCTACAAATGTCTCGGTGACGGTCCAACTCCCCGCGGTGGGCGTTGGACGGTTTGAGACGGTTAGGCGTAGTACATGGCTCTCTACTCGTGTTCCTCGATGTACTCGTCAAGTCGCTCTCGGATGAACGACGAGAGATTCAGGTGGTGTTCCTGAATCCACTCGTGTTGGTCCTCTCGGAGAGTAATTGTGGTCCGTTTCACTGTATGCATAGTATATACTCTATGCGCAAAAAACATTACTACTGCATGGGCCTGTGGACCTGCCACCGAATCGTGTATGAGAACTGTGCGGCGCTGTATCCCCTTCCTGCTCGCGCCTTCGGCGCTCGCTGAGGAAGGGGGCTTAGCACCTCAGTTAGGCTAACCCCTTTCCTCAGTGAGTGCGACTGCAAAGAGGAACCCACGAGCAGAGAAGCGGTTTAGTGTCACACAGTCATCAGTATCCCCATTTTCCAGGTCTCAAAGTGAACTCTGGTTGACGCGGTAAATTATGACTTCCCCCGAGCGGTGTATTTCGACTACACTGTCCAAGTGTTGGACCGTGATGGTTGAGTAGCGGGCCTGTTCCGCTGGACCGTTATAAATATATTTCACATTATATTTCTGGAGAAGTTCGCGCTGTTGAGCGTGCTGGCCACTGTAGATGGCTTCGACGTCGTTTACACGCTGGTAGTAGACACTGCGGTTCCGATACTGAATCTGGTGAACCCACCCTGCCACCGTCGGGATTCCTGTCAGGCTTGACGGGGCACTGGCCCCTTTGCCCTCACTGGGTACCCAATAGTAGCCAGCTGGCGCTGCAGTGACCATGTTCGGGCGACCGTCTATCTCACGGTTCAGCCAACGGATAGCTTCAGATTCTCCAGGATGAGAATCGTTGAGGTATGCCATCCCATTAAGCGTTGGTTCCCCGGCGCGGTTGACATGGTTCGGCAGCGCAATGGCGGCGTACACCGATGTCGAACAAACCAGAAAGATAACAAAAATTGTCGTTCCAGCCTTTATGAGTTGCCCCTTTGTCTCGCTATCCGGACACCAGCGCGTCAGCAACCATGCGAGTATCGGTCCGACAGCAGCGCCCCACAGCACCCAAACCTGCATATATGTCTTGAAAACGGTGTTCATCCGCCCGAGGTTCTCCTTAATGAAAATAAACTCCACAAAGATGACCAGTCCAGCTCCCGCCACCACCAGCACAGTCTCGAAGCCGACCGAGCGCTCGCCGCCGTCGGTCAGCGCCGGCAGCACCCCCCATGTCGGCCTGCCGTCAGGCGCGCGAGCAAATAGCCAAGCCCCCACGAGCAGCGGGAAGACGAGGCCGATAGCGGCTAGGTCAACTAGTGCGCCAACTACGACCGTGATGAGAAATCCTAGGCCGACAAACCGAGCCTTTCTGGTGGCTGTATTTCTGCCAATGTGCGCGTATAGGTACACGGCAAAAGGAATGAGGAATGGCCCGTGGATGGCCAGCAGCTCGGGTAGACTGCTCCGGTCAGGCAGATACGTGACTTCGCGGCCGCTTCCGACCCCCAGCCAAAATGGGAGCGACCAGAGTAACCCAAGAATAGCGATGACAGCAGCGACGGCGATTGAGAGTCCGATTCGAGATCCCTCGGCTGCTAGTCCCTCTTGGGGGAGTGGATCACGAAACACGGCCGGTAGCAACGTCTGCGGACTAGTCGGCGACATAGCGACGGTCACCATTGCGAGTCCGGCGATAGAGGGGAACGACCACGTGTTTGTTACTGCCATGAATCCAGCGACCAACGGAAGGGCCCCAAACAGAAGCAATAGCCGCTGTTCACGCTTTTCACCTGGAGTCTGGTAGTAGCTGAAACACAGTGCTGCTGCAAGGACGAGAAATCCCGTACTCATCATGTGAGCGTGGAGGTCGCCGTTGAGCCAGGCGAACAGGGGGAATTCGTTTACACTGTATCCCTTCGCGGGTGTATACGTGGCGAAGTCTGTGGGATCGTCTTTGATCACGCGGCTGGCGTCCCAAAAGTAGAACTCGCTGGGACCGTTGGCTAGACCACTTAATTCATAACCAGCAGCCCCGGCTACCGCACCGGCGACGCTATCTGGCAGGAGCCACAGTAGTCCACGAGCTGGCGTCGTGAGGTTGCTAGCGATACCGACAAAAAATGCTGAGAGTCCTGCGGCGAGTCGGCGAGGAAGATTTCGAGCGGCTGCGACGGCGCCGGCCAGTCCGTAGACACCCGTCACTAACGTCGCGTAGAACCCTGCGAGTGCGAGATTATAGGCATATTGGCCGGCCGTCCCCGTCAATCGGGTTAGAATCGCTGTTAGCAAGTGGCCGCCATAATAGTACGCGACCGGCTTACCAGCAAACCACATGTCTTCCGGCGGGAGGGTATCGGACCGCAGCAGAGACTGGACAAGCCCGAAATCAAGGAACTTTTCGCCAGCCATCGGAGAGATAGCTGGGTCGAGGGCCCGAATCCACACCACGAAGAGAAACGCGATAGTGAACACAGAGGCAACCTCACCGAACGACCGGAACTCGATAGGCTCTCGGCGATAGGAGACTGAGGCGGCCCCCACGAGCACTATCACCCCCAGCCAAATACCGGCCGTTATTGAGATGCGACCGACGAAATACGTACACAGCCAGAGAATCACCAGTGCTACCGGCAAGCCAAAGGCGACCCCACGCTCGGCAAGATTGGGGAACAGTGCCGAGGCGATAGTTGCACCAACGTAGGCCAGCAGGAGATAGAAAGCGAGCCAGATGATGATGAGACCGTATTCCATCACAAGAGCCGATGAAGTGCTTATTGTAAGAATATATCTTGGTGTCCCACTCTTTGGGAATTCGATTTACAGTGCTTCCTCTTGTGAAGCGCATATATACTGAAAAATAGAATACCCGCGCCTGAAGGCGGGATGAATCCGACAACTTTTATCCACCGCGATGGCAAGGCCAGATATTCCACGCTAACCGATACCACTAATAAAATAAGTCGCTCATCCGTAGCACATTACTTATATCACAGCGTTGCTCGAATAGTGTGTTTGAGTCAGTTTCAGCATAGATCCCGGAACAGCTACTGACGTAGCTGGAACGCTATGAGATACGGTGTCAGCTTGTCCTTGAACTCGGCTTTCATATTACAATCTGATATTTTATCGGACGAAAACGGCGTGTGAGACCGTATTAAAGCGGGTATGCGGATTCCAGTTGTGGGTACATATTCTCAGTTGGAGATGCGAACGGTGTGAACGCCGTCTCCAGCACTCCCACCGACGCCTCGGTAGCGGTGAAATCAGACTCCAAATCCGCCAGTAGAGCGTTTCTTGTAATCATCTTTGCATTCCAAATGTCAATGTGACAACGTGCAAAGCTGAGCTTGAAGATACCTTGGTGGGGCGAGAGCCACTGCCGCGTTAATGGCGCGTGGTTCTCGCAGGTGTTGACGTGTACCTTAGTTGGTGGCTTTCGACAGGATTCCGTGCTGTCCGGTGCCACGGTCGCCGATGATGAAGATTGGCGCCTTATCAGTTTTTGTGACTGCGCCCAAGCGCGCGCGGTGGCGCCGGAATTCCTCCGGCGGGACGTAGCTTTCTGGCACTTCGCCCAACCGGAGGAACCGTGCAAGGTTCTTGGCGTCCTTGCGGTCGTTTTTCTGTTTCTGATTTTCGAGCCAATCCGCCTTGGCCGGATTGGCGAGAGTTACGTCCAACTCTTCGTCGAGTCTGTCGTAAATGGTGAAGTAGTTGCTTCCCGCCTCGAGCGCAGCGTTACTACCAGAGTACTTCTGTGCAATCTCGTCGAGGTCCGCGTTGGCGACGCGGACCTCTTTAACGACCTCGCCTTCATCGTCGAGAACAGCAACTTGTGCTCGCCGTTTGTGGAGGTCAATGCGCAAATAGTGATCAGTGGTTGCGGTCGTGATGTCCTCTGGAGTCCTGAATGCGTGATGCGGAACGACATCGCTGCGGGCTTGCAGCCACGGCCGACCGATATCGGCCGGGCTGCGATCCCAATTCTCCTGTTCCTTCGCATCCGAGGTCCGTCATCCTCCCGTACTCGGGGATGTATGTCATAGATTTACCTTCGGGACTCCATGACGTACTTCACGCTCTAGGGATTTCAGCGGGATTCTCATGGAGTCACTCTCTTTACCCTTTGACATCGGAAGCACTCTCTACTCATCATTGAGCAATAATCTTATGAATGTACTCCTGTTGCAGGTGTATATGCGATTGAATCGGTACAGAGTGTTCTTATTGCTTGCTCTCGGTCCCTCTGCAGTCGTCCAGATTGCCTACCTCCGTACACACGAGTTCCCGGCGCTGCTAGGTGGGCTCTTCCTGGAGATGGCGGCGACTGTCGCCAGTTCTGATGCACTGGTACCGGCGACGATTTCGGGCTTTACGAGCGACGGGATTCCGTTCGGTTATCCGCCGCTGGGCTTCTACGTTATCGCGCTCTTCCAGAAATTGGGCGTTGATGGTGTCAGTCTCTTGCGGTTCGGGGCGCCAGTTATTCTGCTGTGCAACGTCGTGATGCTATACCATTTTATAACTGTGATCACTGATAGCCCGGAGACCGGGTGTATTGCCGGCATTATCACCGGCACTAACCTCTCGCTGAACGTGTATCTAATTGGTGCAAGTGGATTTGTCCGTGGACTTGGTTTTTTGTTTATGCTGGTCGCGATGCTCGGGGCCTACCAATACTATGCGAACGGTGAAGGACAACGGGCTCTTGCCATCGTTGTCGTCGGCTGGGGGCTTGTGGTTCTGACCCATCCCGTCCAGGCCGCAGCGGCGGGGGCGGCTATCGCTGCCGCGTGGCTCGTCTGGGATCGCTCGCTACGGGGGCTCGCGACTGGGGCGGGTATTGCTGTCGTTGGGCTTATTATCGCTAGCCCGTGGTGGCTTACCGTTGTTTCTATTCATGGAGTAGACATTTTTTTTGCCGGGGCGGGCTCACAGGGTTCAATTAATAATAGTCTGTCAGATCTGGCGGACCTTGTCCGATGGTTCTGGGGTAGTAGCTACGTGCTGAACTGGCCGGCAGTCTTTGCACTTATCGGCACCGTGGCAATGGTTTCCCGGGGTGAGTGGCGCCTGCCCGCTTGGCTTGCCACACCAGTTTTCCTTTTGGTGCCACCCCATGGCCGTCTCGGGATACTGATTGTTGCGCCGCTGGGGGCGGTGGGATTCATATTCATCCTCTCCGCTCTCACGGGACTGGATACTGACCTACCGGATATGTCCGTACAATGGTTCTCCCGTCCAACTCTGTCTGGTATGACATTTGTCTTGCCGGATCTGTCCTCAAAGCGAGTGGTCGCGATTATGTTCATTGTCCTTCTCGTTGGCCCGTTCATAAGCCAGAACATGGTCGCTGCGTCCAGAACCAGCTCGGACAGTCCGCTCCCAGTGTATGTCGACGCTGAGGACCGATCGGCAATGGAGTGGATTGAAGATGAGACCGCCGTAGACGCACAGATAGCCGTTTTCGGAGGAGCTAGCGAGTGGTTACCGTATTTCACAAATCGGACATCGGTCATCGTAAAATACGGGACTGAGTGGTTGGGTCAAGAGACGTTCCGGAGACACGAATCGGCTCAATCACAGCTCGGGAACTGCTGGAACGCCTCGTGTGTGAATGCAACACTCGTCAAGTACGAGTTCGCTCCGGAGGTTGATTACGTCTACGTACCCTACGGCAGATTCATGTCCGGCCGCACTGCAACGTCAATTCCACCGGCGCTTCATCGGTCAATGGTTGCGAACCCCCAATTCACTCGGGTATACCGTAACAGTGGTGTTAGTATCTACAAATACAACCAAACTGTACCGGTAGACCGTGAGAATTGACCATAGACGGCCAAGGCGTGACTGTTGGAGGCCACAGCCATAGTTTAACTCAGCTTTGCACGTTGAAGTAGGAGCGTGACGTAGACGGTAGCAAGAACGGATGATGCCGATTACGGACTTCCATCAAGCAATCGCTAAAACGGTTAAATCAAGCTAAGTCTGGCGATTCACCACGGCCAGTTGAACGGTCTTTTGAGCTTTGAGTTTGACAGTTCCGTTCAGAACCGTACTCGCTCTTTGGCAAATTTCCTCGGGCTAGTAAAATCCATTATTAACCGGCCAATACCTACTGTTGGTATGATTAGTTCTTTCCGAATCAACATGACCTATCTTATTCTCATACTAATGTGGGCAACGTTTTTGATGCAGTTCGTAATATTCCCTGTTTTTTTTCGGATCCCTCCCGGATCTTTATTATGGCGGTCAATATTTGTTCTCTCGCCACAGCAGCCGCTAAACGTCTTGACATGGGTCACGTCTATATTCTCTCATGGCAGCTTTGTTCATATCGGAATTAATAGTATCGTGCTATTTTTTGTTGGCCCAGTCGTTGAGCGGCGCCTCGGAAGGGTGCATTTTGTAGTGTTGTTTCTCGTTTCGGGTATAATAGCCGGGCTTGCACAGGTTGGTACGACACTGGTCCTAAACACGGGGATTCAGCCAGGTATCGTTGGCTCATCGGGTGCCATTATGGGTATATTGGGGGTACTAACCCTCCACAGGCCCAATATTAAAGTATATTTATTTTTCTTAATCCCAGTGCCCTTCTGGATACTAATTGTCGGATTTGCTGCTTTCTCGACCGTTGCTGGCTTCTCTTCGATGGGTCCTGGGGGTGTAGCAAACTGGGCCCATCTCGTGGGGCTCGGTATCGGAATTACATATGCAACCGTCTTCCAGAAACAGCATGCTCTTTAATTCCTCTCGGAAGTGATTTATTTAATATTACTTCCGAATCTGGGTGCGAAACTATTAGAAAATCTTGACGATATTAGGTTATGATTGACACAACGGTGAATTTCAAGAAGAGGATCTATACGCATAAAAGCGAAGCAAGTCCTGTTGACCGGGATTAACACGAACTTCGTAACTACAATATAGACGTTTGGATTAGAATTAGCCGATTAGAGAATGCCACGGCCAATGGCTCTGGACTTAACAACGAAGGCTGTCGAAACGACGACGGAAGTAGACAGAGATAGCAATACAGATTCCGAGGGTATGTTTGATGCTTAGACCTAAGAAAATGTGCCGCGTCTCGGTGACGGGGTCGAAACGGACCATGGAGCCGGTCATTGAAGCCGTCCACGCTCTCGACATCCTTCATGTTACCGAGTATGATGGCTCGTGGGATGGGTTCGAACCTGGTGACCCGGTCGAGGGGGCCGACGAAGCATCGGACCAGCTGGTCACCGTCCGTTCGCTGGAATCTATCCTCAACGTTGGCGAGGAAGACGCTGGCTCGATGCAACTCGTCGCTGACGAGACCCTTGAAGAGGATCTTGAAGAGGTCCGCTCAGAGGTCACCGAACTTGATGACCATCGAAACGAACTCCGCGACGAGCTGCGCGCGGTTGAAGACGAGATCAACGCGATGGAACCTTTTGTCACGCTAGGTATCGACCTCGATTTGCTTCGGGACTACGATACTCTCTCGGTGACGGTTGGCGAGGGTGACGCCGCTGAAGTCCGGTCGGCACTCGCCGACAGCGCACTGGACACTTTCGAGGTGTTCGCCGAGGACGGCGTGCTGGCGGTGTTCGCTCGCAGCGGAGCAGATGACCTGCAAGATGTTTTAGTCGGCACGACCTTCTCGGCGTTGGAGGTACCCGAGGGTGACGGCGATCCCAGCGAGTACTCGGAAGAATTGAACCACCGTAAACAGAAGCTCGAATCAAAACTCGAAACCGCCGAGAGCGACCTCGAGAACCTCCGACTTGACTACAGTAGCTTCCTGCTAGCTGTCGAAGAGAAACTATCAATAAAAGTTCAGAAAGCCGAGGCCCCACTCGCATTCGCGACGACTGAGAATGCTTTCATTGCGGAGGGATGGATTCCCAACAAGGATTACGAATACTTCGAACGCGAAGTAGGGAATGCTGTCGAGACAGCCATTGACATCGAGAAACTAGAAGTCGCTGAATACGACGACCAAGGACATGTCCATTCGAAAGAGAAAATCGAGTCAGAGAATGGCGAGTCCAATGAGACTGAGGAAACCAGCCCGACTATCGAGGACGAGAAGGGGTCGGAAGAAGCTGCAGCAGACGGTGGGACAGTCACGATGAGTGATAAAGCTCCCCCAGTAATTCAGGACAATCCTGGTGGAGCTCGCCCCTTCGAATCACTCGTTGAGGTTGTTAGCCGCCCGAAGTACGGCGAGTTCGACCCGACAGTGTTTTTCCTTCTTTCCTTCCCAGCGTTTTACGGATTCATGATAGGGGATATCGGCTACGGACTTCTCTACTTTTTCGCTGGCTACGCTATCTACAACAAAGTCGATAGCGACGTACTGAAAAGTCTTGGTGGCGTTGCAATGTGGGCAGGTGGGTTTACGATCCTCTTTGGTTTCCTGTATGGTGAGATATTTGGTTTACTCATCGTATCGGACGTTATCTGGCCGATTCTTGGCTTCAAGAGCGCGCCAATACACAAGGGGTTAAAACCTCAGTACGGAGAGTACGCTATCGCGTGGTTGACCATTAGTGTCCTCGCTGGTGTCATCCACCTCTCCATTGGGTGGGCGCTTGATTTTGTTCAGAATCTTTCCCACAGCCTCTGGGATGCGCTCACTGAGAGTGGGTCATGGCTGCTGATGATGTTTGGGCTATGGGCTTGGGTATTCTCTGGGGCTAACGGAGCTGCACCAAACTTCCTTTACACAACTCAGGAAGGGATCTTCGCTGGCAATCCATTCCCGTTCGGATTTGCCGGCCTTCCGGCAATGAACCTGTTCACGCTACCGATTGTTAATGCGCCGTTCTCGGCGTGGTTAGTCGTTTTCTTTGTCGGATTTGGTTTACTCGCACTTGCCGATCCAATTGAACTTGTGGAGTTCCTCAACGTCTTTGTGAATGTATTGTCGTATACCCGACTGGCTGCGGTGTTGCTCGCCAAAGCGGGGATGGCATTCGTAGTTAATCTCCTCTTTTTCGGCGTATACGTCGATAGCGAGGGAGGATGGCACTTCGGCGTATCTGGAATGCCAACGATACCCGAAGGTGCGGAATCCGTAATGTATCACGGTCACGAGGTGGTCAATATAATGTTCCCCGGCCTGATGCATTCCGGCATTGCTGCCGTCGTTGGTGGTCTGCTGATACTTGTACTGGGCCATGCATTGGTACTTATTCTTGGCGTTACCAGTGCAGGCCTGCAGGCGGTACGTCTTGAGTACGTCGAGTTCTTCGGGAAGTTCTATGAGGGTGGCGGCAGACCATACAATCCCTTTGGCTACGAGCGGACCTACACAACTGAAGAATAATGAATTTTTGATATTTTGTTCTTTGTAATCTGATTAAATTCATTTGACTTGTGAGCAGTCGGGAACACATCTTCGAACGGTGTATGTAAGTTCTCCGAACCGGCGAAACTGCCTGATTCAACGACGTCATACCATCGCGTGGGTTGTTTTGTATTTCCCGAGTGTATACGGCCTACAGCTAACTGGTGGCTGACTTTTTCCAAACTGAACAATTGGTGAATATGGTGAACGCCAGGGGGCTTGGATGTAGTCAGCAGTGACTGAACAACACTCGTGGTGACTGTTCCAGTTGCTCGCGCCTGATCGGGAGCGCGTATCCACCAGCCGGAAGATTTGCTGTACGCCGATGACCAATTGAGCCGCTCATATAATCCGGTATAGCTCAACACCGAGAGGTAGTTGGTGATAAGCCCAGAGTTGTTGCACAAGCGAGTCGCTACCGGCGATATCTCGGTCGTTCGAGCTAAGCTCTGTTAACTGGTAATATTTAGACGTTACGCTTGACACTGCCCCTACTGGGGAATTTCCACCTGGCGGGGTTCAGTGCATACACGAACGTGGTTCTTTTTGCCATCGACCTGAACACTGCGCCGAGTCTTAGGAGGAGCGTGATGTCCGCACGAGAGACAGCCTTGAGTTCTTTGAGTGTGTCAGCGAGCTATAAGTTTGTCAATCCACGAGAAAGCCCGATACTAACTCCGGCAACACCGGGATGCCATAATCTTCGGTAGTTGTTTCGCTCAGTTCGGCAAGGGCTCCCTCTGTCATGGACTCTCTACCGATGACGAAGAGCGATCCACTGATGCGGGACGAGGTCGTCAGGATTGATATTGCTTCCATTCCTGTCCCCTGCTGAGGTAGAAACGACAGACATGACAGGCCGTCACCATCGGCTTACACCGGTTTTAAATACTTAAAACGCAACGGCCGGATTATGAGCGCCTTTGAGTCCCTTCAGGAGGAGTCCGGTGCGGCCCGCCTGTGGGTGGGATCCCTCCTTAGCATCGTCGTCTTCGTCGCGGGTGCGGCGATGGCAATGCCGACCCGCATCTGGGACCGCTTTCTTTGGCACTACTTCTGGGGGCCGGTGTACGCCGACGCCAAAGCCGCAAGCTGTGCAGTGATGACCAACAGCGGCCCAGAACCGCTGTATCAGGGATGCGAAGCCGCTATCGAGCGCGGCGCAATCGTCGCCGAACCTGGCTATACTGTCGTCTCGGAAATCGGCTACATGCTCATACTGGTGTACATGCTTGTCGGCGTCTACCTGCTGCTGGAACGACTGGATATCGCTGACGACCCGAACCTCTACTTTGCCTTCGTCCCGTTCATGTTACTCGGCGGGGCCCTGCGGGTGGTCGAGGACGGCACCGACCGGGCCATCGACGCGGGTGTGACACCGCTCGTGGAGTACCCGCTGAATTCGCTCATCATCAGTCCTATCATCTACGGGACCGTCTTCCTCGTGACGTTGGTCTCGCTTGTGGGCTGTCTCGCGCTTCAACGATGTGGCTACATCGAGAACTACTACCGTGGCACTTCCGGAGTTGGCGTCACACTCGTGGTGGGGACGCTTGCCTATCTAATGCTGGGCACACTCTCGTATGAGTACTCCACGCTGTACCCGTCCGTGTTGCTCTCGACGGTGGGAATTGCATCGGGGCTGTCCGTGGGTCTCTACATCCTGTTTGAAAAATATGCTCCCGAAGTCAACGCCGGCACCAGTTACATCGGACTGCTGGTCATCTGGGGCCACGCTATCGACGGCGTTGCGAACGTAATCCTCGCGGATTGGCTTGATGCGTTGTCGGTGCCACTGACCTACTACCCGAAACACCCGGCCAACGCCTTCATAATCGATACCACTGAATCGCTCCAGGCCGCTAGCCTAACGGCCGTTATCGGCACCTCGTGGCCCTTCCTCTTTGTCAAGTTGGGCGTGGCATCCGCTGTCGTCTGGCTGTTCAACGACCAGTTCCTCGAGGAGTCACCGCGCTACGGACTGCTGTTGCTGGTGGCCGTTACCGCCGTGGGCCTCGGCCCCGGCACGCGCGATATGCTTCGGGCCACCTTCGGCATCTAGGGAAACCGGTTGTGGCCTCTGTCGAGTCGCGCCTCAAAGACTATTTCCTCAGGCACGCACTCAGTCCGCTTGCCGAAGTACGAGTCGTCAAAAAAGATCGGTTGGTAACGGTGTCAAGGTTCGAGCGTTGTATTGTGGAGCGTGGCGAAGGCTCTGAGCCATGACCTAGTGGATTTGGTGGAGCTACAATACGGAAATCGGTACCAGAAGCGTCTGGTTCGGCATTTGAACAGGCCGAACCAGGCTTTGATGAGTGACCGATTTCCCTACGTTTCGCGTTCGTCCTCACAATTTAGGAGTTCGAGCGGCCAGTCGTACCACGGGCCGCAGTTGGCCCGCACCTGCGGGCGACCGCAGCACCGTTCGAGCACGTATTTGGGAAACAACAGCGCATCCAGACTCGACCGACTGGGCGAAACATTCATTGCTAGCACTTCTAGCATGTCACAATCGACTGCCACCCAGGCATAGATTTCCTCACCGTCGATTTCGATTTTCGTTTCATCGACGGCGACCTCTTGTCGGTCTCGGCAGTCGGGCTCGAACAGTCCCTTCAACCGATGAAATCACTGTCTGATAGCTTCGTAGGACCGGTCCACGAACGGCTCTATCTTTCTATACCACAAGCCAGCATGATGCAGAAATGCCGCGAGGACACGCCGCTCCGTCGGCGTGTCCTCGCGCGAAAATATTTCTTTTTCGCGTGCCTACTCAACCGTACGGTCGAGTATTGTTGAGTCACTAACTTACCCTAACTCGACCGCTTCCTTCACGCTAAGGTTGACACCGCTCTAAGGACTCGACGCAAAAACAACTGAAAAGATCCAGAACTAAACAGTGTGTTAAACTCAGAAATGACACATAAGTGTTACAAACACCAATTAAAGTTACAACTGAATATGCCCATTCAAGTACTGCGGAGGTAAGAGAGTATGAATAATAATAACTGCTCCAAAAAATACACATATTACAGATGCTAGCTGAGTCAACCGTATATCGTAATATCGCGGCGTGTTTCTTTCAGCACATTTCTCTCGATTCCGATACTCAATTAGGTTCACGAATTTGGCAGTCTTCACTGGCTCAAAGATTCCATACGTTCCGATTAATAATAGTAACCAGCCAACTATTACATATCCATAAAATACAATCATATTACTAATTGACAACTCACTACCGAGTTTCCAAATAAATTAGTGGCTTCTCTATGGTCGATTAGCCATGCTCTTCGTACACCTCGAGAAGCTCCTGATATCGAATTCTGATGGTTAATGGTGTGATATTGGCTACTTCACTCACCGTCTCCTGTGTGAGTTGTTCGTTCGTAAGATGTGTTCCAGCATATAAAGCGGCGGCTGCCAATCCTGCTGGACTCTTCCCACTATGGACAGCATTGTTTGTTGCTACATCAAGAATTTCACGAGAGCGCCGTTCTGCTTCATCGCTTACCTCAAGCAAGGATGCGAATTGTGGGATATATCGAGTTGGGTTTTCTGGCTCAATTTCTAATCCGAGTTCAGAGGACAGATATCGGTATGCCCGCTGGACTCGAACTTTTTCGACACGGCTGACCTCGGCGAACTCAGTCAGAGATCGTGGTAGTTTGTGGTGTCGGGTGGCCGCATATAATGATGCTGTAGACATACCTTCGATAGAGCGACCGGGAAGCAGATTCTTTTCTACAGCCCGACGGTACAGGACGCCTGCAGTTTCCCGGACTGAATCTGGAAGCCCGAGAGCGGATGCCATCCGGTTGATTTCACCGAGAGCCTGCTTGAGATTCTCCTCATGCGCATCCTTCGTTCGGAACCGCTCGTCCCATTTCCGGAGTCGCTGTAACTGGGCGCGTTTTCGACCAGAGACATCCTGCCCATAGGCATCTTTATTTTTCCAATCAATGGTTGTACTCAGCCCCTTGTCGTGCATCAAATGTGTCATGGGAGAACCAACACGACTCTTTTTATCCTTCTCACCCGACATGAATGCACGCCATTCGGAACCAAGGTCAACTTTATTTTTCTCGAAAACTAATCCACAGCCATCACATGTCGCTTCACCTCGGTCGCCATTTTGAGTAATGGTGTCTTGGCACTCAGGACACGTGTTATCCTGGAGAGACTCTGGGTTGTGCTCCTGACTGTCTGAGGACTGTCTATGGGATTGTAATTTATCCTTCATAACGTGAATATATTAAAGTATTCTGTCAGCCGGTTCTGGGTACTATAAATAATTTGTTGCGTGGTTACGTAATGAAGCAATGGTGGCATCCCAATCAATGGGAATCCGACTTAGAACTTTATCAATATGAATAAGAGTTATACGTTGGCGGCGGCAGTTGCGTGAACGAAGAGGTGGTCGATTTCTTGCATGAGGTCTTCTACGCCACGCTCATCGTTGTCCCGAACCCATGAGAGAAGGTTATAGACGGCTTCCTTCAGAGAATGTTCGAGGTTCGCTCGAAGGCGTCATCGCTTCGAGCGAACCGTCCCCAAGGCGCTCGACTCAGGATCAAGACGAACGAGGCTGTAGGCAGCCATGAGAAGGTGCCAGTGCCGACTGGCACCTTCGTCAGTCTGCATCTCGCAGTCTTCTAGGCCGAGATCCTGCTTCGAGTCCTCGAAGAACGTCTCGATGCGCCACCGCATCCCGTAGGAGCGGATTACGTGCTGGATTGGTGCGTCAATTTTGTTGATAGCGAGGTACTTGACCGGGTCTTCATCTGTTTCTTTCTCGGCGATGACCAGCTTCACGTCTCCCAGTTGGGAGACGGGAAGCTTCTTCGTCCAGATGTGATAGGTGTCGTCCACAATGTTGCGCTCAACCGTGTCGATGCGCTCTGCCAGCGCATCGACGCGGAGTTCTTCGAGGCGTTCGTGGTTGAACTGCTGTTGCCTTGTTTTGCCTGCTAGTGGCGGCAGTTTCAGACGCTCAGACGGAGATATTCCGTTAAGCTATCCCGGAAATGGACGCCGTCTGGCGATATGGCATCGCTCAGACGGCTAGCGTGGATGTGTCGAGAACTTGCCAAAGAACACGTAGACGATCCTGACGTACCCGCCGCGCCGAAAGGCGCGGACGGGTACGCCGAATGGACACAGATAGCGTTGATTCTGTTCTGTGTCGAACTGGAAAAGAGTCTCCGAGAAACTGAAGACTATCTCAATGAGATGTCCGGTATTTTAGCTGTATTCGGTCTTGAGGAGGCTCCACACTACAGCTCGATTTGTCGGTGGGAGGATGAGTATCGGATGCGTGAGCTCCGCCGCCTGCTCCGCGCTTCGGCGGAGCAGGCGGGCTGGAGCGGCGAAGCAGCGATTGATGCAAGTGGCTTCCAGCGCGATCAGACGAGCTACCACTACCGCGACCGCGCAGACTTCTCATTCCAGACGATGAAGACGACGATTCTGATTGACGTGAACACGCTAGCAATCAAAAATACCCATTACACGACGCAGAAGGCGTGGGACGGCCATATTGGGATGCAGGTCTTCCGCCGGAACGCGGAAGACCTGCGTGTGTTGTCTGCTGACGCCAACTACTCTTGGAGCGACCTCCGTGAGGAGTGTCGCTCCAACTCGACGCGGTCGTTGATCAAGCACCGAGAGCAGACACCGCTACAGAAAGCGCACAATGCACGAATGAACGAGGACTACAACCAGCGCTGGATGAGTGAAACCGGGTTCTCGCAGTTGAAGAAAGACGACGGCGAGAAGCTCCGCTCCCGGAGCTAGCACGGCCAGTTCCGGGAGCTCACACGCAAGTGCATCGTCCATAACCTGACGCAGGCGGCGAGTTAGGGCTCGCCGCCTGCTCCCCTTTTCTGGACGTATCCAGGAGAGGCATCGCCGTCGTCACTTGACCGTGGGAACAAAATGGCATAGTTCTGATTATTCACCAAGCGCCAGTAGCGACAGCTACTGCATCGTCTGGTCCCGAAATTGTGGCGTTGACGCTGTGAAAATGTGTCTGAGTAACTCTACCCCGCCGCTGTCTTGTGATTAAACAAAGCAACATCGTCTCCATTCCACTCATCGTTACTATCGCCTACGTCGCCTCGCGGAAGCGAGACCTCGGCGACGAAACGGAGGGGCAAGATACGCGTCGCGACGGTGAACAGGGAAGCACGTCGTCTGGCGGCCAAACAGCGACGCACGGTCGCCACCGCCAGGAGAATCTCCTTCGGATTCAGAAGGAGGCCGTTACCGTCCTGATACTGCCGTATCTCGGAATCCTCGGTCTGGTCGCCGTCCTCACGCTGCCGGAATCCGGGCGGGGACTCCAGCCCATCGATGGGTGGATTATGGGGGCAGCCTACCTCGCATATCTGGGCCAGGCGTTCTTCAGGGGTCGCTCCGAGTCGGAGGACGTGCAGTGGACCAAGAAAGAACTCGGCCTTGCCGGTGCCGGGCTGGTCGTCCTCGCGTCGGGAGCGTACGGTATCGTTCTCTCGACGGAGAACATCGTGGCTGCACTCGGGATCTCGAGGCTCGTGGGCGGGTTATTCGTAACGGCGATTGTGACGGCGATCCCCGAGATGTTCGCGACGTGGAGCGTCGTCAGAAGCGGTCAGGTCACCGCCGGGACGACGAGCGTTATCGGTGACAACGCTGTCACGATGACCGTAGCGTTCGTGCCGCTCGCACTCGTCACGGTTCCAATCGAGGACTTTCAACTCTATTGGGTGAATCTGCTATTCGTTGCGCTGATGCCGGCCGTGTACGCGGGACTGACCCACTGGGGAGCGGCTGCACACGGGTTCACGCGATTGCAAGTCCTGCTGTTCGACGGTCTCTACGTTGTGTATGTTGGTGTAATGGCCTTCAGTGTACTCAACATACTCTGAATGGGTACCTTTCATGTATAGAGAGTATCGAAGACAAGTAGAGCGAGAAAACGCATATCCGAGATAGAATTTCGATTGATCACAACCAGCCTGTGCTGAAGCGTTCAGCACTAGGTTTATACCGGTTCGCGGACTTTCTTTGTATATGAGCTTGGAAGAGACGGTTGACTACCTCGCTGAGGAACTCGACCTTGAGCGAAGTGAACACGTCCGTGAGGTCGGTCAGTCGGTCGCCGAGCTTCGCGACTGATCAGAACAGTTCTCTGAAATCCCGTTCGACGAGCCCGTCCTCCAGATACGTGATGAACTCTTGTTTCGTGGGTCCTTGACGGTCGAGCAGATCGTCCCGTTCTGCACGTTTGAGGACTGCCTTCGTGAAGTCCGTACAGTGGGATTCATGCTGCTCAGCGTACTCTGACAGGGCTTCTTGCCAGTGCATATCCAGCTCGAACTCGGCTAATCGAATTTGGATCCCGTCTTTCCGTTCGACGAGGTCGACGTCCAGTTCTTCGAGCTTCTTGAAACGGAGATTGTTCCGACGGACAGTAATGAGCCGCTTGGAATCGATGATGTAGGGATCGACCCACTCACGCCAGGTATCGTCGTCGACGTGCGTTCGGGGCATCTCGAAACCTGGGTCTACACTCTCAATACAGAACTGCAGCATCGCGATTCCGGTTCGGTGATTCGCATTCGGAAGGGAGTGCCGGAGAATCAAATTCGACATCACCTCTCCAGCGACGGTCGGAAGTGGTGCTCTCCAAGAGACGTGATCGAGTGCCTGCTGGATCTTTTGCGGTTCGAACTCCTTGTAGAGCCGGAACTCATCCTCATCTCGAACATCGACAGCTGCTTCGAGCAATTCCACTAATCGGAATGCGACAACTTGCCCAGCACGAGGAAGGTCACGAATACGGTCGCTCAACCATTCCTGATCGAAGTCGATGTCATGGGCTGATTCGATCTCTGAATCGCCTTCGTAGAGTACATAGACCGGTGTTTCGAAGGGGTACCCGATGAGTTTTGTCGACTCGTCGGATTGCTCTCGCTGAGACCGGATCTCTGCTATCGATGCCGAGCTATGTTTGAGTGAGAAGTTCTCGGCCTGTGGGTGGTGATAGAAGACGAGCCGAGCCATCTCAATGTGTATTCGTGGGAAGTGGATAAAGCAGTCCCGCTTGTATGTTGATTCTACGACTGGGTGGGTGCGTTCACGTCTTCTACATACTGGCTTTCCCACTCACGTCGTGCCTCGATCTCCCGCACTCCGCGTTGCGTGACCGTGTAGACGTTCGTCCGTTTGTCGAGTTCACCTTTCTTCAGGAGGCCTTTGTCAACGAGATCGTCGAGGTTTGGATAGAGCCGCCCATGATTGATTTCTTGTTCGTAATAGTCGTCGAGTTCGTCCTTGACTGCGAGCCCATGTGGTTCCTCGAGCCCGGCGATCACGTACAAGATGTCCCGCTGGAACCCAGTTAGATCGTGCATCCGTCTGTTCCCACTTTTTGAGGGGTGGCATATGTTCTCTCTGGTACTCAGAGGCGGATACAGCATGACTGGGCAAGAATCCCGCGTGGGAACTTCGAACATTTATATGGTGGACAAGAGAAGTTCGCGATGGAATGTCTGACCTAATCGTCAAAGCGGCCGTGAAGGACGCACTCTCGGACCAGAACGTCTCGGCAGATTTCTACGACGCCCTCGACGAAGAGGTCGCCGAACTGCTCGACGACGCCGCAAAACGTGCTGAGGCCAACGACCGGAAGACGGTCCAGCCCCGCGACCTCTAATTCGGAAGGTACCACACCAACGCTCAAAGTCACTCCCCGTTTTAAGGGGGTTGTGACTGGAAGGTACTCCTATGAGTGTCACAGCCGAATCAATTCAAGTCGAGAATGTGGTCGCATCGTCCGATATCGGTCAAGAACTCGATCTGGAAACGCTTTCTGAGGATTTAGGAGCCACCGACTACGATCCCGATAACTTCCCTGGACTCGTGTATCGGATGCATGATCCCAAAGCCGCAGCGCTCATTTTCCGCTCGGGGAAAGTCGTCTGTACGGGTCCAAAAAGCGTCGACGATGTGACGACCGCGTTGGAATATGTCTTCGACGAGCTCCGTGAATTGGGTGTCGATGTCGCTACCTCCCCAGATATTGAAATCCAGAATATTGTCTCAAGTGGGGACCTCGACCACACACTCAATTTGAATGCGATTGCGATCGGCCTAGGTCTCGAACACATCGAATACGAACCAGAGCAGTTCCCGGGGCTCGTCTACCGGCTTGACGACCCGGACGTCGTCGCACTCCTCTTCGGGAGTGGCAAGCTCGTCATCACGGGCGGGAAACAGCTTGACGATGCTGAACAAGCGCTTACAGTGATCGAAAATCGGCTCACTGATCTCGGGTTACTGGAGTAATTCAAGGACACAGAACAGTTGGCGGGGTTCACTGGCACTGGGGGGTACATTTTTGAATCTGCTCTCCCCGTCTTAAGTTAGTGCGATGGCTGATGCCGAACGGGAGGTAGATGATGTCCTGTCCGGGAATGTTCTTTCAGTCCAAGAGCTGAACGACCGAATTGCATCGGTCGTCCAGGACACGCCTGCCCTCAACGGCGTCCGGTGTATCGGCGAGGTCACGGATCTCCATCAGAACAGTACCGCCCTCTATTTCACCCTGACCGACGGCGACGCCGAGCTTCCCTGTATGCTCTGGGCGAACCGCTATCAGAAGATGGACGCTGACCTCGAAGACGGGACGGACGTCATCCTCGTCCAGAACAACCCCATGGATGTCGTTCGGCTCGTGAAACTCAGCAAGGCGAGCTACCGGAAGATGCAGGAGAACATCGTCTGGGCGGCCGGCTACAACGTCTTCGCGATTCCGCTTGCAGCAGGCGTGTTGGCACCAATCGGGATTCTGCTGTCTCCCGCCGTGGGAGCGCTCCTGATGTCGCTGAGTACGGTGATCGTCGCAATCAACGCACAGCTGCTTCGGCGCATCGACTTTTCCATCCCCGAGCTCCCAAGTGCGACTCCGCCTACTGACGCTCAACCTGCCGACTGAGGATTGCTCTATCACTGCTCACATCGGATGGAATCTTTCGGGTGGACAACGTTTCTGGAATCGGAATGCCCATTTTAAACCTTAGAAGATGCCCAGAATGAATCCAATACCCATTACGATGAGGATTGTCGCCGTGAACGCTGGCAGGTACTCGGCGTAGTCTTCAAGCCGGTCCTCGTAGCGCTGGTAGCCAGCTACGAGTACCAGCGTCACACCGACGAGCGACGTAATGACGGCCAGCGAGTAGATGAGCATCAGTTCGAGACAATAGGTCGAGCCGGTGCAGATCGCAATAATATCGAACTCCTCGTTGTGGGTGAATCCGAGGGCGAACGCGAGGGCTGCCATCCCGTACAGCCCACGATCCGACGTCTCCTCGAGATTGTCGTGAGAGTGGGAATGGCCGGACTGGCTCACGAACGGAACTATCCGCCGAGCCCGAGCGATCCATCCTTGGGTATCGTCGTCGACGTGGGCATGACCGTCGTCGTGGGCGTGATCGTGGTGGTCACTATGATCGTCTTCCTGATTTGACGCGGTGTGTTCGTGCCCACTGACGTATTGCCAGATTCCGAGGACGATGAGTAGCGTCCCGGCGACGTAGTTCATCCAGGGAATCTGGGTGAGGCCGAAATACGAGAGCGCCCAGAAGTAGACGACCACCATCGCGATACTACTGATGAGATGTCCAATCCCAAGAATGAGGCTTGATGCAGCTCCGGAGACCCATTTGTTTGGTTTGTCGAGCGCGTAGCTCGCCGCAATTGCCCATCCGTGGCCCGGGGAGAGACCGTGCGTGAGACCGAGGGCAGTTGCCCCGAGTGCGAGTGCGAACACTCCGTTGGCCATCTACTCGATAGTAGAGTGAGAATTGCTTATACGGGTTGTTATGGCCCGATTCGGGAGTTCGTAATAATGACGCTCTTGAGGAGTGCCATCCATAGCTGAGGTATGAGAACGAGTTTGAACATTCCCCAAGAGGTTCTCGAGTCGTTCGATACGACGTGGCAAGACGAAGGATTGGAATCACGCTCCCGTGCCGTCCGTGAGGCGATTCAGGAATACATCGAGCGTCACACGGAACTGGAAGAGTTGGACGGCCCTGTCGTCGCAGCGCTGGCGTTCGATTACGAGCACACACTCGTCATCGGTGAACTCCATACGGTTCAGCACGAGTTTGAGGAGGTTATCAGTACCACACAACATATGCACCACGGGGAGTGGTGTCTTGAGACGCTCTTCTGTCAGGGCTCTGCAGCACGAATCCGGGAGTTGGTGTACCGACTCCGAGATTTCGATGCCGTCGGACGCGTGAATGTCATGTTCCTCCAACCGGAGCTCTCCGCGATGTCAAAGGACTAAGTCGCGTTCTCCGGACAGCATTAATACCGACGCATCTGTACCACCAGTAATGGCCGTTCGACTTAGATTGGCACCTGCGTTCCCCGGCCGAGGCTGTACCTCTCTACGCCGGTGGTGAGCAGTTATGTCTCCATCTCATTTATCACCTCCCACGTGCGCGCTCTGTGATGGAACCGTACCCGACCACCGAGTCGTCGGTGCTGACGATCTTCTCTTTTGTTGTACAGGGTGTCAGAGCGTCTATCGTGTCCTTTGTAATGAGGAACCGGAATCTCGACGGATGGACACAACACCCGGAGTTAGGCACACTCCCAGCGTTGAAAAAATTCAGCGCGCTGGAGGCTCCACTGAATCGACGACCGAGTCACGTGTTTTCTTCCAAGTCGATGGGATGCACTGTGCGACGTGTGAAGCATTTCTCGAATCAGTCGCCAAGAGCTGTGAGGGTGTCACTGACGCCGCGGCGAGTTACGTTACCGAGACGATCCGTATCACATACGACCCTGATCGCGTCTCGAAGGAGACTCTCTGTGATGCTCTGAGTACGCTCGGCTATTCGGCAACCCTTCGTGCTGGAGGGAATGATGACGCACCGACTGTAATCGGACAGTCACGGCGATCTGACGAACCTACTGAACGAGGCATTGATGAGGTGCTAGGGTTCCGTTACGCTGCTGGCGTCATTTTCGGGACGTTCATGCTCCTCCCATATGCGGTCCTCCTCTATCCGGCGCAGCTCTCGTCGTTCTTTGGTGACGGGACGCTCGATATGTACGCGAGTGCGTCCGGACTCGGTGGTGGAGATAGCCTGTTGATCCTGCCGCTCTTTCTCGTTTTGACAGGGGTAGTTCTGTTTTTCACCGGCCTGCCGTTGTTACAGGGTGCGTATGTCAGTCTGAAGATGCGACAGCCGAACACCGACCTGCTCGTCGCACTAACCATCGTGGGTGCCTACGTGTATAGCACGATTGCCTTCCTCCTCGGGCGGCTCGATGTGTTCTACGACCTCACGATTGTGGTTGCCGCGAGTGTGGTGGCCGCTATCTTCTACGAATCACTGAGCAAGCAGCGGGCGATGGATCGCCTGACGAATCTCACTATCTCTCACGTCACCGAGGCCAGGCGGTATGGCGCCGATGGGACGACGACGGTCGACGTACACGATCTGGTACCCGGGGAGCGTGTCCTCGTCCGCGAGGGTGAACGAATCCCGGTCGATGGAGTTCTCGCTGAGGGTGAGTGTACGGTCGATGAAGCGATCGTGACGGGCGAGTCGCTTCCGGTATCGAAGCAAGCGGGAGACGAGGTCGTCGGCGGGGCGGTCGTCACAAATGGTGCTGCCGTCCTCACAGTGAGCGATGAGACAACCAGTAGTATCGATCGCCTCATCACTTCGGTTTGGGATCTTCAGAGCGGGGATCACGGCGTCCAGCGGCAGGCAGATCGGCTCGCGTCAGTCATTATCCCGGTCGTCGTCGGTGGGGCGGTACTCGCTGGATTGGGGTCGCTTCTGGTGGGGACTGGCATCCCCGTCGCCGTCCTGACCGCGCTGGTGGTTCTCTTGGTTGGATGTCCGTGGGCACTTGGCCTGGCAACCCCGCTCTCGGTGGCAACCAGTATCGAACAAGCGGTAGAGCGCGGCATCGTCATCTTCGACGAGACCGTCTTCGAGCGCCTTCGGAACGTCGACGTCGTCGTCTTCGACAAAACGGGGACTCTCACGACCGGCCAGATGGATGTCCTCGAGGTGGATGCACCGTCGGATCTCCTTGAAATCGTCGCGGCCCTCGAACAGCGAGCATCCCACCCGGCGGCCGACGCGATCGTGAATGCGTTCGCACAAGGGAATCAGGACGGCGACCGGTCGAGAGCCGATGGTGGTGTTGCCGATGGAAGTGATCACGAGCACGCAGAGGACATCACTGAATTCACGAGCCACGCGACCGGCGTCGAAGGCGTCGTCGCGGATACACACGTTCTCGTCGGGAATCTCCATCTCTTCGCGGAACTGGGGTGGTCGGTTAGCGAGCAGATCGAGACGCGTGCCGCAGAGGCACGAACGGCCGGTCACCTTCCGGTCGTCGTCGGTCGGGACGGTCATGCAGAGGGTGTCATCGTCGTGGGCGATGAACCACGCCCAAGCTGGGATGAGACACTCACGCAACTGAGTGACCGTGCTATCGAGATCGTCGTTCTGACCGGTGATGATGAGGCTGCCACTGATTTTCTCGACAGCCATCCTGCCGTCGATCACGTGTTCGCGGGGGTCCCACCCGCAGGCAAGACCGCGACGATCCGGCGGTTACAGTCCCGGGGACAGGTTACAATGGTCGGTGATGGGACGAACGATGCTCCGGCCCTTGCGACCGCAGATTTGGGGATCTCGCTCGGTGGTGGAACGGCACTCGCGTCCGATGCCGCGGATATTTCTATCGTCGGTGACGACCTCGCGGCGGTGGAGACGACGTTCCACCTCGCAGCTGCAGCTCGTCGGCGTGTCAAACAGAATAATGGGCTAGCGCTGCTCTACAATGGAGTTACGATGTCCCTCGCAGCGACGGGGTTGCTGAATCCGGTGTTCGCGATGGGTGCGGTCGTGGCGACCGGCGGTCTCCTGGCGGCGAATTCGTTTCGAGACCTGCTTCACGAGTAGCGGTTTCATCCTTGCGAAGCGGCAGATACCCGCTGCAACCGGTGAAGACGGCACCTATCGTTTCATTCGGGAAATTCGAAGGCACCGAGACCCACGTACCCGATCGCAAAGCCCGGGACGATGATGCCTCCAGAGAGGACTTGGTCGAACGGCGTCGACTGGAGGAAGCCGGTTCCGAGTGTGCCGACAACGATCAGTACCGCTGCTAGTCACAAAAACACGTACTGTCGGCGTTTCCTCTTCATCTCTTGACTCATTCGTCCATCCCGAGTACCGTGTTACGGTAGATACCTTACCTCAGTCGGCGGGGATGATGGCGGCCGATTGATCGGGTTGTCGGGCTGTTTGAACCGAGTAGATCAGACTCCCAGTGAAGAGGACGAAGCTCCCAACGATGAATACTGCACTGAGCGGCGAGGCCGAATCGACGAATACCCAGTAGAGGGGGGCGGCAATCGATGGCCCGGCAGCAAGCACCGCGATCTTTGCGACGAGTGGTCCACAGCAGCCACAAGTACACGTCCCGACGATTGCAGCACTCCCGGCGGTTCCTTCGGTCATACCAGCTCGTTCTTCGACGCGCCAGTGACGGGCGATGAGGGCAGCGTTCAACCCGATGAGAGCGCTCAGCATCCCGACGACGATGACCTGGCCAGGTGACACGGCCAGGAAGAACGGGATATGTATGAACGGAAGATGGGGGATCGCGATTTCGAGTGTCGGCCACGACACCAACTGATAGATTGCGGGCAGAACGACGACCGTCACTTCCTCGGGGAAGCCTTCTTCGGGGAAAAACGAGAGGTACCCCGTTATCGAGACGAAAAAGAGCGCTAACACGACACCAACACCGATGCCGAAGCGACGCGCAACCGGATCACGCATGACTGCGCGAATGACACTCCCTGCGTCCTTCCAGACGACATAACCGACCAGGATTGGCGTGCCGAGGACGATGGCGTACCCAAGTGGATGCGTATCGCTTGCCAGTCCTGGAAGGAGGTAGGGGTACGAGATCCACAATCCCATGAGGATGCCGAGGAACGTGTACCGTGGCCGGGATGGCCAGCGGAGCCACCCAACGACGAAGCTCGCGACCATGATTCCCAAGCCACTCAGCAGGGCCAGTGGCTGATACCACGTTCGGGGGAACGGCATCGAGCTCGCGGTATACGTCGGATCCGGAGAGAGCCCTTCGAAGAGCACGGCTCCAAGCGCAGTGATAGCGATACCGGCGAACACGCCGTACAGAGCGGTTGTCGCCGTGATACGATCTGTTCGTTTGAGAAGGATGAATCCACCGAGAATAACGGCACCAACGAAAGCAATAATTACACCGTGTCCTTGCGAGAGTCCACCGCTTCCGGTTGTACCGTGGGCAGATGCGACGGGAACCTGAGTGAGCGTACCAATCGCGGCGAGAAGTATAGAGAGTGGCCGAACAGACCCGATTCGAGAGGTCTGTCCACGGGAGGGGTCCCCACGTGGTTGCCGCTCTTCTGGTGACATTATTTTGTTTTGGACAGGAAGCCACTTCTACCTGACTGATTCACCTCTCATATTCTGGATTTGACTGTCGTTGGCTCATGCTGGGTGTGGAAATATCTTCTTCCGAAAGTATGACCGGCGCGGTGAATTCACTCGCCGTCCAGAAACACGAGGAACTGTATGTGCTTGAGGAACCAGACCGGAAGAACGGCCCCAACTCCTGCAGCGAGTAGGAGACTATTCGCTGCTGTCCACACGATTTGCCCGAGGACAGTGCCAATAATCAGGACGCCGTTATATGCGATCGCATTCACCGCTAAATCGCCTCTCGACTCAGGCCGGGGCCATTTGATGAGACTGGGCTTGATTGCTGACGTCCGGCCGGAAGCTACTGCGACAAGAAGTCCGAGTAAGCCGGATACAAACCATCCGAGTACAGCCGGTGGCCAGCTGTATACGACCGTGGCGGTGGCAAGAACAATCAGACACGGGCTGGTGATTGTACCGATCTCTGCGGCGGTAAAACGGGTCAAAATGTGTCCCTCGGTTCCTTGTTGTGCGGTAGCCATCTGTGAGGGTTATGAGTAGAGCAGTGGAACGGATCAGGGATGCTCCGTCGAGGATTTGAACCTCGGTCCTCGGCGTGAGATGCCGAGATGATTGGCCGAGCTACACCAACGGGGCACTCGGAAGCTCATCCGTGGAACAGATTAACACTGTCGACTGTAACTCCGGAAGGTATTCGCCGCTATGGGAGGCAAATTCATCTATGCACTCACAGACAATCGTATCACCCTATTCAACGTTAACTGAATAGCAATACAAACAACATAACTGCAAGGACTAATAGAATAATGGCAATTGATTGGCCAATACCTGCTCGAAAAGTACCTGGTGTTATATCTTTGTCCTGAGGCTCAGCGACTTTTGATTGTTTCACAATAGCTGTGAACCGTCTGACTCCTAACTCGGGATTATTAAGGAGCCAGCGAGTCCCTGTGGTGAGATGCACCACAAATTGATCGATGCGAGCAAATGAGTTGGTGACTCCATGTACTATTGCTTTGGTCCCAAAGAAAACGGTGGGATTGTAAATATCGTCGAAATCTGGAATGCGGCCAATTCGCTTGAGTGGCCGACGTAAGATAGCAAATCCAAGAATACCTGCTATCGCAAGCTCAAGACCCTCACCGATATGACCCAAGGTGAATGTTTCATAATGAATCTCTGACCCAAAGGGGATGATACTGAACAATCCACTGGGGTACACTCCGAAGATCACACACAGGCCTGCTACTATCGCCATCGCAACTTTCTGTCCTCGGGTTGCGTCGTAGATCTCCCCTTCGTAGTCGCCGTGGAAAAACACATAATAGCCCAGTTTGATAAACGATAGGAATGTTCCTACGCCGCCCAGTATCAATAACCACCAGAGAGTCTCCATCTCCTCGTACTCGGCGGCTGATAGAACCATCCCTTTGCTGACGAACCCGTTAAAGCCCGGGAATCCTGCGATTGAAAGTGCCGCGATAGAAAAGGCTACCGTCGTTACTGGTAACTTTCTCGCGAGCCCGCCGACGCGTTTCAGACTTTCTTCGCCAGTTCGATAAATTACGACGCCGACGGTCATAAACAAGAGACTCTTGTAGAGGATGTGATTGAAGACGTGACCGAATGCACCAGCGGTGGCGAGTGTTGTTCCAATTCCAACCCCTGCTATCATATACCCGACCTGTGATTGAATATGATAGGAGAGAAGCCGTCGCATATCACTCTGCATCAGAGCCATGAAAGCCCCGAAGACGGCCATTCCGCCACCCATATAGGCAACTGCGAACTGGCCGTCCGGAAAAATTCGGTACATCACATAGACTCCCGTTTTCGTCGTATAAACACAGAGAAAAACGCTCGCAGCGATGTGGGGCTTAGGATATGTGTCAGGGAGCCACGTGTGGAGGCCAATGAATCCGACCATAGTACCGACACCCACGACAGCCAGCACTTGAGGGACAGTGCCGACGATGCCATCAGCCGCAGTAAACAAAAACGAATTAACAGTTGCGTATTGCCAAGCGATCGCTGCCAGTAACAGGCTCCCACCGATTCCATGCCAGAGTGCATACCGGAAGCCCGCTCGAACCGCCCGGCCGCCGTAATGCCATACAAGTAGCGTACTTCCAACCGACATTAACTCCACAAAGAAAATAAGCGTCAACCAATCACCTGCGAACACGGCCCCAATGCTAGTTCCAACGTAACTGAGGGCAAATGCTGTCTGAACGGTATCGGCATCACTCGCATATGAATAGATAATGCCGATTGAGCCAATGAATGCGAAGATACCGCCCATCAATCGAGTGAATGAGTCTACGTACAGGAAAATGGTCGAAAAGCCGAATAAACTTCCAGATATAAGTGCACCCTCTGGGAGGAGCCATACGTACGGTACAACGACAGCAGTCGCGACCAGGCCGAGAGCATGACTTATCCGGCGGGAGAACAATGGCGAAAGAATCGCAACGAGCAAGACAGGCACGAACGGTGGGACCAGTGGTAATATCATTAGTTAGAACAGTCTCGATTAGCTGGTCGCGACTCGTTTACTCCCCTGAAGGCGATCGTGTGTATCCTCGCGGAACGGGAGTTGGCTAACCTCAACATTGTCTTATTCTTCAGTTGTAAATAACGTGGCGATCAATTGGTTCATTCACGTTATAAGAAAGAACGCCGACCGAGACAAGCGTCGTGACGAGGTAGGCGATCAGACTGAGCGGCCCACCAACTGCTGTCCTAAGGAGTCCACCTATGAGGCCGACGATCGTGAGGACAAGGACTGTGACACCACCGAGGACCCCTACTGGGGTGATGAGCCCAGTCGCTCCGACCAGCCAGTTCATCACGAACAGCCCCAGCAGAAACGGCGTCACGGTACTCCCGATGACGAACGAGTAGCCCCAGAGTGTCCGCCAGCGGTCGTCTTCACGCTCCTCGTACATCTCGGGGGCGAGCCCTCGGAGACCGAGTGCGGCGAGAATCGCGAACATCAACAGATAGTATCGGCTGAAGAGATTCGCGTAGACGGACGGAAACGCCGCGAATAGTGCTCCACCAAAGACGACGAGCCAGACCTCGTTCCCGTCCCAGAACGGCCCGGCAGCCGCCAACAGCCGTTCTTTCTCGTGCTCATCGGTACGGGTCGCAAACAGGACGCCTACGCCGAAATCGAAGCCGTCGAGAAAGAGGAACATCCCGAAGATGAAAAACAGCAGCGCGAACCAGAGCTCGGCGAGCGGTAATCCGAATAGCGGCTTCGTAGCCAGCGTTCCGACGTTAGTCACTGGACATCACCTCTGACTCTTGAACGTGGGCAGCATCACTCTGCGTGAGTTCGTCTTTTGATGGCGGCCCCGCTCGGATGATACGACCGACAACGTATCTGTAGAGGCCCAGCAACAGGACGTACCCGGTGACGATCCAGCCGACTTCCACGGCGAGGAACCCTAAGAGAGATGAGGCCATCAAAGCCTTGTGTAATCGGTCGTCCTCGAAGAGTTCCCCACGAAGAGTTCCCCACGCCACCATCGATAGGCACCCCAGACGGCCAACAGGATGAACCAGAAGCCGAGCGCAACCATGATTCGGAACGCCCAGAAGACGATCGCCACTGGTGGGGCTTTCGTCGAGAAGGATTCGAGGCCACGTATTGTCGCCTGTGGGTTTCCGCCACTCGCGAGCCAGGATGCTCCCCCCGGGATGCCGATGCCAAATACCTCTTTCGTCCGTGGTTCAGCAGGTCGTTGACGTCCGTGGGGAACGCGACAATATACTCGGGGACGTAGGAGTCTGTTTCCCAGAGGGCTTCCATCGCGGCGAATTTCTGGGGTTGGGTTTCAGAGACGTGGCGGGCATACTCATCGCCCTGAATCACCTGTAGTGGAGCCGTGATGAGGAGAACAACGAGCGCGATTTTGAGCGTCTTCTCCCAGACATTGATGTGTTCAATTGGGTAGCCCCAGACGTGGTGCCGGAACACGTAGTAGGCGGCGACGCCGGCCATGAAGAGCGCGACCGATTCGACGGCCGCGTTCTGCATATGGATGAACATATAGGGGAACCGCGGATTGAGATAGGCTGCGAGCGGGTCGGTAAGCTTCACAATTCGCTGACCGTTCTCCACGACGATTTCGAACCCACGCGGCGTCTGCATACACGAGTTCGCGATGAGGATCCAGACGGCCGAGAGCCAGGTTCCGAGTCCGGCGGCAATACTCGACAGAAAGTATAGACGGTCCGAAACACGTTCGCGGCCGAAGATGAAGATCCCGAGGAACGTCGCTTTGAGCATGAACGCCATCATCCCTTCGAGAGCGAGTGGACCACCGAACAGCTCTCCGGCTGTTGTCGAGAACGCTGCAAAGTTCGTCCCGAATTCGAACTCGAGGACGAGTCCCGTTACGGTGCAACGACGAAACTCACTGCGAAGATGCGCGTCCAGAACCGTCGGAGTTGCTCGTAGACTGGCTTCTTGATGCGGATATCTTTCCACGTGAAATAGATGAGAAACCGGGCGAGACCCATACTCATCACCGGGAAGATGATATGGACGATCGTAGTGAGTGAAACTGGAGACGGCTCGCAAAAACGGGATCAACCACCAGTCTCACCTCGACAGATGTCTCTTTTGGTCTGAACGATGATTCGCAGATTGGGTGAAAAATGGACCGCTGTCGGACAGAATGCCATCACTCCGACTTTGCGATTTCGGTACGTCAAATGAGGGCGGTGTCCTATGTATTGGGAATCCGCGTTAACCCCTTTTGCTGGGGCCTTTGATAAGCGAGACATGGAGCGTCGACGGATACTCAAGACAGCCGGGTTTCTCGCTACAGGTGGCGTAACCAGTCTCGCAGGATGTAGTAGTTCAGGGAACGGAGATGGTGGCGGTGAGCCAACCACGACTGAAACGCAGGAGACAGCTGGTGGGTCCGGTGGCTCAAATACCGTCATGATGGTTACTGAAGGGAGCGAGTATTATTTCGACCCCCTCGGTCTGTTCATCGACTCCGGGGAGACAGTCACGTTCGAAATTCAGAGTGGGAGTCACTCGGCAACTGCCTACAAACAAGGAACGAGTTCAGCAGAGGTGACGCGGATTCCCGAGGGAGCAGAAACGTTCAATAGCGAAATCCTGAGTGAACAGGGGGCAACGTTCGAGCATACGTTCGAGACCACGGGCACGTACGATTATTTTTGTATCCCGCACAAGTCCCTGGGGATGGTTGGTCGGATCGTCGTCGGCGAACCAGGCGGTCCCGCGGAGGGGAGTATGCCGCCGGACGGAGACGTTCCCGAAAGCCAGACCATCGTCGATCAAGGCAGCGTCTCGTACAGCTCATTCTCCGGATAGGCGGCCGCGTATACTGCGAGCTGTGCGCTCCGGAATCGCTTGTACACCATATGGCCGACATTAACTGTGCTTCGGACCGACAGTATGGAGACATACGCTGTCGATGACGCTCGCACAAGGCTCGTGGCCGACATACACGGATGCTGCCCTCGATAGCGTTCGGCGAGAACGACGCGAGGTCGAACGCGAGTGTCAAGCTTTCAAACGGTTTCGCCAGCGTATTCAGACCGTCGAAACACAGACTCCTCGGTTCGAACGGTCCGTTGTTGGAGTGAAGCAGAACTTTATATCCGAAGAGAAGTCGATCCGTGATACGATCGAGCCGTGGTATCATGATACTGTGATGGCGGTCGACCACTACGGCGACGTGTACGGTGATTCGTTCGAGGCGAGCCTCAGTGCCGAATTCGGGGTCGATGTGTTGGTTCTAATCTCGGAAGCGACTACGTTCTCACCAGTCATCAAACAACGACTCCTCGAGGCCGCACAGCAGTGTTTTGACAACCGCCGGGTCTTTCTGGAGACTCTCCAGGATGAATTCACTACGCTCAAAGACGTGCAATCTACAGTTCAAGAGATTCGAGAGGCGATAGTAGAACTTGATTCTACGGAATTACAAGGGATCTCAGATACTGAGCTGACCGACCGATACGACACGCTCAACACGTTGAATGATGAATGTAAGAGTTGGATCCAGCAACGGCAGGAGGAAATCCACGCTCATCGAATCGATCGGTCGGCAGACGTGGATGCCCACACTGACCTCTGCTCGTATCTCTATGAGGGTCTGGAGGTTGATTATCCGGTATTGGCGACGTTTGTCGATATCTTGGAGATTATCTCCCAATATGAGTAGTCCCCCGTTTCACCTCCTACTCAGTCGTTATCTACGGCGAGGCGATATGCTAAGGATCCCCGTGATGTACAGCGAATTCATCCGAAAGAAGCACTTGCTTGTTGGCTTGTTTCGGGGTTTGTCATGCCCTTGGATCCGTTTGGACTGACGCCTCGCTCCGGAATGGGGTACGTGTTCTAGCGAGGATACCAGCCACCGCGCCCAACGATGGGGTTAGAAACTAATCCCCAGCAAGGATTTTCCCGAGGGCTTGCGGCTTACGGAATCTGTTGAAGTCGGTAGACTCTAGCAGGATTGGCAAATACATGCCGCTGATATAGAGCATCCATATGGCAGCCGATTACTGCCGGTTTTCAGCAAATCTACTTTATTAACGGTTTTGTCTATCCGGTCACAACAGTACATATGGAATTCGACTTTGTGCGCTCGGTGGCTCCCCTTGTCGTAATTGTCGCCGTCGCGGCGATTGCGCTCACGACCGTGATGACCTCCTCGACAGTCTTCATGATGGTTCTGCCCTCAATGATCGTCTTCTCAGTCATCGCGTTCTTCTTCGGAATGAAACACGGCGAGTTCCGCGCCAGTCCGTAACAGGCCGACCCAGTCGGCGAAATTCGCTGGGTTTCGGTCCATGCTAGCCCCCAGCTGGTGCTGATTCAGATTTATTTCGATGACCGGTTCGCAGTCCTACCGACGGCTGTTTCAGCGGGACGGTGTCGAACCAACAGGAGTCCACCAGGGGCGGTTAACCACTATCGTTCAGTTAGATCCAGTCCTGGTTGTCGTATAGAACGTCTCTACGCGGTGTAGCCGGCGTACTCCATAAGCTGGTTGAAGATGTCCGTATCCATGACGGACCGATAGACCACGCCGGTGAGCATCCCACCAGGATAGAACGTGCCGTTCATGACGTGGTTGACCTTATGGCAGTGCATCAGGTAGATGCCGGGGTCTGCATCGGCAGTAAATTCGATTGTGTGTCGTTCAGCAGGGGCAACGTTCGTGACGTCCATGTCGTGTCGGGCAGCCTCCGGAATCGTCCCGCCGTCCTTTTCGACGCGCTGGAAGCGGTGGTTATGGATGTGCATCGGGTGCGACATGTACCCACCGTTGACGAGGTGGATACGAACTGAGTCGCCCTCGTCGACGATGATCGGCGACCCTTCTTCGGGGTGCAGCGTCCGGGGAGCGCTCTTCCCATTGACGGTAAACACGTCCGGGTTTCGACTTGCCGAATTGTAGGTGAAGTCCGCCTCACCGGCCCACTTCCGTGGAACCCGTGAATCCCAGTCCTTGATCGTCATGAAGTATTCGCGGTCCGCCGGTTCGTAGCCTTCGGGATCGACTCGGTAGACCCCGTACATGCCCATGTCGATATGCCGGTGGGTCTGGAAGTGACAATGGTAGAAATGCGTCCCAGGGACGTTAGCGGGAATTTCGTAGGTATGTGTCTCCCCTGGCGGGACCTGAATGCCGGTCGTCGTTGGGACGCCATCGTTCTCCCACGTCTTGCGAACCCCGTGGAAGTGAATCGTGTGGGGACGTCGACCATCGGTGTTGTCGAGTGTCACCTCCATCGCGTTACCCTCGGTCGTTCTGAGAATTGGGCCGGGGACGCTGGGGTCGTTGTCGTCGGCCTGGAACGCCCAGACGCGTGGGAATTCGACGGGCCCACCCATTGTATCGAGCGGGTGGACGGCGTGTCGGGCCTGCTGAGTCTGCATCGTCACTTCGCCGCCCTGCTCGTCGACGTTGACGACTGTTGGAGGGCTGGTGTAGGGGAGATCAGGCGAGTCAGTTTGTGCCTGCGTGGGGGTACCGCTCGTTGCTGCTGGCTCGTTGGTTCCGCCCGCAGAACAGCCTGCTAACGAAGCGAGACCAGTCGCGCCAGTTGCCGCGAGAAACTCACGCCGGGACAGTCCGGTTCCGGGTGCGCCGAAACGTGTAGTCATGATACACTCGGCAGTTTGGTTGGCCTAAATATAGGGCGACTGCGGTGTCCCAATTCACGGGACAACGCGTGGATATGTTCGGCAAAAGGTGAATGGAGATGGCGGCTTTTTACCTACACTTGTTCGTTGTTAGGAGTTCAAAATTGGGGCGACAAAGTGGTCAGATTTTCAGAGTCCGCCCGTGGACGACAGATATACTCCTGCGAACTGCACCGCGTTATACGTCCCGTGAATCACAGCTGGTACTGCGAGATTGTCCGTGTACTCGTACGCTACTCCCAGTACTAGAGCCAGGACGAATGCGATACCGATGTACACCAGTTTGCCTTCCCCTGACAACGAGAAGAGATGGATCGATGCAAACAGAGCGCTTGCCAGGACGATTGCACGGGCCGGATGGAGACTTTCACGGAGGGTACCTTGGACGAGCCCCCGGAACAACAGTTCTTCTCCTGGACCGACCAACAGGAATTGAAGCGGAATCAGAAGAAGGAACACACTCGGATTTTGTCGCCCGACCTCGACGATCTGATTCTGAGCCGAGTTCAGACCGAGGGCCGTGATTACTGAGGACGCCACAAAGAGCAACCCAAGGATCGCTATACTCCCCCCGACAATCACCGCCCCATCACGCTTGTCAGGGAGACGAACTGGAACGAATCCAAATCCGAGATCACGGCCTTTGAGATAGAGGACAGCGATGCCCCCAAACGTCACTCCTTGGAGGAAGAACGTACTCACAACTAGCCTGAGGGCTGGACGTGACGCGAGGTCGACTCCGAACAACCCGACGACCGTCGCGACGGCAAGGATTACGATAGCCCCCGCGACGTATGACCCATATGTGAGACCAATCGCCGAGGCGACAGAACGGAAGCGAGATATCGACGACATTAATCAGATGTGAGCGTAGGGCTCCACCCTACAAGCTGGCTTCGATAGGTCGATTCCGGCGCTGTTCATTCCAAGACATCCCGCGGTAGTGATTTTATTCATAGCTGACGTTCAGGTTCAACGAGGTTCGATCCAGCGAGGACTGTAATTGTAACGAGCACGAACGCGATCAGTGAGAGATTCGGAATCGTAAGTCCGAGTACCGGAGCCTGCCACTGGACGACTGCACAGGGGCCAGCAAAGGTGCATGAGGCCGTCGTTGCTTGGAGTACGGAGTGATATCCCGCGATTGAAGCTCCCACCACGGATAGTGGCACGACTGTTCGCCAGATTGTGTTGTGGCTCTCGAGAGCGGCAACGCCAAGAACGACGACAAGCGGATACATGAGGATACGTTGATACCAGCAGAGGGTACACGGAACGAGACCGAGGCCGAGACTGAACCAGAGACTTCCGAGAGTCGCAACTGCCGCGACACCTGCTCCGCCTGCAAGCCAGAATCGTCCGTCGGACATCCATGACTCAGTTTGATCCAGCTGCATCTTCGATCAACTGTCTTGTTCGCTCTTCGTTTCCGAGTGGATTGACCGTCGTGCCATCGATGAGGAGCGTGGGTGTGGCGTCGACACCGGTATCGCTCGCAGCCCTGTCAGTCGCCCGCAGCACGTCGTCGTACTGGTTTTCTTGGATCGCCGTGCGGATCGACGCCGTCTCGGAGACGCCTGCGGCCTGAGCAAACTCGACCAGTCTCTCGGCGGTCGCCCACTGGTCGCTCTCGGGTGGCTGATTCCGGAACACGTATTCGTGGAACGCCCAGTACGAGGCTGGCTCGGTGTTCCAGACAGCTAACCCGGCTTGGCCGGCTGCGGGTGCATCGGGGCCCAGAAATGGGTCGCCACCGATATATGCGAGATTGCGGAACTTGAGCGCGATCGTTCCTGGTTCCACGTAGTCCGTCACGAGTTGTGAAAGCATCTCCGTACTGAACTGGGCGCAGTACGGACACTTCCAGCTCCCGAAGTATGTGACCGTGACATCGGCATCAGCAGACCCCATCGTCGCATACCGGGATTCGCTAGGCGAGTCGGGAATCGGGGCAGTGGCGACGGCGCCCGTATCACCTCCAGCATTCGCACCGCCCTCCGGTTCAGTACTCGTATTGTTAGAGAGAGCGGTGGCGCCGATCACGAGACCGGCAGTGGCGGCACCACCGCCGGCGAGGAGAAGCTGTCGGCGGGTCAGTCCTCCGACAGCAGCTCCGACACCTCCCTCGGAGAGCCGCTCTGAGAACGTGCGTGAATCGACGGCTGCGTCCGCCCGTTTGTAGTCCACACGTGAGAGGTCGTCGGGATGAGCGGCGAGCCAATGTCTGTAGAGCTGCTCGTCAGTCTCGTCACCGAGTTGTTCACCACAATAATGGCAGGCGCTGTGAACGTTCCATGTGTGGTCACGCGCTGCTCCAGATGTTTCGAATTGATCTGTACAGATGGGGCAGGTATGGGCACTCATTCGTGATCACTACTCCAGGTGGCAAATGCATAGGCTTCGTGTTCTGCTCTCATAGTGAGCTGAATTGTCGCTCTCTGAGGTATTTTTCATTCTCAGGTTGTCATTAGCGGCGGAGATATGCGACGAGGAAGGTCGTCAGGAGACAGAGGAGAATAAGAATTGCCATGCCGAGATGAGTCGTCACGATGATCGGTTGGAGATTTTCGGTGACGGTCAGTCCTCCCAGGATAACCTGTAACGGAAGCAGGACAAGAGCAGCCGTGGCCGACCATTTGACAATCGGAGTATTCCGGTGTGTCACCCACGCTCCCAAAGTCGTAGCGATGATCAGAACCCCGGCCGTCATCGCCAGTCCACGGTGAGCCCACTCTGCGAAGATTTGGAGTGCAGAGTATGGCGAGTTAGTAATGATTTCGGGTTGGAGGAAGGGGACCCACGTCCCGTAGCAGGTCGGCCAATCAGGACAGGAAAGTCCAGCACCGATTGCACTGGTGTAGGCGCCGAGAAGCATTACGATGTACGTCACTAGTAGCGTGAAGCCGGCGATATGCCTGTACTCGACCGGAATCTGTGAAATCGTAGTTCGCATGTCGTCCCAGCGGAGTCGGGCTTGAGACATAATATTGGGAATGGACGCTGACTCGCGGTATGATGAGTTGATGTCTTGGAGACAAAGTGTTTGGCCAGATTCCCAGCTAGTGGGACACCGCCAGCTATTCATTGTGGAGCCGTCCCACGGCACTGGTAAGAAGACCCACGGTTTGTAGGGAAACCCCTATAAGCCGATAGTATGATGTCTCAAGAACATACTCAGGCACGGTCAATAGATGAACGCGACCGTGACGTGAAGTCTGCTAACGACAACACCTGTCCCGAGTGTCAGGGCCATATTACCCGGAACAGCGACAGCGGTGAAGCGACCTGCGAAAGCTGTGGGTTGGTTTTTGAAGATGATCCAATCGACCACGGCCCGGAATGGCGTGCATTCACGTCGGACGAACGCGATGAAAAGAGTCGGGTCGGTGCCCCGACGACGCAGCTGATGCACGATAAGGGCCTGAGTACGACGATTGGCTGGCAGGACAAGGATGCCTACGGACAGGCTGTCTCCGGTCGCAAACGTGCTCAATTACAACGCCTCCGGACGTGGGACGAGCGGTTCCGGACGAAGGATGCCCACGAGCGGAATCTCAAGCAAGCGCTCGGGGAGATCAGCCGCATGGCTTCCGCTCTGGGACTTCCGGAATCTGTTCGGGAAACTGCAGGCGTGCTGTACCGGCGTGCTGTAGAGCAGAACCTGCTCCCTGGTCGCTCGATCGAGGGGATGTCGACGGCGTCGTTGTACGCGGCTGCTCGACAGCATGGAATGCCACGGCCGCTGACGGAGTTCGCCGATGTCAGCCGTGTCGAGAAAATCCGGATCCAGCGAGCGTACCGATATCTGTCCCGAGAACTTGGGCTAGAGATCGAGCCGGAGGATCCTATGCAATATATCCCACAATTTGCGTCATCGCTTGACGTGAGCGACGAAGCAGAACGGCGCTCTCGAGAACTGCTTGAGGTAGCTACAGATAATGCCGTCCACAGTGGGAAAAGTCCAGCCGGGTTGGCGGCTGCCGCGCTGTATGCTGCGACCCACCTCACGAACGAGCAGCTCACACAGGAGACGGTGAGTGAGGTCGCCCACGTCAGTCAAGTCACGATCCGGAATCGATACCAAGAGCTTCTCGAGGTGTACGCGCAGCATGACTGACCGGCCGGTCTTTGCGGGCGAAATACAGCTACGGATATACCAATGACACGTTATCTACTATGACCGAGTTCTCAATACAGACCGAGATCGAAGTATTGGGTGTGCTCGTTGACGAGTCACCTTGCCATGTGGTGGAGATCACTAATATCGTCGATGGGCACCCGATTACTATCGACCAAGGGTGTGCTCATCTCCACAATGAGGGCTGTATTGTTCCGCGCGGGAGGGGTCTCTACGAGATGACCGACGCCGGCGAACAACGACTCGAAACTCAGCAGGAATCATAACGTTTCATAACTGTGTCACTATGTTTACCCTCATTGGATGGACCAGCCATCATCACTCCCCAGCCCGGATCAGTAATGAATACGGGGTGCCGATGGACCCTCTCGTCCATAATCGGACTCCATTTCCCGACGAACACGTATTCTCGAATAATGGGAGATAATTCAGTGTCTTCCGAGGACCCTCCAGGTCTGCAGGATGTCCTCGATGCGCTGGATGATCCCGCATGTCGGACTATTCTCCGGGAAACTATCGAACCAATGACTGCGAACGAGCTCCTCGACGCAT
Source organism: Haloarcula salinisoli (assembly GCF_019599405.1). NCBI lineage: Archaea > Methanobacteriati > Methanobacteriota > Halobacteria > Halobacteriales > Haloarculaceae > Haloarcula > Haloarcula salinisoli. Next base: position 151,282 of record NZ_RKLQ01000004.1, on the reverse strand, counting down.
GTGACATCCCCAAGTCGACGCTGTATCGAAAATTAGAACTCCTCAGTTCCGCTTCCCTCGTTCGAGAACAAGAGACGATCAATCCTGGAGGTGGACGGGTTACCTACTACGAACGCTCGTTTGAGGACGTCACGATCTCTATGGACGACACAGGTACGTTTTCAGTGAATGTCGATCGGCCGCCCCAATCTACCGACGAACGGCTTGCAGATATCTGGTCGATGATGGGGGACGAAGTATGAATGGCGTCAACATGGCCTTTGCAGTCGTCAAGTTCGTAATCCTGCTTCTCGGTAGCGGGATTACCTACATCGCGTTTAAAGCCTACCAACGGACTGGAGAACATTCGCTACGCGTCCTTGGTGTCGGATTCGGTATTATTACACTCGGGGCAATCCTGACTGGCGTGGCTAATCAGTTCTTTTCTGTCGGATTGGCCCTCGGCGTGCTCACCAACAGCCTATTTGTCGCCCTTGGCCTCGCGGTCATCATGTACTCGCTGTATATCCAGAAATGAACCCCCCTTCCGAATGTTCGCGTTCCTGATCTCCGTCGGGGTAGCTATCTGATCCTTTTCGGCGTGATTCTGTTTGCCCTCACTCATGTGACCAGTGTACTGCCCGCCCCTGCGATTGGGACGGCTTCGGAGACAGATCAGATGTCCTGAACATTGGTCGGGTCTCAGGGGGGTGGCCCAGGGTGGTCCACGTGAGTATCGTAGTAGGAATGGATCCTCTGCAGACAAATATAAGAATTAGGCGGTTCTAATTTACTTATCCATGATGTTGAGTGCCGTCATGGAAGACTATCTCAAAGCGATCTATGTCCTCCAGGCGGCAGCCGATGGGAACGTCAAAACATCGGACATCGCTACGCAGCTGGACGTCAAGCCGCCGACCGTGACGAGCATGCTGAAGAAACTGGCCGAGAAAAACTTGGTCAATCATGAAGCTTATCAGGGCGTCGAAGTCACCCCAACAGGCGAATCCGTCGCACTGGAAGTGATTCGTCATCACCGCTTACTTGAAGCCTATCTCACTGAAGAGCTTGGCTACGACTGGAGCGAAGTTCACGATGAGGCCGACCGGCTGGAACATCACGTCAGCGAGACGTTTATCGACCGACTCGCCACCCGGCTTGACGAGCCGCAAGTCGATCCCCATGGCGATCCGATTCCGAGTACCGACTTGGATCCTGTTGAAGACCCCTCCGGGACAGCACTTATCGACTTTAGCGTCGACGAAACAGTCATTATCCAGCGAGTTCGGAATCAGGATCCCGAGATTCTCCGATATCTCGAGGCAAATGGAATCAAACCCGGAACGCGCGTTACCATCAAAGAGATCACTCCCATCGGAATGATCAGTGTTCAACCTCACTCCTGCGAGACGACCGTCTCCCTGCCGACTAGCGTTGCTCGTTCTATTTGGGCCCAGCAAACCGACGAAGCGTCAACGTCGGTTCCGTGACCGATGTCCCAAGTGGATTAGACTAGGCTAAATCTAAAATTTGATTCGGTGGATATTTTATTAACCACACCTAGCTTCCTTTCAGAGAGATTGTGACTCCAAACTCAGGTGGTGAGACGGGCCCAACAGGTCGCCCGTCACTGCGAGAACTCCTGTACTATGTCGGGCCGGGATTCCTCATAAGTGTCGCGTATATGGATCCCGGGAACTGGGCGACAAATATCTCCGGCGGCGCGAAGTTTGGGACAGCCCTGCTCTGGGTGATCGTCCTTGCGAGTCTGATGGCTATTGGGATTCAGATTACCGCTGCCAAACTCGGAATCGCAACGGGGAAAGGCGTCGCGCAACTCTGTCGGGAACGGTTGCCCAAACCTCTGGTCTGGCCGCTCTGGGCCGCCGCCGAACTTGCGATGATCGCCACCGATATGGCCGAGATCATCGGTGCTGCGATCGGGTTTAGCTTAGTTTTCCAACTCCCTCTAGCAGCAGGGGCGGTCCTCGCCGGAATAAGTTCGTTCGCCCTGCTCGGCATTCGCACGGCCTATCGACGTGGCTTTCGGTGGATCGAGTTCACGATCATGGCACTCGTCGGGGTGATCTCGCTTGCATTCGTCTTTCAGATGGCACTTGCGCAACCGGCTGCCGGGGAAATCGCTGCCGGGCTAGCACCGTCGATCCCGAGCTCGAGTGCGCTGTTTATTGCGATCGGGATTCTCGGTGCGACGGTTATGCCTCACAGCGTGTATCTGCATCCGACACTTGTCCAGGATCGTCGACAACACCAAATCGAAGCTAACGGGGATACGGAAGCTGTTCATCGGCGTCACTTCCGACTGGAAAGCATCGACACGACGCTTGCACTGTTCGGCGCGATGTTCGTGAATGCTGCTATGCTTATTGTCGCGGCTGCATCGCTTCAAGGGACAGGTATTGAAACACTCACCGAGGCGTATGTCACACTCCAAGGAGTCTTTGGCACGAATGCGAGTTTCGCCTTCGGCATCGCGCTCATCGCGGCCGGACTGTCATCATCACTGGTCGCAACTATGGCCGGGCAGACCGTCATGGATGGATTTCTGGACCTCAACGTGAATGTCTGGGTCCGTCGCTCCGTGACGCTCGTCCCGAGCCTCGCCATCGTGCTGGCGGGCTTCGATCCGACGAGTGTCCTTGTGGCCTCCCAAGTTGCACTGAGCTTTGAACTCCCGTTCGTCCTCATCCCCTTGCTCTGGTTCACCTATCAAGAGGACATTATGGGGAGTTTCACGAATAAGACGAGGACGACCTATGGGCTCGCGGTTATTATTGGACTCATCGTCGTTTTGAACGTGTGGCTCCTGTACTCGACACTATTCAGTACTGGAGCGCCTGGATGACTCGATAGCGTTCCAACCAGGGATAGCGTTACAGCAGCCCTGTTGTAACAGCACGGCATAGATTGGTGCTCATCAAGAAGTCAAGCGGTGTTACGGAGAATCAAGGAGAAAGCCCCGCCCTTCAGGGCTGTCTCTTATCCATAAGTTCGCCGAGTCCCAAACGGACGTTTCAGTCGCTTTCAAGCGGGAACTGTGATCGGAAGATCGAGATGAGAAGCGATTCGGTCGGTGATACCGATGGTGGAGAGTTACTGAAGGCGGTAAATGAGATTGGCAAAACCGCTCTATAACGATGTTGAATCTGCAGATACCAGGATTTTCAGTCGTGTTCACCGGTCTCGGAAGCGACTCGATTTGTGGGTAAGAGACAGCGCTTCGAACTGCACGAACGAACCTTTCTGCACCCGGCCACGACTCCGAGTTACTAATCCTAGGCATTCGTCTTTAGTTAAGACTTACACCTCGGTTTTGTAGCGGAAGCGAGTGTCTCTTAGAGTATCGGTCGTTGCTGATGAATCTTCTGAGCCTCCTTGATCAGCCGCGCCAGCAATTGCGGTGGCGAGTAGCCAAGGTACTCTCCGAAATCGTGGAGAAGGAGTTAGGCGTGCAGCTGGAAGGTCGCCGCCCAGCCTTCCGGCTGAAACACGATCTCATCGTCGGCCTGTTCGGTGACTAGGTCCAACAACTCATGACTCACCAGCAGTGATAGCAACGCCGCATACAGCAAGATTTCCACGACACCACAGTTGCTTGTGTCGAATTCGTCCGGTTTATACTGTGTCTTCAGCTCACAGAACAGTGTTTCTACTTCCCATCGTCACCGGTACAATGTCGCTAGATCTGGCGGCAGGAACTCCTCTCTCGGCAGATTCGTTAAGTAGAGGTGGTAGTCGTCGGCGTCCGCAACGAGGACGCCGACGACGTGGAATCACTTCGTGTCCAGCGATCGCGTTCCTTCATACTGTCCACGCTTTAACTCCGCTTCCACCTCTACATCTATGTACTTCCGCGAGAGATCATTGATCATGTCGTGTATCTGTTTGCCTTCCAAGGGAATGACGCCGCGCCATTCCCGTAATTCCGCCGCTATCACCGGTGTGTTCTGCTTCAGCCGACTCACAAAGTAGCCGTCGTTCTTCTCGATCAACGCAAAGCGGCGGTATTTGAAGTACATGCGACCAAATAGAACTAGTCGTCCTTGCAGCCCCGATCCTCAGTACTTCACAAAGCCGGTTAGTTGAGAGGTCTGCTTGCTGAAGTGTGTCCAAAACTGGCGACGCCCCGCCGAGGCGGGCGTCGCCTCTGGAAATGGTCGTTCGAGGAGTTCATCAATATGCTGTGTCGGGCAGCGTGGACGGCTTTCGCGGTGCGTCGGGCCGTCCTCGTAAACCGGCTACCGGACGACCGGTTCCATCGGTAATCACCGACCGAGGACACTGCCTTGTGAGTGGCAACGCTGCCGCGTCGGCGGCTGATCGCCGCCGACAGCGGCAGCTCGGCCTTCGATTAGTGTTCTATGACCACTATCGATGACTCATCCCAACAAAACAGGTGACTCAACTCAGGTCAACTGGCGATGCTTTGTGAGGTGCTGCTCCTGTCTTGAACAGCGCGCTGTCGGCTTGGACAGGCTCCCAAGCGAACACTAATTCTTCAGAACTCGCTATCAGGCACAAATGAATGATAACAAAACTCACGATGACTATAGACGCAAGATCGGAGCGGGTCTGGCAGGAACTACAGTGACCTGAACTGCTTGAGTAGGTCGCTGGTCACTCTCGTTTGGACTGATTTTTTCTTGAGCGCGAGATTATGGGTAAGAGACAGAGTTCTAGAACCAGGTTGTGATTTGAACTATCTCGACTTTGAGGTTTCAGGATTTTCGCAGTTGGATTCCTGGGACGTATTGCCTTCTGTCATTGATGGATCCTGTACTGGCGCCTCAACTGCATTTGCGGTTTCAGACCCATCTTTGTGATTGTCTGTTCTAGTTTCGGACTGTTCCGATTCCTCGGTAAGCGATATATCATGGGCGGAGGGTCCAACGAGGTCCAGCGGGCGAAGCCAAATGAACCAAACGACAACAGTGGTCGTGCCATAACCGAGGATCCAAACGAGATCAGCTACGGCAGGCAGGTTCGTCTGTTCGAGGGTATATACCAATAGACCGGGCCCGATGATCCCAACGAGCACAACGAGGACGACAAACTTCGGGGACGAAAGTCCGAACGGGTTTTTTTGCTGGTCTGCCTCCATATGGGATGTTGCGCTTCCTTCGTTCTCTGGATCCATCTTACTTCTCCGAACCGTTGGTTTCGGTATTTATGTCTGGCGTAATTCGAGAGAGCCGCATCGCGTTCCCGGTGACGGCTGTTGTCATACCGGCGTCACCAATGAGGACCGCTGCCCAAATTGGAACGAAGCCAAAGGGAACCCCCAGTGCAAGCAGACCCTTGGCACCGAGACTCGTCCAGATATTCTGGCGGATCACACTGTTTGCGTCATGCGAGAGGTCGTAGAGGTACGGTAGCTTCGAGAGATCGTCGCTCATGAGTGCGATATCCGCTGTTTCAAGCGCGGTATCCGTTCCAGCTGCGCCCATCGCGACGCCCACAGTCGCCGTGGCGAGGGCTGGCGCATCGTTGACGCCGTCGCCGACCATCGCAACACCATCGTACTGTTCGTCGAGTTCTTTGATTGCCTCGACCTTCTCATCAGGCAGGAGTTCGGCCCGGAACTCGTCGATGCCGACCTCGGTAGCGATTGCCCGTGCAGTCCGTTCGTTGTCTCCGGTGAGCATGATGATTTGCTCGACACCGAGGTCGTGAAGTCGCTGGATCGTCTGCTTCGCTGCGGGTCGGATCTCATCGGCAACAGCGATAATGCCCTCAATTTCGTCCTCGGTTCCGACAAGGACGACGGTCTTCCCCTCAGACTGGAGTTCGGGGACCGTCTCCTCAAGGAGGTCGAGACAGTCATTACGCTCGCACATCTGACGGCTCTTTGTGGTGACGACACCGCCATCGGTCGTGGCGTGGACGTGCGCGAGATCGAAGCCGAGTTCGTCGAAGAACCCAGGCTTGCCCGCGTAGTGCTTCTCGCCGTCAAGATCGGCCTCGACACCCTTCCCGGTGATACTATCGAAATTGTCGACTGTTGGAGTTCCGATGTCGCTTTCGTCAGCAAATTCAACAATCGCCTCGCCGATGGGATGTTCCGACCGCGATTCCAGCCCTCGGGCACATCGGAGGACGTCCTCCTCGCTGTTTCCATTGAGCGAGACGACATCCGTGACTGTGAGTTCGCCTTTCGTGATCGTCCCGGTCTTGTCCATCGCGATCGCTTCGACCGCCCCCATCGCTTCGAGGTGGTTCCCACCCTTGATGAGGACGCCGTTCTTTGCGGCGCTCGTGATCCCCGAGACGACCGAGACGGGCGTCGAGATGACGAACGCGCACGGACACGCAAGCACGAGCAGCGTGAGCCCGTAGACAATGAAAGTCGGCCACGACGCCCCGAATAGGAGAGGCGGGATCACCGCCACCAAGATCGCGAAACCGACGACGGCCGGCGTGTAGTATGAGGAGAACCGCTCGACGAACTGCTCGCGTTCGGTTTTGTTCGCCTGGGCGTCTTCGACCATTTGAACGATACGGGACAGCGTGTTGTCGCCCGCTTCAGAGGTGACCTCAACCTCGAGATACCCCTGTTCGTTGATCGTGCCGGCGTACACCTCGTCCCCCGGTGTCTTGTCGACCGGCACGCTCTCGCCGGTAATGGGGGCCTGGTTGACGGCACTTTCACCATCAAGCACGTCTCCGTCCATCGGGATTTTTTCGCCTGGACGCACGACGACGACGTCGCCGATAGCCACTTCGTCGACGGGAACCGTCACCTCTTCGCCGTCTCGTTTTATCGTCGCCTCATCCGGCGACAGATCCATCAATTCCTGTAGTGAATTCCGAGCACGATCCATCGAATAGCGTTCGAGGAGTTCGGCGATGCTGAACAGGAAGGCAAGCGTGGCGGCCTCGAAGTACAGCGATTCGCCGAAGACGAGACTCGCAATGATGGCTCCACTGATGGCGATACTCATCAACAGGTCGATATCGAGGTTGCGGTTCAGTGCGGAGTAGTAGCCGTTGCGGAAGATGACCTGGCCAGCGACCCCAACGGCAACGAGGAAGAGGATGTCGGCGACAAGCAATTCCCGGCCGACGATCTCGGCTACGAGAAAGTTCTGGCCGGTGAGGAAGAATTCGATGAGGAGTCCGAGAGTGACGAACCCGCCGCTGATCCATGTTTTGATCCCCCTCGAACTTCTCCAGACACTCTCGCGTTCATCGACTGGCCCGTTCTCGGTGTCTGTGTTGTCCGTCGTCGAGTCAGTCACCTCGTAGCCAGCGCTCTCGATTGCCGCTACAATCTGTGGTAGCGAGACGGAGTCGCCATCATAGGTCACAACTACCTTGCCAGTCGTTGGCTGTGTCTCGTAACTCGAGAGTCCCGAGAGGTCATCAAGAGCATTCTCGATTTTGCCTGCACAGGATGGGCAGTCCATTTCAGGAACTGTGAACGTCGCTGCCGTTTCACCCTGGTTCTCGACCGTGTAGCCAGCTTTTTCGACGCGTTCGGCAATCGCGTCTGGCGACGTTCGCTCTCCTTCATAAGAGACAGAGAGAGTCCCTGTCGTCACTTGTGGATCAACGCCCGTGATGCCGTCGAGTTTCCGGACGCTATTTTCCACTTTCCCCGCACAGGATGGGCAGTCCATTTCCGGGACGCTGAACTGTGCAACGTCTCCTTTATTTATCGATGAGGCAACATTATCTCCATCTTCCCCTGTATGGTGTACCTGCTCGGAATTATCGTGAGCATGGTCATGATCGTGGTTATGTGTATCCCCATGCTCATGAGAGTCTTCTCCGTGTTCGTGAGTGTGATCTGATGGTTCACCACTTCGATCGTGGGATCCCTCGTCAGGTGACGTCATTACCTGCGATTAGCTATTACAGACTTATTAAATCAGCTGCTATATAAGCCGGCTAATGTAGTTGTTATTAATAAATAAAATGGTCTAATTTATTAACTTGGCCGTTAATCCGTCTCTCTCCCCGGGCCTCAGTCCGGATTGCTCGATACGCGCTGTGTTTACTCTGCCCTGTTCAATAGCAGTCTTATCGGCTCATATCGCGGAGTAAAAGGCCGAAGCCGAGAAATTGATTCTGTCCACTGAAGGCAACATCCTCGACTTCGTTGAGCAGGGCCGGCGTCTAGCCAAACAAGCGTTAGAGGAGCAGGCGGGCGAGCCCGCCAGCGGAGGGTTCGCCAGCTGAGTCCACGTTGTCTTGCACATTCTTCGACTGCCGCATCCCTTCATCGTACTACCGCCAACGCTCCGGAAACAGCGTTCAGACGTTGAAAGTGGCGACATTGATCAATATGGAATCGCTTGCTGTGCTTGATGTACAAACCTCAACATGCTGGCAACACGACACCAAGACCGGACCACAGGTCGTCCGCCGACCGATCGCACGCCGAAAGAGGTCGAAGCCCTCTACCAGAAACGGTCAGCCATCGAGACAGCCTTCCGATCGATGCGCGAAGCGCGTGCGTGGACCAGTACGACCGATCCGGCAGTCTGGTTGTTGTTCATCCTCGTGAGCTTCCTGCTGCGGAACTCTGAGGGATTGTTCGATGGAGCGTACTCGCCACGCTGCGACGCGGCGGGCGAGCACTACCCGCCTACCTCGTGAGTCTACGGTAAAGTTACTGTAACCATGTTTGGTCTGTGAGTTTTCGATGCAAAAGACGGTCTAGTCCGGATTCTGAGAGGGTCCCTGGGTCTCGGGCTGCATCGGCTGCATAGTCGACCCCTTCAGCAATGCTTTCTAGTTCCTGTTCAACCACAATTTCGGCTAATTTGGCAGCTGTCTCGTCCGAAATCGTGACGCTTGTGTATCCTTCTGGAGGCATAGATACACGTCGAATAGATATTACCGTGAAATTACTGTACTCTAACGTTGACACCGCCCCAGAGACATACTTTCTTAAAATCGCACCCGAAGAAGACTTGTGCGAAAGGAATCTCGGCAATGACGGTTAATCTGGTTGGTGATAGTCAGTGTAATCCAGTGTGCTTATATTTGTACAGTTATGAAATTCACTATTATGAACAGGCGAGAGTTTGTTCGGACAGCTGGGGGCACTACAGCAGGCGTGGCCACGCTTAGTGTCGCAACCGGTTCGGTTACTGCTCAAGAAGAGGGGACTGCTACCGGTGGTGGCAACACGGCACCGGATTTCGGGGGTTTTCTCGACCCAGTCGGGAATTTTAATGGTCCTGGGAGTACCGTTGATGCGACAGGACAGGACACGGTGACGGTCGATGTCGGTGTTCAGGCAAACGGCGGTGCCTACGGGTTCGGCCCGCCTGCAGTCATTGTCGATAACGGTGCGACGGTCCAATGGGAGTGGACAGGAAATGGTGGTGGGCATAATGTCAAGTCAGATGGGGATGGTCCACTTGATTCGGGCAGCCCTGTATCAAGTTCCGGTGTCAATTACGAACACACTTTCGAGTCTGACGGAATTTACAATTACATCTGTGTCCCCCACGAGGGGCTTGGGATGAAAGGATCCATTGTCGTTGGTACAGACTACCCGACCCAGTCACTGGGAGGTGGTGGCGCCGTTGAGATTGAGCCACACAATGCAGGCGTCCCGATTCAGCCACATTTCGTCGGCTTCGGGGCTGGGCTTGCAGTCATCATCCCGCTCATCTTCGCATTTTTCCAGTTGAAGTACGGTGAGTCGCGACACACGAGCGGTGGGAACAGCTGATATTTGCGGGTTCCTGCTTTATTAGGTTCGCTCATGCGTAGCACATTGCTGATTTCACAGCGTCGCTCGGACAGCGTTTTTGAGAGCGTCTTGGCCGGGTTTCCGAAACAGCTCTCGGCGTAGTTGGAACGCTCTGAGATACTGTGTTAACTTGTCTTTGGAGATTCCTCGGTGGGGCGAGAGCCACCGTCGCCTGCGACGCGTGGCTCTCGCAGGTGTTGACGTGAACTTCGTCGTCAGCGTATTCTCCGTCGCGGTGGACGACGTGTTCGCGGTCGAATGCGTCGTCGTCTTCGAGCGGTTCGTACGCTCGAAAGCCGTCGGTACAGACGGTGAGTGACTCCTGCTGGCCGAGCCAGCAGGAGTCGAATCGTCGATTCGTCTGCGGTTTTCGAGGGAATCACGTACCGTTGTCCGGTACCACGGTCGGCGATGATGAAGATCGGTGGCTTATCGCTGCTATACGAACCACGCCCACGCGTGGACAGGCCATGAGAGCGCGACTCCCGGTCGCGCTCGCGGCCTTTCTTCCCGGCAGAGACGTACACTTCGTCGATTTCGACCGGGCCGACGAGATCGAGGGAAGGCGCATCGAGAGCTCTGGCGAAGCGCTTGATGCGCCGGTACATCGTTTTGTGTATTACCTCGATTTCGCACTGTAGTTGGCGAAGACTGGTGTTAAACCGGAGAAACGCATAAATTGAGAACAGCCACCGCCGAAGCGCAACCTTCGAATGAGCGAAGATTGTGCCAGTCTTGTCGTTGAACGTGCGGTCGCAATTCTTACAGAGATACCGTTGAAACTCTCTGTAGCTGCCATTTCTGACCGTCCGGTCAGAACGGCAGCGGGGACAGGTAACACCGTCACGCCAGCGAACCTGTTCCAGCAGGCCCGCTGCGACCGATTCCGACCCGAACACATCTAGCGGAATCATTCGTGTCGGGCACCGCTGGCGGTGCCCTTGTCCTCTTCGACTCCACAGCTACGGCTCAACAGTATCAACAATCTCCTACGCAAGAGCGTATTAGGTTTATTTCTAAGGGCTTCGTTAAACACACATAGTCTCGGTGGATAGCTTCCAAACCCCTGAATCAGTTTCTCTCGGACATGGCCCAGTCAACAAGACAGACTTAATCGCAACGGAGAACTATTGAAATCCTTCGATCTATATTTTGCTTCGCTTCAGGATAGCAGATTTCCCCCAAATGACTAAGATTATTTTCTAATCCGTGCGTGGATATCATTTGACTGTCACGGTTGGGGAATAGATGAGCTTAGGAGATAACTGTTATCAGGGCGTCATCGCTATCTAACGTATGGCAACCACGCCACGCGAGCGGCCTCGACTGCAGTCAGCTATCGCAGTGGTCGCCGCATTCGGGCTCGGGGCCGGGGGTCTCTTACTCGGCTTTGTATTACTTGTGCTGGCGACCACGGGTATCCGTTTGGCTACGGACATCTCATTGTCTGGATTTGGATTTCTCGTTCTCAGCCTCATTTTTATTCAAGGCATCGGCTGTGCTGGGGTGGCTCTGAGTTACTACAAGCTGCGACCAGTCATCACACCCCGCGTCCGGTCACTCTTCAACATCGCAGGGGATGGACAGCCGTTTTATATCCCAGTCGCTGTTCCGTCGCTACGCCAAGTTGGTATGGTGTTCGCAGGCTACGTTGCGGCCATCGGCTGGGTTATGTTTTCGGGCATCATTATGACTGCAATTCAGAACATCCGCGGCCAAGAGATTCAGACGGGGAGCAATGCTGCCGCAGAGCTTGGCCGCTCCAATCCCGAAGTGCTTCTACTGTTAATTCCCGCGTCGATTTTATTCATAGGCCCGGGTGAGGAGCTTCTTTTCCGTGGTGTCGTCCAAGGACGTATCCGTGAGCGGTTCAGCCGTGTACCCGGCATTATCATTCCCTCGCTTTTTTTTGCAGCGTTACACTTTGTTGCCCTTGTGGGTGGCTCGCTACTGGGTAACTTGGTTGTTGTGAGCATTCTTTTTGGGACCACAACGGTGTTCGGAGTCGCCTATGAGTACACCGACAACATCGTTGTCCCATCACTGATACACGGCCTCTACAACGCGACGCTTTTCACCCTCCTATATGTCAGTCTAACACTGAGCGACGAGCTAACACAGCAGGTTCTTCTCAGCTTCCAAGCATTGTAACTCCCCACGAATGTCCGCGATGTGCTCTTCTCTGCGATTATAGAGATGCAAAACAAATACTAGTACCTCGCAAAGCCCGTTAGTTGAGAGGTCTGCTTGCGGAAGTGTGACCAAACAACACAGGCGACGCCCCGCCGAGGCAGGCGTCGCCTCTGGTGGTGGCCATTCGAGGAATTCATTCGTATGGTCACCCGCGCAGCGTGGAACGCTCTCTCCGTTCGGCGGTCGGTTCCAGCGAACCGTCCTCCCGACGGCCGGTTCGAGCGGTAATCACGGCCAGGACGGGCTTCAAGCAGTGGCAACTCTGTCGGAGTCGGCGGCGGACAGCCGCCGACACGACAGCTTTGGGGTAACGTCGGCTAGGAATACGCGTTAACTCCAAGTCCAGCTACCGTTGCGGAGTGAACAGACCCGTCAGAAGCAGTTAGCCGAAGACGATTTGCGGGGTACTGAATATGCCCACTTTCCCATGAGTAACGAGCCCACCGCCTCTTTCATTATGTTCCAGTCCTGAGAACTCATTATGGCAGTAGGAGACTTGGTACTCACAGGAGTGATGGCTGTGCTTCTTGTCAGCATTATGGCCCTTCTGATGCGTGTTGAAAATTGGCGGTCGTACACACCGCTAGCTGGGGGTGGGGCCGCAACCGATGAAAACGCTCCTATCGTTAACCGCGAGAAACCCGCTGGTATCATCCGGTGGCTGACAACTGTGGATCATAAGGATATCGGACTGCTGTACGGGCTATACGGAGTCATCGCCTTTGCCGTCGGGGGTATCATGGCGATGCTCATCCGCGTCCAACTAATCACCCCAGGTGGGGCGATTCTGGGGACAAGCGCTTACAACTCTATCTTGACGAGTCACGGCATCACGATGTTATTCCTGTTCGGAACACCCATCATCGCAGCCTTCGCGAACTACTTCGTTCCCCTGCTCATTGGGGCCGACGACATGGCGTTCCCGCGTATCAACGCCATCGCGTTCTGGTTGCTCCCGCCTGCCGCGCTACTTATCTGGGCGGGATTCTTCCTGGCACCGGTCACTGAGAACATGATAGAGCCGGCACAGACCGCCTGGACGATGTACGCACCGCTGTCGGTTGAACAACAGAATCCTGGGGTGGACTTCATGCTACTGGGACTCCACCTATCTGGAGTCGCGGCGACAATGGGTGCGATTAATTTTATCGCGACCATCTTTACTGAGCGGGGTGACGATATCAACTGGGCGAACCTCGACATCTTCTCGTGGACCATCCTCACCCAGTCGGCACTCATCCTCTTTGCCTTCCCCCTGCTGGGCAGCGCCATTATCATGCTATTGCTCGATCGTAATCTCTCAACGACGTTCTTCACCGTGGAGGGCGGCGGCCCACTGCTGTGGCAACACTTGTTCTGGTTTTTCGGTCACCCCGAGGTGTACATCCTCGTGTTACCGCCGATGGGGCTCGTGAGTCTTATCCTGCCGAAGTTCTCGGGTCGTAAACTATTCGGATTCAAATTCGTTGTCTACTCCACGCTCGCCATCGGCGTCCTTTCATTTGGTGTCTGGGCCCACCACATGTTCTCAACAGGGATGGATCCGCGACTACGGGCCTCTTTCATGGCAGTCTCACTCGCAATCGCGATACCGAGCGCAGTGAAGACATTCAACTGGATCACAACAATGTGGAACGGCCGCCTGCGCCTAACCACCCCAATGTTATTTTGTGTTGGTTTCGTCTCAAACTTCATTATCGGTGGCGTTACCGGTGTCTTCCTCGCCGCCATCCCGGTTGATTTGGTGCTGCACGACACTTACTATGTTGTTGGGCACTTCCACTACATTGTCATGGGTGCTATTGGCTTTGCGGTGTTTGCAGGAATCTACTACTGGTTTCCAATCTTTACAGGGCGGATGTACCAGCGGAAGCTTGGGAAAGCCCACTTCTGGCTCTCGATGATCGGAACCAATATTACGTTCTTCGCAATGCTGGCACTTGGCTACTTAGGAATGCCACGCCGGTACGCCACCTACGCGTTCGATGGTGCCATTGCACCGCTAGCACAGGTTACTACGTTCCAACAACTTGCCACGGTCGGTGCATTCATTCTGCTTGTCGGGCAACTCATCTTTGTCTGGAACCTCGTGCAGTCCTGGCTAGAAGGGCAGAAAATTGAGAACGGCGACCCGTGGAACCTCGAACGTGACGGCATGCTCAACAAGGAATGGACTTGGTTCGACCGTAAACTGGAGACAGCTGTTACTGATGGTGGTGAAGACGAAGAATAGCCAACGCTAACTGATAGCAATAAAACAAAGGAAGCAACGATCTCCTCATGAGAATACGGTCCTGATGACGACAGCCGAGTAATGACTAACATCTCTTTTCAAATATAAGCCCGAATCAAATACCCAATCTTAACACAAGAGACGATTTTTTATTTGAATTGTTAGATTAGATATCAATATCGAGTTCGGTCGGGAAGTGGGCCGCTGGTAGCTGGGCCGAATGCTGTCCCCGCCGCCACTCCGGCCGCGCCTTTGAGGAGCCACCGTCGGGTCGGAGTACTCTCTGTCAGTTGTTTCGGGTCAGGGGTTGTTTGTCGCTTTGGCATCCTACAAATAATCAGACAGAGCTTCGCTGTATGGTGGTTCTGGTCCAATCAACGAATCAGGCCCGACGACGAATAGTCGAGGCTGACCACTCGGCCATCTCCATACCGAACTAGTATCTCAGCAGCGCCGTCGCCGTCGATATCGCGGACCGTCGGGAACGTCCAGACGGGGACGTCGCGCTCGTAGACCGCGAGTTCTGACCCAGAGTCGGCATCAAGGACGGCAACCCGTCCTGTGTTCAATACGCCGACGACTTCCTGCTGGTCGTCGCCATCGACGTCACCTGTCACTGGGGCTGTCGCAGTCGCATCGTCGCTGTCCGAGACCGTCGTCGACCATTCGGTTTCGCCCGTCGCTGCATCGAGTGCGAGGAATCGGCCGGATTGGCCGACGTAGAGTTCAGGGGTTCCGTCGCCGTCCCCGTCGGTCGCCGTCTTGATTCGTGTGTTCGTGAGATCTCGACTCCACTCGGTATCTCCGGTTTCACCATCGTATGCTCTCAGCTCCGACGTGCCAGTGGTGAACAGTTCGACTGCCGGGTCGTCGTCGACCTGCGCGCTGGCAATGGTTGTCGCGGAGCCGTTCCGCTGCCACTCGACTCCCCCATCAGCACTGAGGAGGACAGGGCCTCTGCTCGTCCCGAGGAACACCTCCAGCGTCCCATCTCCGTCGACATCCTCCACGACAGGTTCTTCCCAGACGCTTGCCCGGGACCAGCGCGTGTCATTCAGCGCGACGCGCCACACGACAGTTCCGTTTCCACGGACGACTGCGACGTTCCCCTCGATGTCGCTCGTTACGATTTCCCTCCCGGCAGCCGGGGTGACGTTCGCCACTGTTGGACGGCCATAGCCGTACGTCGGTAGTGACACTCGCCACTCCTCAGAGCCGTTGGTCGCGCTGTAGGCGACGACAGCGTCCTCTGTCGAAGAGACGATGACTTCGAGCGTACCGTCGCTATCGACGTCCTCGATGGCCGGTTCGGTCAGGGCGTGCGTGAAACAGGCATCGGCCGGGACACCTGTTCGCCACATCGTTGAGCCGTCCCCCGGGTCAAGTCGGACGAGCGCACAGGATGTATTCGTGATGGGCGTGTCGCTGTTCGGGACTTCCGCCACCGGAGCGATGATAACCTCTCCGTCGGGTCCGACACCAACGGCGTGGTGATTGACCCTGTTGTCCCGGGGCGTGTCACTCACCCACTGCTCCGTGAGCTCACCGCCGCCTGCGAGCCCTAACCCGACGCCAACGAGCGCAGCGAGCGCCACGAACACCACGACCAGACCCAGAGCCGTCCGACGTCGCATATCCGTTCATAGCCCTGCTGCGTGAAATGCCTGCCTTTCGCTCTGACCGATTCGAGAACCGTACCATGGAGGTTTTTTGGTGGACATCGCCTACCGTCGGATAATGGCACGACACCGTCCTGGTCGAGGCGCTCTAACCAGTCTCCTCACCGTGCTGCTCTTCGTCCTCGTCCCGGGCGTCGCCAGTGCCCACAACGTCGGCGGTACGCGGTTCGACGCGCCGCTGCCGTTGTCGCTGCTGTTTGCAGGTGCGGGTGGGACGGTTGCACTCACTGGCATCTGGCTCGCCGTGACCGACCGCTCTGCGGCCAACGTTGGAACGTACACCGTGGCGACGCTAGACGCTCGAACAGTCCGGTGGGTGAGCCGGGTTGCCACGAGTGTGTTCTTCGCCGGGGTCCTCAACGCAGTTGTCATCGGGTTTCTCGGCCGGCAAGTCGCCGCGGAGAACTTCGCGACGGTGTTCACCTGGTCGGTCTGGTTTCGCGGGCTTGGACTGGTCGCGATTCTCATCGGCTCCCCCTGGCGGGTGCTCTCCCCGTGGCGCGCACTCTACCGAGGTCTCTGCTGGCTCGAAGATGACGAACTCGCCCTTCTCGGCAGCTACCCCTCGTGGCTCGGTTCGTGGCCTGGGGTGGCCGGATTCGTCGTCCTCATCGGCATCCTGGAGAACCTGACGGTCGTCCCGCAGTCGCCGGCACTGACAACCGTCCTGCTCGCCGTATACGCCCTCGCCATGGTCGGCGGTGCCGTGCTGTTCGGCCCGGTGTGGTTCGACCGTGCCGACCCGTTGGGCGTCCTCTACCGATTGTTCGGTCGCGTCGCCGGTGTGTCGGCTGCACGTTCCGGGGAGGCGATTGAGATCTCGTTTCGGCCCCCCTGGCGCGGTTGTACCTCGCCCGTCGCCGGTCCTGCTGTGGTAGTGTTCATCGTCGCTGCCGTCTACACCGTGAGCTTCGACGGTTTCACCAACACGCGTCAGTATCAGTCGTTGCTGTTCAGTGCCCGTGACCTGTTCGGGATTGGGTCGACGATGGAGGTATTGCTCTACGTCGTCGGGTTGCTGGTGTTCACCGGTGCGTTTGTCCTGACCGTGCTCGTCGGCGATTCCATCGGCGTCGCTGACCAGACTGACAGTGCCGTTACAACTGATGGGGGCCAATTGGCATGGGTCGGCGCCGCGCGGGCGTTCGCTCCCACGGTACTTCCGATTGCAGCCGCGTACGACATCGCCCACAACTATCCCTACGTGATTCGGAGTACCGCCCGTATCGTCGAACTGAGCGCGAACTCCATGGGTGACAGTGTCTAGTCGCTCGAACCACTGGGTTGGCTCTCGATACCCGTATTCTGGGGCTCACAAGTGTTCCTCATCGTCGTAGGGCACGTAATCGCTGTCGTCGCCGCTCATACCGTCGCTGTCGAGCGCTACCGCTCGCTGTCGGCGGCTCGCAAAGGACATCTGCCGCTGCTCGTGTTGATGATTGGGTACACTGTGCTTTCGCTGTGGATAATCTCCCAGCCAGTTGTGAGGTGAGAAGGCGTGGATACAACACTCAGAGGAGCAAAGTCAGTCCGACACATCCAGATACGCGGGCCGCTAACAGTAGATGGTAGTGCGTTTTGTTTATCTATTTTTATATCTGTAAAAAGCTATCTTATGGTTTATTTCAGGACAAAGGCTAAATAAATGACTAACTTACCAATAATTACTAAAGAAAATGAAAATAACCGTTTCGACTGACATACCAGAATCTGTTTACTGGAGCCCATTTATTAACTGGTATGAACCGTCGCCGATTCCTTGCCGGTGCTGGGCTGACCGGTGTATCGATACTCGCCGGCTGTGGATCGTTGCAGAATCAATCTACACGCTCTCCGCCGCTTGTCGAGAACCGACCCGACGGTACCTACCTTCCAACACACCGAGAAGGTATGGAAATGGCCGGCATGGCAGAGGCAGGTGACTATATGGTTGGCCTGACATACTCGTTCCCTCATCGCTTTTGGACCGTAACTGGTACCAACGCTGAACAGGTCACGATACAGGACGCTGACAGTATGCATCTGATGGCCACCGTCTGGGACCCCGAAACAAACCTTGTTCTCCCTGTCTCGGCTGGGCTCTCGATTAACATCGCACAAGATGGAGAGACAGTGGCAGAAAAGCCCCCGTGGCCTATGATTGCCCAAAACATGGGTTTTCATTATGGAGACAATTACCAACTCAGCGGAGATGGAACATATGAAATTACTGTCACGGTAAGTGGGATGAACGAGCGCCGCCTGGGTTCATTTTCCGAACGTTTTGGACAATCGGGTGAAATGAGTGTGCAGTTTGACTTTGAACAATCGGTACTTGAAGATCTTACGTTCGAACAATTTCCCGAGCGGCAGGGGAACCGTGCAGCGCTGGACCTGATGAACATGGAAAAGATTCCCACTTCCCAGCTCCAGACAGCTGACTCGCTCCCCGGACAATTAATAGGGACTGCAAGTGGTAGCGACGAAGTTTACGTGGCGTCGTGGCTCAGTGACGCTGGGTTCCTCGGTGAAGACGAGTCCTATCTGGCGATATCGGTTCGGACACCATATAACCGGATTCCATTACCAATGATGTCGCTTGACGGCGTCGTTGAGGCCAACGGTGAGACAGTGTACGACGATACTCTTTCAGCGGCCATTCATCCTGATCTCGGGTATCACTACGGTGCAACCGTTCCCGCGACAACAGACTCCCTATCAATTACTGTCGACACTGT
This sequence comes from Haloarcula salinisoli, assembly GCF_019599405.1. Lineage (NCBI taxonomy): Archaea > Methanobacteriati > Methanobacteriota > Halobacteria > Halobacteriales > Haloarculaceae > Haloarcula > Haloarcula salinisoli. The sequence goes on along the minus strand of NZ_RKLQ01000004.1, from coordinate 132,751 downwards.
CGCGCCACCGCAGGTATCCCGCCACGAGGGATACGAAACCGCATTTATGACAACACCAACCCTTTCATTCTGACTCGAGTAGGTCGCGACTATTCTCCAACAACACAGAGGTCATTCTCGATCGGGCGCAGGAACCCTCTCAGCTGGGATTGGCCGGTGGGAGCGCCCGTAGGTCTCGGGGTGGGAGAAGGTAATTTCCTCGCCGCTCAACCGTCATGTACTGCAGAATCCCGTTGTTAACTTCCTGACCAACTGCAGACTCTTTAGCCACTTCTGTCCCGTTCATCATCGCTTTTGTCTCGACGAAATCCGCAATGGATTCTTGCAGTGAGAGAAAATGGACACCGGCTTCTCCACCATCTGTTGAGTCAAAATCACGCCGTAGCAGACGGGGACTTTCATCTTCCCGAGCCCTCGAGAGCTTTTGTGAGTGTCCCACCACTCCCTCGCTTCGACTGGACTCGACCACATTCTCGGCACAGTCCTCGATACCGCTGTCGGTGCCCAGATTCTCCCCGACACCCTCGACACGGCCCTCTTCGGCGTGAGCTGGACAGAACATCTTCGAGACGCGCTGGTCGCGGCTGTCCTGCTCATACCACTGCTGTAGGTGTAGACGAATGCGGGAAAGATGCTGGGTCGCCCCTCCTGTAAATCCCCCCTCGTCGATAGTCACCCGGTCCTCGCTTGCTTGATTCCCGTCGAAGCCGGATTTAAATCCCATGAACAGCGGGGCGTCGTCTGGGACCGGTTGGGAGTCGGGGATACCCTCGACCTCCTGATTCTCCGCGGGAAGTCCGGCCCCGACGAAGCCCGTCCGACGGTCGGACTGGCTGAGGATTCCGTCGAAAGAGGTTGCCATCTCATGGTCATTAATCATGTCCCGGTTCCCCTTCAGAGCCTCTTCGGCCTCCAAAACAACGCTCTCGTGATCGCTTGCAAGATGCAAAAGGGCGTCAGGCGTGTCCAGTTCGGGGTCCTCGAACTCCGCGAGTGCCTCCGGCTCCGGGAGGTCCACTCCCGAGAGGTCTGTGTCAAACCGGTCGAAGTAGGCCGGGCTGTAGCCCAGTGTGAACATGAGCCCCTCGGTCTCCCAACCCACAGCCCGCTCCAAGGACTGTAGGGCGTCACTGACCTGCGTCCGGTCGCTCTCAGTGGGTGTCCCGTCGTCATTGTAGTCCAGGAGTAGGAGCACATGGTGACTGGCGAGCCGCGTGTTGCCGGCGTCATCAGTTGCCGAGAACTGGTCCCAAGCGTGTTGTCTGGCCGGTAGGGTTGACGGGTCCGTTCCCGATGGGATGTCCGGGGCACCGAACCGGTCCAGGCAGGCTGAGAGTGCGGCTGTTCCACCTATTGCCACGGCGCTCTTTGCAAATTCCCGTCTGGAGATACCACGTTTGGTCATTGTTCCGTGTAAACTACAGCTGTATTTGTGTTCTGTGAATTTGGCATTTTCTTCTTTCTTGGAAGAACTATTTCTAACCGACAGTTACCGATATATTTCGTGAAGGCCGCTAAATTCGACGACTGTATCTGATTTTTTAGATGCGTAGTCCACTTTGTGCGTATGTTTGAGCAACTGGATGGAACTACTCTCTCCCGATTGGCTGTGAATCTCTCCTGATAGAGAGAGCCGTGGTTCACAAGTATAACAACTCACTCAAAATAAAGGGAGTTTCTGGTTCAATCATCGAATGCCGGAAAGTCGGATTGGTTACCCCGTCAAAAGAGGGGTCGCCGGCACCAACCACGCCGGGACGACTCGCGTGAGGACGACCATACCCGTCAGTTCAACGAGTGTCTGGGTAACGACAACCGCTGGTGCGAGCGCATACCCGGACGGTAGCGCGAGCGCCAGCGGCAGAATGACCAGCGAGTTCCGGGTGACAGAGGTGAACACGAGCGCCCGGCTCTCGCCAGTCTCCATCCCGAGCACGCCCGCCACGAATCGACCGAGCAGCGGCATAATGACCAAGAACGCCACGTAGACGGGGACGACCGACGCGATCTGTCCGATCGAATCCTGCACGCGAGGCAGCTGAGAGGCGATCACGACGAACAGCGTCACCCCCATCATCGGGACCGGCAACCACCCCATCGTGTCCTGCCACTGTGCGCCGCGGCTGGAGCGCTCCGCCCAGTATTCGGTCGCCCATGCGAGCGTCAGTGGCAGCGCGATGATGACGACGAACGCCTCGATGAACGGCCCTGCCTCGATGAATTCGGCCACCTGCTGGCCCATGAACAGCCAGAGATACAGCGGGAGCAACAACAACTGGATGAGCATCAGCGCCGGAGTCGCGGCAGTAATCTGTTCGGCGTCACCGCCGGCAAGTTCGGTGAACGTAATGACGTAGTCGATACACGGCGTCAACAACACCATAAACGCGCCAACGAGAATCACCGGCTCCTGTGGCAGGAACTGCGTGAGGCCAAATACGACGACCGGCACGACCACGAAGTTTATCCCGAGCGCAGCCGCCATGAACCGGGCGTTCCGGAAGGCCCGCCGGATTTGGACAAACGGTATCTCGAGGAACGTGACGTACAACAGGACAGCCAACACGGGATTGATGAACGGTTCCAAGAGAGAGCTCGCGCTTGGAAGTCCGAGGCCGACTCCGATCGCTAGTAAGACGGCAACGAAGTAGATACCGACTTGATTGTGCTGAACCCACTGTTTCGAGAGTCGTGTCATAGATTGATTTGAATCATTAGTGAATCATGATTCCCAGAGCGGTCACTACCCCGAGGACAACCAAGACCGGTACGGAGACGGATCGAACGAATCGTTTGCCTCCGGCAGACCAGTCAGGATATCGAACACTGATACCCGACGAAGTGCAAAGACCGGACTAGCACCGGTGAAGACGTCTTAGAGCTCACTCATGTGCTGAAATATTAAGAAGACAGGCGTAAGTTTCCATTGATAGCCACCTCACAACTGTCAGTATAGACCAATGGTTCGTATTCGGGACAGGAGGAATGAGTCACAGATGCGACAGATATCATAGACTTCACCGTAAACGAGTCAACTCTAGCTACACTTCCAACACTACCCATTTCCGACCCGAGAGTGAACAAGCAGCTATGCCCGGCGATTCCCATTCGAACGGTGTCCGCGTCTGGCTCGTCGAGCGGACGTATTCCGACGACGAGCAGAACCTTATCATCCTCACCTATGCGACCCCAGACGGCGAACAGTACTACCGCAAGGAGCGGGCGCTCACTTCCTTCACCGACGTCCGCGACACGACGGCTGCCGTCGATACCGAGCCGGACAATCTCGGTTCGGTCAACGATGCCGATCTGCAGGAGCAGTACGCCGCCGAGGCCCAACGAATGCAGGAGGTACACGACCCCGACGACGTGATCTGACTCTAACCAGTACGATGGAAGCTCCGAGCCGACGTGTTATATCCAGCCACCCTTTACGTGTGAGTATGCGCGAACTCGTCTTCGCCCTCGAATACGAGCCGGGGTGTAACAGGGTCGCGGACGCCCTCGCCGACCATCCCGACGCCCGCGTCCGCTCGCTCTCGCTGCACGCTACTGCCGAGCAGCTCTGGCGAGTCGACCACGCCAGCGGCAGCCCGGACGCACTCGACGCCATCGAGGATGCCTTTCTCACCAGCGACTACTACGCCGACTGTTTGGCTACCGAGGATTGCAGTGCAACCCAGACCACCCGCGTCCTCGATAGCACGGACGACACGCTAGTTCTCTACTCCGACTGGGAGCGAACCCCCACCTGCGCGTCCGTCCCCCACATCGCCCGCGACCACCTCGGTGACGGCGTGCTGTTCGAGACTCGTCACGAGGGCCGCCACTACACGTGGCGGCTCATCCACTCCGGAGAGGGCGACATGGCCGCGTTCTTCGACGCCCTCAAAGTCGCCGTCGGAGACTGCGCTCAGATGGAGATGCTCCGAACCGCGGAGACGACGGCGTCGATGGGGGGAGCTGACGAGAAGCATGGCGTCCTGTCGCCGGAGCAGGAGGCTGCACTCCAAGCAGCCGTCGAACACGGGTACTACGAGTCGCCCCGAGAGGTCGATGTCGGCACGTTGGCCGAGCATCTCGACGTGCCGCGGTCGACGCTCACCTACCGACTCCGTCGGGCGGAAGAACACTTGGCGAAGCAGCACGTCGCCGGCGAACAGTCGCCCGAAGAGACCCCGGCAACACGCTGATTCTCGGTTTGGAATATTCCAATTAAGGCTTATCGAACTGACGCCCCTACAGTGAGGTAATGACAGAGAATCCGAACGCAGCGGGGGACGCGAGCGGGGACGGCCAGCGACGGGAGCTGACCGCTCGCCTCGTCGTTCCCGAGATGGACTGTCCGTCCTGCGCCCAGAAGGTCGACAAGAGCCTCCAGCGCGTCGACGGCATCGTCGACGCCACGCTCCAGCCAACGACCGGCACGGCCAACATCACGTACAATCCAGATCGCACCAGTGAGGCCGACGTGGTCAACGCGATTGAGTCCGCCGGCTATGAGGTCGTTGGAGGGTCAGATTCCGATAACGGTGAGCAAGAGGAGGAGGGCGACGGCGTCGACATCGCGCCGCCGTCGGAGGTCTGGACGAGTCCGCGCGCGAAGAAGACGTGGTTCGGCGCGGCACTCGTCACGTTCGGCCTCCTCTTCGAGTTTCTCCTAATGACACAGAACGTCGCGGTGGCGAGCGTCCTCGATTACCCGCTTCATGTCGCCGACGTCCTGTTCCTCGGTGCCGTCGCCGCCAGTGGCATCCCTGTTGTCCGCAGCGGGTACTACTCCGCAAAGAACCGGAGTCTCGACATCGACCTGCTGATGGGGACGGCGATAATCGCCGCGACCGGCATCGGTTATTTCGTCGAGGCGGCGACGCTGGCCGTCCTATTCAGCATTGCCGAGCTGCTCGAAGACTACGCGATGGATAGGGCGCGGGACTCCCTGCGCGAGCTGATGGAGCTGTCGCCCGACGAGGCGACCGTCGTGCGCGACGGCGAGGAAGTCACAGTGCCCGCTGACGAGGTGGAGGTGGGTGAGACCGTGGTCGTCCGCCCCGGCGACAAGATCCCGCTCGACGGCACGGTCACCGACGGCGAGAGCGCGGTCGACCAGTCGCCGATCACCGGCGAGAGCGTTCCCGTCGACAAGACGGTAGGTGACGAGGTGTACGCCGGCGCCATCAACGAGGAGGGCTACCTCGAAGTCGAAGTCACGTCGACGGCGGGCGACTCGACGCTCTCGCGCATCATCGAGATGGTGCAGGGCGCACAGACGAAGAAGACCGACAAAGAGCAGTTCGTCGACCGCTTCTCGGGCTACTACACGCCAGTCGTGGTCGTGCTTGCAATCCTGACCGCCGCCATCCCGCCCCTGCTCATCGTCGACCCCATCTCGGTCGACGTGGCCGGGTACGGGTTCAGCTTCGCCGGCGACTGGCAGACGTGGTTCATCCGCGGACTCACCTTGCTGGTGATCGCCTGCCCGTGCGCGTTCGTCATCTCGACGCCGGTATCCGTGGTGTCGGGCATCACCAGTGCCGCAAAGAACGGCGTCCTGATCAAGGGCGGCAACTACCTCGAGGCGATGGGCGAAGTCGACGCCGTCGCGCTCGACAAGACGGGGACGCTCACGAAGGGCGAACTCGCCGTCACCGACGTCGTCCCGATCGGCGGAACCACGGAAGACGATCTGCTCAGTCGTGCTGCCGGGCTGGAGCGGCGCAGCGAGCATCCCATTGCCACGGCGATCATTGCCCGCGCCGACGAGGCGGGTTTGGCCGATTTGCCCGACCTGAATGCCTTCGAGAGCCTCACCGGGAAGGGTATCCGCGGGCAGATCGACGGCGAGACGTACTACGCGGGCAAGCCCGCACTCTTCGAGGAGTTGGGTTTCGACCTGGCTCGGGCACGCCGCGAGACGGACGGTGGCGTCGTGGCGGAAGAGGCGGCCGAGTCCGACGATGGGGCGTTCGCTGAGGGCACGCTCGCTGCACTGGAGCGTGAAGGCAAGACGGTCGTCCTCGTCGGAACGGAGTCGGAGTTGTTGGGTGCCATCGCCATCGCCGACGAGGTACGCCCGGCCTCGAAGCGAGCCGTCCAGCGCCTGCAGGAGCTTGGTGTCGAGCGCGTCGTGATGCTGACCGGCGACAACGAGGGCACCGCGCGGGCCATCGCCGAGGAGGTCGGCGTTGACGAGTACCGTGCCGAACTTTTGCCAGAGGAGAAGGTCGACGCCGTTGAGGAGTTGCAGACGGAGTACGGCGAGGTGGCGATGGTCGGCGACGGTATCAACGACGCGCCCGCGCTCGCCACCGCGGAAGTCGGCATCGCGATGGGTGCAGCTGGCACCGACACCGCACTCGAGACCGCCGACATCGCGCTGATGGGCGACGACGTCGGGAAACTGCCGTACCTCTACGAGCTGTCACACACCGCCAACGGTGTGATCCGGCAGAACATCTGGGCGAGCCTCGGCGTGAAGGCGTTGCTTGCCGTCGGTGTGCCGATCGGGCTCGTCAGCGTCGCCGTCGCTGTCGTCGTCGGCGACATGGGAATGAGCCTCGGCGTCACCGGGAACGCGATGCGGTTGTCACGGATCGAGCCCGACCGGTCCTACGACACCTGACGTCCACCTTCACCTATCAAATAGGTCGCGGCGTGCAGCGAACCGATTCACAATGACGTGGATCGACACGCTAGGCACATTTACAAGCGGTTAAGCGAATGCCCCGAGGCTTGATCCCGAGGCGATTCACTGGGGCGCAAAACGAGGTTTGGCCTGTATTTGAGACTGGCCACTCGATATACTTGTGTGCGAACTGGAGCGTGAAACGTGGGGAGAACGCTGACTCATCGAACATGGCTCGGTGTGCTGAAATTTCGACCCGTGCTATTCAGACACCGGTTTCCCCACTCCAGTATCCGAGAATCGACCAGAAAGAGAATCACAGCCTTTGCAGTGCTCTACGGTGCGATTCTCTAAAGTTAAGACCCATCTTAACCCACGCATAACCAACTAGTCTCTGGTCAGAGAATCTATTGTGGCATCCAAGTCTTTTCTCCGTATATTCTTCATCATCATAATCGGTTTATCCAGTATTGGTTTAGCCTACGGATATACGCTTGGCGCAACCAACGATACCTTCGAGAGCCATCTCACGAACCAGGGGGTTGCGAACCCACAGCAACAGGCCGTCGAACCTCGCGACAATATTACTGTCGTCGCGACTGATTCAAATTCGTGGCGAGGTGAAGCGAGTAGCGGGCCTCGTGCCCGAGCAGAACTTGTCGCATTCAACCCGGACGGAAGTATCCTCTACTACAACGACTCACATACGCGGTACTGGGACGTCGATCCGGTACCTGAAACGAGAACCACTGTAGAGTATATGTTCGCAGACCACCTCGAGCCGTCGGCCTGTCCAAACACCACTAATTTTGTCCAGCGCCGGGTTGACGAGGAAGTCTGGAACGAATATGAGGCTGCTCGCTCGACCGACGCTTGCACGCGCAACGGATACGAACGCGTCAACTTGACGACCGGCGAGGTAACGCGCGTCTGGAGCGAAACCACCCCCGGGAAGGAAGCAACACGCTACCACGATGCCGACCGGCTCAACGAGACACACTTGGCCGTCGCAGATATCTACCTCGACCGGGTATTCGTTGTGAATACCACCTCCGGCCAGACCGAGTGGACGTGGAACGCCAGTAGCGCATTCCCCAGAGAAACGGGTGGTCCATACCCTGAGGATTGGACACATATCAATGACATCGAAGTGCTCGAGGATGGCCGGCTCATGGTGAGTGCCCGGAACCAGGACCGGGTCGTGTTCCTCAACCGGAGTGGTCTCATCGAAGGATGGACGCTCGGCGAGGAGGACAACTACAGTATCCTCTACGAACAGCACAATCCGGATTACATCCCCACTGAGCGTGGCGGTCCCGCAGTCCTCGTCGGAGATTCGGAGAACAACCGTGTCGTTGAGTACCAACGAACGGGAGACAGCTGGGAACAGTCGTGGGTGTGGCGAGACACGCGGATGCAGTGGCCACGGGACGCCGACCGGCTCCCGAACGGTCACACTTTGATTACAGATTCGAACGGGAATCGTGTATTCGAAGTTGACAAACAAGGTGAGGTGGTTTGGAGCGTCAATATCGCTTTCCCATACGAGGCGGAACGTCTCGGGACTGGAGACGAGAGTGCCGGTGGGCCGAGTGCGACGCAAGCGAATCTTGACTCACGAACAGGCAGTTTGCGTGATAGTTTACTTATCATTGCTAAACAGCTCATTCCCGGGAAATACTTGAATGGTCTTATGTACATCACACCGGTCTGGATGGGATTTCTGGAGGTCCTCGAACTCGTGGTCCTCCTCACTAGTTGCCTGCTGTGGGCTGGGATAGAGATAGTCTGGCGACGACAATCTTAACAATTCCAACTTCCAGCTCTGATTGATCTCTGGATAGCACGGTTTTGACTGTCAGAACTAGAAAATGAATGGAAAACGTTGATTTTCCATGTCTAATATATCCCGGTTCACAACAAGCTTGATTTTCACACGACCAGGATCGACCATCTCTCAAGGGACTGTATGACTACCCGAGGAGCACTAGATATGTCACGGTGTACGCGGCGGCCGCGAGCGTAATGGCAGCAAGCGCAGTCGCAACAGCATCGATCAGCTGAATCGATCTATCTTCTCGCCAACCCGAACGACTCGGAGTGCCGATAAAACCGACTGTGAGGACGGTGAATACGAAAGGTGATGCTGTCTCAACAGTCGGTACGGGAATCGCGAAAATCGCACTTGCGTAAGCAACCCCGAGCGCTGCACGCCGGTTGATGTGCTGTTTGAGGCGCCATCCTCGCAGTTGTGCAACGACAAAGAGTCCCATCCAAATAATCGTGAGCTCAATGAAGAAGGCGGTGAGAAGATGTAGTGTCGGATCGGGGTTGAGGATAATCTGGCCGTTCAATACACCGGATTCGGTAGGAAGTGGATAGAATAACGCCGGCGACGGGCCGGCTAACACATCTCCGAACGGGTGCGATAAGAGCCCGAGGGCTCCAGCACCGAGAACGGCTCTCGGGCCGAGACCGACGCGCTCGGCAAATGTAACCAACCCGACTCCAGCAAGAACGAACACGGCGACCACAGCGCCCGGAGCTATCCCGCCGACGACCGTCACGATGAGGACCAGGCCGCCGAGGATGAGGCCACCGAGTGTGCCGGCCCCAGAATTGTAGCCATCGCGAGCGCGCCAAGCGGCAAACCCGATTGCTGCGAAGACACCGACGATCAGCGAGTGGGTGGCCCCGCGATGGATCTCGTTTGCGATAGCCCAGAACGCGTCGGAGGTTACGAAGGCGCCTTCCAGGCTTCCGACAAGCCCAACTACGGCGTACAGCATATCAATATCTGGGAGCGTCGCGAACGAGCCAGCCACCGCCCCGACCGCAAGCGCGCGCTCTTCTGGCCATCCCCGCCATACGGCGACACTCGCCGCTATGGCGAACGCAGCCAGAAAATGTCCGATGAACATACCATTTGTACGTCGTCACGGAAGATAAGTATAGTATGAGTGAGTGCCTCAACCATATGTGTAATAGGGACGACGACGGCTTGGAGAATTGAATGTCGGTTGTCCGCTTACCTCACTCGCACTGTCCCGACCATTCCAGACCCCTCATGTGGGATACAGAAGTACCCGTACGTTCCCGGCTGATCGAACGTTTGCTCGTAGCTCTCTCCCGGAGCGATGAGCCCCTCGGAGACCCGGTTCCTCGCGGCACGCTCTGACTCGAAGCCACCACTTGCGAAGTACGCCGCCGCGTCTGGAATCTCGTCTTCATACGCCGTAACCGTGTGCTCGATCTCACTCTCGTTCGTCCACGTAACCGACCCACCAGGTTTGATCATCGCGGTCTTCGGGTCAAATTTGAGGTCGCCGGGCATCGTGACGGTCTGTACCGACGAGGATTGTCCACCCAAACACCCAGCCGTGCTGAGCGTCGCCATGGTGGCAGTGCTGAGTCGTAACACCGTTCGCCGATCGTAGATTTCGAGTGACATTGTAACAGAAATGGGTAGTGCTTATTAGAGCGCCACGAAAAGGTCGGTCACGTACATAATGCCGAGTCCGAGCAGAAATGCAAGCAGATTCGTGGCACTGGCCACGCGACCCCCTGCATCACGAACCATGCTCGCAATCTCCCAGTTGACCTGCAGGATAGCGCCAACACCGATCGCGAGGAAGAAGGCGCCGATCGTCGGTGAGTAGGCGAGGCTGCCGATCCAGCCACCGAGGATGACGGGTGCCCCGGCGATGACGCCGAGCGCGGCGAAGTGCTTGAGCGCCGGACGTTCCCCGCGGGCGACCGGCGCAACGACAGCCGGACCTTCCGTCACGTTGTGAAGCATGAACCCGATTACGAGGAATGCACCGAGTGACACACGTCCGAGTGCAAACGAACTCCCGATAGCAAGCCCCTCCGCGAGGTTGTGCAGGCCGATTCCTACCGCGACCAGATAGGCGATCCAGAGGCCGCTGCTCGCCCGGCTATCACCAGCGGCGACGCGGCCCTCACGCCACGCGCTGATCGCCTGGACGAGGAGAAGAGCGCCGAAGATTCCGAAGACGACCAAGAGGTTACCCTCGTACGCGCCTGGAACCCGCTCGGCGAGTTCGAACGCCTCGAACCCGGCGTCAAACGCCAAGAAGCCCAGTACGCCGGCCGCAAATATGAGCACGGCGTGTAGCCACCGATCGCTCATCGTCTTGATGTAGGGGAACCAGAGCATCCCCAAGGCGACCGGGATTACGCCGACGAACAGCCCGATGACTGCCAGCGTTCCGAGCAGACTGAGACTAAACCCGGGTGACTGACTCGGAGCGACGATCGTGTTATGGAACGTCGCCCCGTCAGACAGTACGAGAGCGACTTCGAGATCCCATCCCGGATTCCAGTGATACGGGATCACAATCTGTGCGCTTTCCATCGGGGCGAGCGTTTGGTCACCACCAGCTCCTTCAACCCGGAAATCCCAGTAGGCTTCGTCGACGAGGACCTGTGATATCGTCACGGATTCGGGCCCGTTGTTCGTCACGTGCAGTACGACCGTTTCGTCGCTCGGAAGCGTCGTATGCGTGACCGTCACGTCTGGGAGCGGGGTGCCGCTCTGAACACCGGCGAGCGGTGATGTGAACGCGAATAAGCCCAGGACGAGCACGAGCAACACGATCGGGAGTAACGCGCTGACCCATCGCGGAAGCCCGAGCGGTTGTATGCTCTCGTTCTCGGCTGGTACACCACCGTCCGTCGTCGAATCTCGTGTCTTGTCCGTCATATTAGACCACCTCGAAGAAACTCATCCAGCCGAGTTCGGCGAACTCGGACTGGTGGGCGTGGAACATGTACAGTCCTGGCTCGTGGTTGGAGTAGTCCATCTCGATGATGCCGCGCTGTGCTTGGCACTGCATAATCGTGTCCACGGTTTTGCTCGTCGGCGTCAGCGTTGTCCCGTGGTCGTAGTAGTCGAAGAACTGCGAGTGCGTGTGGAACGAATTGATGAGATCGAACTCCGTCGCATTGGAGAGGTACACGCGCTGGCGTTCATTCTTGTCGATTTGGATGGGGCGTTTCGTCTCACCCGCCGTCCAGTTGCCCTGTCCGTCGGTGTCACCGACTCCATATCCGAACGCCCGTGTGTTCGCCGCGTAGACCTCGTTTCCGCCGTCGAAGTTGGTATCGAACGAGTTCATCACCATCACCATCTCGTTCACGGCGTCGTTTTCGGCGTACTCGTGATTCCGGCTCTTTGCCTCTTCGACGAGCTGCGCCCGGAAGTCGTCGGTAATCGGACCGGGGTAATTGACGTAATCGCGTGGGTTTTCCCTGACGCGGTCGGGGTCCGGATCAACGATGATCGTGCCGTAGAGTCCGCGATGGATGTGCTCTTTCAGGGGGAGCGAGTGGCAGTGATAGAAGTGCGTACCGGCGGGCTGGGCGATCCACTCATAGGTGAAGGATTCACCCGTATCAAGGACGCCGGGGCCGTTCTGGGGAATCCCGTCCATTCGCGGGTTGAGGTTCTTCAGGTGTGGATGAATCGTGTGCGCGTGTCGTCCGAGATTCGTAAACTCCACGCGAATCAGGTCGCCCTCGACGGCGCGGATCGTCGGACCCGGCACTTGGCCGTTGTACGCCCACGCTTGAAACTCGACGCCCGGCGCGATAGTTATCGTCGTGTCGACGGCAGTGAACTCGAATTCCCGTACGGTTCGGCCGTCCTCTTCGTAAACCTGTTGAGGAATGTTATCCTGCCCACTCTCTCCTGTATTGAACGCGGTGAGAAACTCATGCGGATCGAAATTCAAATCTCGATATTCGCCCACCGCACCGAAGTTACCGTGTTCGTCTTCATCGTCGTGACCGGACGAGGCACTTGCTCGGGAACTCCCCAGTCCAACTGCTGCACTCCCGGCAACACCGAGACCGCCGAGGACGGTGCGGCGACTGACGTTCGTTTCACCGGTGAGTGATTCGACCAGTCGCTCTTCGAGGCGTTCTGTGACCTTCGCTGCGCTGTTGTAATCTATCGATGGCATGATCTCCTCCGCTGGTCAAGCCTTAGCATAGCCATGTACGCTTATTCCTCGCCCAACATATAAATTAGACCCATCTAAAGTTAGAATGAGTCTAAACTAAAACTCGGTCTGATGGGCCTCAATATGTTTGGTTTGAAGCCCCAGTGAGAGTGTGACCGGTAGACCCGAGTTTTGAACTAGCCCTGAAGCTCGCCACCGAATTCGATTATCAGGTCGAGGACCTGTTCTGGTGGGGCTACCTCAACCGTGACCTCAGGATACTCGACCCTGCTGCTGTGTACGGCCAACTTCGTAATTTCCCTCCAGTAGCGTCTCGACGAACGGCGAACTGTCGAACAGTTCCTGAATGTGCAAGACGCCCGCTGGTTGTGACGATCCCACCAGTTCCGATGTAACTTGAACTGCAACGAGTGCCGTCGCGCGGGCCTGGTCTGGCCCACGAACCCATTGTTCGATGCGGCTGAGGCGACCGTTCTTCGAGCCGCGAACCGCCGTCTTGATGACCGATTCGTCGGAACCAACCGGAAGGGTGTCGGCCAGTTTCACGATAATGTTGACGCCGAGCATCGACACGACCGGCTGGAACAGCCCAGTCCGACGTAACGCTGCCAGGTAGCGGGTGACAACACGAGAGTCGTAACAGAGTCGGCTTTCCACCGTGGGGATGTCCGTAGTCCGGGCGAGCACCTGTTGATCCGCGAGATTCGCTCGATACGCCCGCCGTCGCCCCCACTCCGGAATCCTGACCATTCGCGGCTCCGTGAGACCAGTCACAGAAATTGATTGCTCGGAATTCTGCACTGAAAAGCGCCCGAACGCGTCTTCGACGGTCCATTTGATCGTATCCGGGCCGAATGCTTCGCCGAGACCGAGGAGCAACGTGATGTCGGCCCTGTCGACGGTATCGAGTTCGGCAGCCGCATCGGAAACAAACAGGTTTGTCATTCCTGGGGACAGACCCACGCTGAGGACAGCTGTAGATCCGTTCTTACGGGCGATGCCATCGGCTGTTTCGATGTCTCGGAGAAGTGAATCGTCCGGTGAGATGTCGACGTAGTCGATACCGCGCTCGAAACAAGATCTGGCGAACGTGGCGTCCGCTGCATCGAGACACATGACGACCGTTCCGACGCCAGCGAGGGACTCATCGAATGACTCCTCGTTCACGTCGAGCGTACGAGCATTCACTCCTGCAATAGTGTCGGCGAAGCGATGTGCCTTTTCGGGGGAACGGCCAGCCGCAATAACCTCTTCTGACACGCTATTGGCCAATTCATTACAGACCGTGCGGCCGATGGTCCCGTATCCGCCGACAACGAGAATCGCGTCACCGGTAGCAGTCATACTCCCAATTTAGGACGGTTGCTAGTAGCTTTAATCCCGAGTATTCTTGGAGTATATATAAAATCTACTTAGTCACCGAGATACTGGAGCAGGAATTTTGATTCGATGCGCTGGAGCTGTTCAGAGATCGTCGCCGGGGACCGATAGACTTCGGTAGCGATCTGTTCGTGCGTCGTTTCCCGTGGGACTTCGTAATACCCGACCTCGACGGCAACCTCGAACACGGTCTGTTGCCGATCAGTCAACAGGCCCGATAGCCCAGGCCGTTCGGGGACGTATTCCCCGACTTGTTCGGGATGCAATTCGATTCCGTGGGGCACCTCTGCAGAGATAGCAGTAATCGCGGACTCGGTGCCAGCCACTGTGAGTCGAATGCCACGCTTGCCATAGTTGTCTGTGTACTCTATCGGTGGCACGACGATGAGTGAGTATGCGGCGAGGACATCGAACATGCTCGTCATTGACGGCGACGGCTGGTACTCAAGATACACCAGTCCAGTTTCTTGTGTAATTTCGAACTCTAGCACTGTCGCTTCTTCCGAGAGTTCGCCAGCGGTATTATCGATTGTCTCCGATGTCTCCTCTAATCGCTCAACTGCAGCGATTTTATGAACCGTCTCAGTCTTGCAGATATCACTAGCGAGCAGCTCACGATTGTTACTAAAGGGTCTGCGACCGGCTGAGGCGGTACTTTCTCTGCACGGAAAGCAGATCCAGGGATGATCCACAGGGTTGGCTCTGTACTCCCGAACTCCGAAGTAATCAACTTCCAACGAGCTAAAAATAGTATAGCGGCATACAGTATATGGTGTGTCGGCTAGTCCTAAAACCGTGTGTATGAGCCTTTAAACCCCCGAATATGGACAACACAGACTTGAGCTCAAGTGCTTACGTTTACTCCAATAAACGTAAGCACTTTTTTCAATATGGCCGCCCTCCCCCAACGCGAACACCATGTCTCGGCCCAGAACCCCGGCTAAACCCCATCAAATCGCCCGAACACCTCTGTCGGGTCCAGTACCTTGGGACACCGCTCTTCCTGGAGTGACGTACTGATGCCATCCGAGCCGAAGACAGGCTCCGACGGCACTGAGACGGATGCCGTCGCAATCTCCTCGGTGGTCGAGGACTATCTGCTCGACAAGGGAAAAGGGCGGGACGGCGAGAGTGGGAACTATCGACGACACGCGGAGCGTGAGATCGACCGATTCCTCGAATTCCTCTCTGACCGACCTGGTTCTCCTGCGACCTTCGAAGCGCTGTCTGTCGCTGACCTTCGAGAGTACGCTCGATATCTCTCCCGCCAGGGCTGGGCTGAAGGCACTATCAAGAACTACTACGCGCACGTATCGGGCTTCCTCGGATGGGCATCTCGGGAAGGGCATCTCTCAGAGAACCCAGCCCAGCGCACTCGGGCCAAGGAACCGCTGCCAGAAGACACGGGACGAAAATCGGGTGAGCAACAGGCGTGGTCCCGTGAGCACCGGGAGCAGTTGCTTTCATATGTCGACGAGCAGGCCTACAACGCGATTGACGCTATCAGTGATGACCCGAAAGCCGCGATCAAAGACTGCCGAAACCGAGCATTGGTCAATTTGCTCTGCTTTTCCGGTGTTCGCGGTGCTGAGATTCTTGCTGACATCGACGACGGCCGCCGTGGTCGAGATGGCCTACGATGGTCCGACCTTTCGCTTGGGGATAACAGTCTCCAGGTGCTCGCGAAGAAGCAGCGTTGGGATGACCGAGCACTGCCAGCACCCGCTGTACCGTCCCTGGAACGGTTGAAGCAGGTTCTGGACCCACCATCTGATGATTGGCCTGTCTTCCCTTCGCTCTCGTATTCAACGCTCGTTCAGGACTTCTCTAACAGTCTACTGGAGAGGGGGTACGATAACGAAGAAATAGAAGAAATACGCCTTGAAAAAGTCTCTGAAGGGGAACTCTCGATGATAGAACTCTGTGCTGAGTACGGGGTAGCACCCTCCGCGATGACGACGCATGGCGGTCGCGACGTCATGAAGCGTCTCACTGATCGGGCGGGAATTGAATTAGACGATGACACCCACGGATATCTCGCTCCTCATGGGGCTCGTCGAGCGGCTGGTGAAGTAATGGTCCGAAAATACGGACATGGTGAAGCTGCCCGACTGCTGGATAACTCTGAGCAGGTTGTTCGAGAGCACTACTCACATATCGAGGCCGGAGAGCTCGCTGATCTCGCTGCTGAAGCCTTCGACGAAGCCCCCCAATCGGATAATCAAGATTCGACTGAGTAGATTCCGTCTTTTTGTGCCTCAATGGATTATACGGATAATCCGCAGCAATCGGGATTACTGATGTTAGCTGGATTAAACAGATTATCCAGGTAACCCAAATTATCCCCGACATGTGGACTGACGGATTATCTTGATTATCTGGATTATATAGATTATCCGTATTTCACTCTGTTCCAGAGTCCCCTCACATACGTATTATCCGTATAATCCAGTATGGTCAAAGTTCCCTTAGAACGCTAAACACTCCGTAAATACTGTGTCTGACGTAATTTTATAAGATTGGCTGTCACAGAGAGATAATGTAGATAACACGGATGGGTCGGATAAGACGGATAATCCGGATAATACGACTAATACAAACAATCCATGACGTTTAGAGTTACAATATCAATGCAGAAGGGCGGCGTTGGAAAGTCGACGACCAGTATCAATACCGCAGGGGCGCTAAATGCCAGAGGCCACGATGTTCTCGTCGTTGACACCGACCCACAAGGGGGTGCAACACTCAAAATGGGGCTTCGAGAGGAGTACCGGTCTGGTGAGTTTGCGTTGTTTGACGTTCTCAGCGATATGGGCGACCTCACATATGATGATTTAGACCGGTTAATTATCGACTCTGCAGAGTTTGATATCGTCCCTAGCCACCTGAAGAACTTCAACCTCGAAAAATACCTGTACTCCGAAGCTGGCGGCCACGAATCTTTGCGAAAGGCCGTAGATAGGCTGGACACAGATTACGACTTCATCGTCATTGACAGTCCGCCAAACCTTGGCCCACTTTCTGACGGGGCACTAATAGCAGCTGAAAACGTCCTATTCCCGAGTCATCCCAACACGATTGCGCGAGACAGTCTCGAGATACTGTTCGAGGAGATAGATACAATCGAGGCGAAATTCGACCAGTACAGTATCACGACGCTTGGAGCCGTACTCAATGAAGTTCCGTCTCAAGGTAATGTCGCTCGTGAGGTCGAGGAGTGGTTTTTCGAGACTTTCGGTGAAGACCATGTCTTCGATGTTCCCGAACGCGATGTCGTAGAACACGCGATAGAATATCGGACATCGATATTCGAGTACGACCCTGAAGATGCCGGATATCCATGGGATGACGGTCCCCAGCAGGATGTGATCGCAGCGTACGACCGTATCGCGGATCACCTGGAGCAATACCAATGAGCGACGATAACCCACTGATGGACCGGTTTGAGGAGCATAAACCTCAGAGCAGTGACGAGGATGAAGACTCCTCAACGGGCGACGAGACAGCGTCTTCGGATAATACGGATAACTTGGACAATACAGAAGCGGTACAAGCAGAGGAGACAACCGAGACCTCGTCGAAAAACAGCGAATCGGACAGTGAGACCTCCGGTGATTCTAACTCATCGGATACTGATACCAGACGGTCGAGGCCGCATACTGCGATTTACATTTCAGAGGATCTCGTGGAGAAAGTCGACGAGCGATACCGGAAGATCAATGGCCAGCTGATGATCGACGGCAAGGAAGAAATCGAGAAGCACAAACACTTCTTTGAAGGTCTGATCAAGGCTGGTCTAGATCATGATGATCTTGAGGAGATTGTTTTGAATCAGCGCAACAAATAGATTTGAAGATAACCCACTTACTGCCCACATCGCTTCTGGTGAATATCAGTTCCGAGAGGTTGACAGGTACTGATATATACCTCAGCCATCGATATACCACAGCGACAAGCATACTCATCAAGTCTGACCCGCAGAAAATGAGCAAATCATTTTCAGCCTTTAGGAGGGTGCTTCGACGATAGCTGCACCATTGGAGGGTGTTTGACTATCGGTGCGGGTAGACGTGAGTGTGAAGTCGCCTTCTCATCAGAGTTGAGCTACAGCCAGTCTGGCGAGGACTCCCGATAGTGCGTATGTGTGGATATTATGAGGTTCTGGACCTGAACGGTCTATTCTGTATTTCTCATCGTATCACGTACTAGCTTGCGAAGAGAGACTTTCGTCACCGATTGTAATGCCCTATCTAGCAATGAATCCCGACGGAGATCGTGTCCTTCCGCTCGACGTCGGGGTAAATGACCACGTCCTGTGCCCACTGTGTGAGTGCAATCTGCGCGTTCGAAGCTCCCATTATAATCGTGGTAACTTTGTTGCAGAGCATTTCTTTCATCCTGCGGGGTCGATGTGTCCGGGAGAATCTACTGTTCAAGCAAAAATGAAAACCGTTGCGGCAATGAAGCTCAGGGAGATCTTTCCGTCGGCATCTGTTGCCCACGAAGAACCGATCCCAAAGATAGAGCATACTGCTGATGTCCTTGCTACCTTCGAAAGGCCCGTGTTTCCGTACGGGAACGGCATTGCCGTCGAGTTTCGGCCAACGAATGACGATAAACAAGTAGACGCTATATCGAGTGAGCTTCTCTGATCCTCCGAATATGGCTCTATGATGTATAGGTTTCGCACATAGAAGTGCTGTAATTATATTCACCGAGTCTCCAAGAGTGTGCTTCTGAGAAACCTATTGAATTTCGGTCACAAAATATCGATGATAGCCGCGTTCAGGACAGCGCCGCCGCTCACGAATCAATAAGCCCGTAAGGAACAGCGAGATTAGTCGGGTGGGTCAAGCCCGTAGCTTTTCTTCGCCAGTGTTAGGAACGAGTTCGCCGTGATCGCAGGTTCGTCAGAAACCTCACCGTCCATCTCCATCTGGACTAGGATGTCCACGAGCCGCCAACAGTTGTACAGTACGCAGGCGAACGCGAAGTTGAAGTACCGATAACGGTGATCTGGTGACTTCGTCTCCGCAAGGAACGTCTTCAGTTTCTTGAAGCCGTTCTCGATTCCCCACCGACGCTTGTATTTCGACATCAGGCGGCCGACTTGATGTTTCATCTCCGCTTCGTCCTGTGGGTCACTCTCCACGAACTCCAGATTCGTCTCAAACGGAACTGTCGGTGCGTCAACCCGGTCCGGTTCCTCGATATCTTCCTCTTCCCGTATATCATCAAGTAGATTTCCTAATGGAGAGTCACTGTCGCTACCTTCCGAGAAGGGTTTGGTGTCGCCAACATCACTGAAGTCCTCAAGCAATTCCTGGCGAATCGTTATGTCCGGACCATCGTCGTTCTCTTCTTCCCGTTCCCACTCACGCTTGGGGAGATAGACGGCCTTCCGCGTTGGGCCATCGTCGAGTCGCTCCTGCACAACGACGTTGAAGTCCTCGTCAGCGGCCGCCATGCGTGCAATATTACTCTCATGGTCACTGCTGGAGCGGACCATACCAGGGTTCAGATACGAGACCGCGTGTTTCTCACAAGCGTCCTTCACGCCGTCGTGGGCGAACTCACGGTCCATCATCACGAGATCCAGACCAGGCACGATGTCGGTCGCACCGTCAAGCAGATCGTCAACAAGGTCTGCTCGACTGCGGCCACGCTGGACTGGTACGGCGTCGAGAATCAACGGAACGTCGTGGCCGACAATTTTGATGACTGCCCACTGGAAGTACGGCCCGTCGTCGCCTTTGTAGCCGAGTATCCATGGGTCGGTATTGCTTCCGCTACGGTCGCGCTCGACCTCACCGCCCCACGGCTGGCCCTTCGTGATGTCTATGGCTGCCGTCACCTCGCGGCCCATCTTGTCCTTGGACTTTGCGCGGGCGACGAGCGTGCGAGCAGTTTCTCGGAGCATCCGCCGGACGCGAGCCACACCGAGTGTCTTCGTTTGGAGACGATGGGAGTCACCGGATGGTGTTCGCTGCCGGGTAGTATCCTCCGTGAACGACTGTGCGCCGTCGTTGGCGTGCATGTCTGTCCGCATCCCGATGTAGGCGTGTTGCTCCCAAAATGCACTTTCTGGAACGGAGGCGTTACTGGCGCGGTCGAGATTGAAGCAATCGGTGACGATAGGCTTCGCACCCTTCCAGACCTGTCGTGCCTTCTCGCGGGCGAGCGTGTCCTTACTTTTCGATGTTGTGACCGCCTCGGTCGGCTGGTTGGGTAGGAACTCCGGTTCGGGAGCGGAGATATCGTGGTACCGAGCGATGTCTACAACGACCTCGGCAGCGTCACGGACGGCATCCTGCACGTCGGTGAGGCGGTCGTCCCACGCTCGCCAGAGCGTTGACTGGTCGGGAATATCTTCGAAGCCGAGCTGTGTGCAGAGGAATGGCTTCTGTTTCAGGTAGCGGTAGAGTGCTGTCGAGTTTTTCCATCCCTTCACGCACCGGAGAACGTGCGCTTTGAAGACGGCGCTCCAAGGTTTGGGTTCACCTTGAGCGTGATCATATGAATCATAGAAGCAGAGATAACTCGCAGGAACGTTGGCAACAAGGTCTTCAAGTGATGTAGAGCGGTCGTAGCGATACTGTTGCTCATACGGATACGATTTCAAAATTCCATCTACCATCTCCCGGAACGTCAGATCCAACGAGTGGGCCGTGATGGCACCGTCAGTGCTGGTGGCGTAGAGGCCTTCAACCTCGTAGTCTTTGGGCGTTGATACGTAGCCAGCACTATCGAGACGTATCGGCGGGCCAATTCGTTCCCATCGTGAATTTGTTGGTGCCCGTGCAGCGGTTCCCGTCACGTAGGTTGTGTTTGGAGTGGATTCCTTATAAGTCCACGACAACTATGGTGAAAGTAAAGCAACGGGAGTATACACTTGTCGAGAGTGTCATAGAACCGTTCTCACAGCGTGTCTGCTCTCTCTACTATGTGTTCAAACCGGGCGCATAGTCAGATTCCAGATCGCCGGTCAGAATGGATGACCAGTGGTCAGTACAGATTAAAGAGCGACCGAACGAACACAGAATAGCCATCACGGGCCAGACTTGATGCCAAAATTGAAATACAGGTGAAAATCACTCTGCTCTATGAGTGATAATGGCGATGTCCGGTCTGACATTCTTGCCACTCTTAGAGGAATCGCATTTGTACTCTTTGCTCTCCAATTGAGTATAATTGGTGTCTTCGCAGGCGATGGTTCCTTCTGGTTACTCCTTGCCGGATTTTTCATTGGTGTGATTGGGGTTATTGCGACTCTGCCGGGATACTGACCCGTAACACCAATCTCTATTTCACAATACCCAATGGTCGGTTTGCACATTCATATATCAACTCTTTCTAATATCACTTTGCCGAATTAATAGCTCGGCAGAAATATACTGATAAAACACAGTGTTATTACGCTAATTTTCAGATTGCTGTGAATGTACCTGCCAAATGCCAGCTATGAGAACAGCGATGGTTCCCCAGAGGACAGGCGTGCCTAGCGTATAGAAGGCTTGAAGGCTAACAACTAGCGTTTCAGTACCCCAGACAGGTAAGTTGAGCATGCGAACCAGCATAGTCGCATCATGGAGTTTCAACGTGAATTGCATGAAAATTACACCCGCCGTGAAAATCCTACCAGGCCATCCTGAGAGAAGATATAATAGCGGAATTAGCGGATAAAAAACGAGGACGAAATACATAGTATACGAGGGGATCACTAGCAAAATTCCGCACAACGTCGAGAGGAGCGCAATGAGCTGTTGAATACGACCTTCACTCTGTAGATATGCGTAGGCCACTACCGGGGCGACTATTATAAGAGAGAGTACTGTTAGAGCCGTTCCGCTTGCATCGGTGAAAATAACGGAAAGAGGCCGCTGAAGTGTGACGTATAGACTTGACGGTGAAAGGCCGCCTGAAACAGCGTTTGCAGTCCCTCGTGGGAGAAGCTCCTCAACGAAATATCTCTGTGTGCGGTTTAAACCAAAAAGTACGGCACCAGCCGTAAGCGCCCCGATACCGGTGATTATAGCAACCAAACTAGTATACCATTTTCGCCGCCAGACTAACCAAATGCCGATAGCAGCGGGGAAGACCTTTGGAAGCGCTGCTAATCCAAGAGCAACACCAGCGTGTTGTTCTCGGTTCTGTTCCATCCATATTAGACCGATTCCCAGCGCCAATGCAATGTGGTGGTTGATATTACCATTTACCAACGATGGTGCGCTAATTGGGCTGATTACAATAAATCCACAGATCAGGATACGATCATAATTCGACAGCTGCAGCCCGTATGATTCGGTTGCCTTCGCAATGGTGAGTCCAAGTAAAACGCTGACAAGAACTGTCCCGGCAATATGGATAGCAAAGCCGGTAATCGGAGAAACCAAGAGATACAGCGAAAACGGGGCCAATAATACGATTGGATAGCGGTACGTGAGATTTGAGACGCCGACAGGAGAACGACCATAGACCACCTTGCCCGCATGCAGGTCTGCAGCGGCGGCTCGATATATCTCAAAATCAATTCCAAATTGACCGGGAGTGATAGTAAGCCGATAGAGGAAATATGCAATACCGAGAGAAATCCCGAACCCGAGTGCCAAGCGTGCTCGGGTGAATGAAGCGGCTGAGTCTCTTCTTTGCAAGATAGATGTAATGGATATAGATCTGATATATGTTTTCTGGTTCATCCATATTAGAGACGGATGCTACTCTGGGTATCAGTACCTGTGACTGAATGATATCGCCGTCTTTTCTCAGAAAGCGTGTAGTCAGCACCGTGGCATCACTCCATTAGACACTTTTATTGAATGAGCTCATCAGTGTGCACGCTTACTGAGCAGATGTTTCATCGGATGTGTTCTGCATAAATAGCCTGGCAGCTGTTTTCAGATAGCTCCTTAGCGAGATCGAGGTCACTCCTCTGTATTCCAGGAACTCATCCAGCTTCCGGCACATCTCGAAAACTCGTTTGGCGCGGCTGACGAGTATATAATGTACGAGAAATGGCAAATATCCCTATTTCAGTCGTAAATCAGAGTGCCAGACCTAGTTCAGAGTGCTGAACAGTCGGCACTCGACCTGTGCATTATTCCCTATCTTCGGAACCCCTCAGCTTCTCCTGGCGGGCTACACAGTCTACTGGGCTTATCAGGAAGATTTCGACGGCCATGATATGAGCTTTAGAGAAGACCAACTTCGGACTCCATGGCCTCACGCTATCCCAATTACTGAAGATATCGACGGCTACTCTGAAGTTGTCCAACAGCTCCTCAAACCAGACTCCCCCGATGCGGTTGAGATTTCTGTCCCGTTCCCGGATGAATATCTCCGTGCCCATGCCCTCGAAGTGGTCCCCCCGCTTCGGGGCTACTATGACTCGGGCACATCACCGGACGGCTGGCAGAAAATTTCCTCTATATCGCTCCACGGAAAGGGAACAGAGCGAGCATGGGTAAATGTGATTCAAGCTCCGTCTGATCACGTCTTCTTAGAGTTCTGGAAGAAAGACATTGACAAGGGAAATTCATCATATCTCATCTGCCATATCGGCGAAGAATTACCAGATCGGTTTGAACAGTTCATGGACAGCGCTCAAACCTGGTTCAAACGTGGGTATTCGAACGAGAATAGCAACCAGTGGGTATCAGGACCATCAATAAGTTTCCGTGGAACATCATTATGCGAGAGTTGGTTATCTCTCGCAAAGACTCCGAGAGGTCCGGTACGAATCATTATCGGCCGCAAAGACCTGAAAGGGAACACTCGCACCTGGTCAGTCCCGTATCGAAAAGGCGATCTGAGCCGGCTAGCAGCGCTTCGTCACCCCGTCAAGCAAGTTTTCAGCGAGACGGGCTGAACTCTTCTCACGACTATCTATAGCTCATTCCAGTCCGGTGCAAACTCTCGTCGTATCAAACGGGGTTCGTATTCCGTGTGGATCATCTCTAATGGTTCCGTGTGGGCGGCCTTTGTTGGATACTGTTTCAATTTTCCATCTTGGGGGCTTCCGCCGGATGCCTCACTGAGTTCGTTTTTCCGGTCACGAAGCATTCTGAGTATCCCCTCCCGTCCTCCACTATTTCTCTCGTGAGAAATATAGTAGTCGAGACTCTCTACCTCGGTAAACATTCGAATCGCTGCCCTGATGACACGTAATCTTGTAGCAGCGAGAAGTTTCTCTGGAGGAAGCGTTTCAAGCACCGCCTGGTCAGTGGCCATCTTCCTTCAAGGAGGGAATCCCGGCCTTCAGGCCGGGAGGGAATCGACAATTCCTGAACAAACCACGCTCTGACGCTCAATCCGAATGCCGACCGTTATCTTTAACTTACGCTACTTCTTACGTTTTGATGGATGAGGGCCGACTTCGATATGGAGCGAGGCGGGCCACTTCACGAAGCCTTGAAGGAATACGCCCGGGACCACGGGATACGCCACTCACGAGCGTACCCCGAACTCCTCCGCAAAGCACTCGAATCCGAAGGCTACGATGTCAACGACTCAGACGGCGAATAAAACGCTGGAAGCCACGCTCGCACCCCCAACGTGGTGCAAAGAGCAACGCCTCCAGCAAACGCTGTCCGAATACCGAGACGCACTCCACGATGCCTTCGAGCAAGACTGTGAGACGATGAGCGCCACGAACAAAGTGGTGACACCGTACAACTTACCGTACCAAGCGAAAGACGCCCTCAAATCCTACGTCCCGAAACTCCACAACACGTACAACGCCAACGAGTTGGACGACGAACACCCGCTCCGATTCGTGAATCGAGCCGGGAAGTTCGACCGCGACACATCGCGTGAGTACGAAATCTGTTGGAACGTTCCGCAACCCGGTCGGGGAACCAACTTCTGGATACCACTCCGTTTGAATCCCGAACAAGGGGAGTTGTGGGATGAGATGCTCGATGAGGAATCGAGTACCAAAGTGGGCGAACTTCGCTTGCAGAAACACCAGAAGACGTGGACACTCCACGTTACTGTTGAATACGAAATCGAGGACACTTCTGAGTTGCCCGAGAATCCGACTCGGGTTGGGTTCGATATTGGCGAGTCGATGTTGGTCACGGGCTGTGCCCTCCAACACGACACTCCCACGAAACCACTCCTCATCAACGGGAGGGAAGCCAAGCGAATCCGCAAAGAGATGTTCACTACTCTCAAGCGACTCCAAGAGCGTGACGCATCTGAGTGGCGTATCGAGGAACGTTTCTCGTACTACCAGAACCGTCTCACTGACATCATCGAGAAGGCTTCTCGTGAGTCCGTGGAGTATGCTCGTCAGTTCGTGAATCCAGTTATCGTGATGGAGGACTTGGCGTACATCCGCGAATCACTGGACTACGGGAAGTACATGAATCGACGCTTGCACTCGTGGGCCTTCGCTCGCTTGCAGGGACGTATCGAGGACAAGGCGAAGGACGCCGGGATTCCAGTCAGGTACGTTCACCCGCAGTACACCTCGAAGACGTGCCACTCGTGCAAGCACATCGGGTATCGCCCTCGGCAAGCCGAGTTCAAGTGCAAGAACTCAGAGTGCCACGTATCGACGTTCCAAGCAGATATTAACGCGAGTGCGAACATCGCACGTCGCGTAGACCCGTGGGGAGAGAGTCTGCCGTGGAAACAAGCAGGCGATGACTCGCCACAGGACGGGAGCGGTTGTGACACCGCCACGACTCAGTGTGAGCAGAGCGAGACACCCTCGCAGATGACACTCACAACGTTTCAAGAGTCGAAACCCACTGCCAGCGACGACTGACTGGCATTCCCACCGTGTGGGAAGCCCCGTCGTTTACGACGGGGAGGATGTCACTAGTAGTCAAAGGCTGCATTCGGGTCCTCAGACTGGGTCTGACCGAGACGACCCCAGCTCTCCAGTAGTGTACAAGCTTCGTCGACGATGCCCTTGATAGCAGAGTCTGTCGAACCCTCCGTAGACGGCTCTTTCAGATGGCACTTCAGTTCCAGTGCATCTTCGAGCCGAATCGACGGATGGTGGTGATACAGTGAACTGGCTACTTTTTGTTCCAGACCGCCACACTCAACATCCGGACCGAGATCTTCTCTGACGATAGCGCGAAGGTGCTTTACACGGCGGATGTGCGCGATGCTTTCCTCTGAGAAACCGGGTGGTCGAGAAGCGGTTTGTGACGCTGTGATAGAGTCCATTGAATTCAAGCCCTCACCTCTATTAGGGGAGACAAATTCGGCACAGTGGAGTTCTTCTTTTACGCTATCAATCCCCTTGCAGAGTTGATGGCTGACAGGCTCGCCCACAGTCTGTGGTGATTGTGGGTTTTGCTATCTACGGACTGTCTACGGCGTAATCAAGCCCTCGTGGTATTCGGTGTATACCCGCTCGGTTTCTGAGCGAAATGCCCGGATACTGCCGTCGGTATACTGGTGAACGATTGCATGTTCGAGTGGTATCGTCTCATCGTCTTCGGGGTCAAGTCGATCCTCCCAATCATCCGGACCCTCGTAGTCACCCGCTTCAGAGATGTGCATTCCGTTTGCAAACACCTCATCGTCTGGCACCTGGACAGCCTCACCTAAACGGTCAACCGGGGTCGTCCCCTCACGAGGCCAGACACCGCGTTCTTTCCAGAACAAGCGCATCTCACGAAGGCTCTTCTTCACTGTTTCCCTGATGGAGAGATGGTCGCTTCGTTGCCAGCCTTCCCGACTCCAATATTCACCGATGTAGGCGACTTTGTGCGCACCGTTCCAATCCAGCCCGACGATATCTGCAGGTGGATCGCCGAACAATGTTGGTGAGGTCAACTGTTGAATCACCTCCCACTGTTTGGTGGGGCTTGCTCCTAGCAGGTGTACACGCCGTCCACGCCAGTCCGAGTAGTCCGAGAAGTCTGAGGCCAGGATATCTGAGTATCCCATTGAGTAGCCTAATACAATCTCTGTGCCCGGTACATCGGCTGAACCGATGATCTCGATTGCCTCGTGGCATTTTGGGACTATGATGAGCGTTGAGTCTGGGTACTCTGTTTTCAGCTTACGGGCCTCCTCAACTAAGATATGTGCCTCATCGGCTGAACGTGCGTCTCCGACGACACCAATTTCGGGCTCGATCTCCCGAAATCGCGACAGATATCTCTGCAGGTCTGGATTCTTGAAGTCATTATCCAACATCAGTATTGGGACGTCGACGTTACGTAGAGCATTTGTCTGCAGGCTACAGTCTTCACGAATCCCGGTCACGAAGCCTGCCTCATATGCGTCTGTCGCGAATGGGTGCCGAGACAGAAATGCAACATAGTTTGCTTGTCGGGCTCGTGCGACTTTCTCGGCGACATCGGTGTGGTCATTGAGTACCTCTGAGCGTCTTTCAGGTTGAACAGTCGACCCTGACGCGACATTCTTAGAAGTAATGGAGTTTCCCATGATGAAGGTGTAACCGGGTATTTGGCGGCCCACAGGCTCGTCGCTGACAAATTCAGTTGTATCTCACGTTCCGAAGTTCTCCACAGCGTAGTGCTGGATCGCTCCGTTATGCTGAGATTGCCGAAATCGTGTACTCTGGTACGTCTTAATCCGCCAAAATCCAATTGCTACCGCTCTGCACCCGTCTCTAATGCCATCTGCAACTGGGTAATGGTATTACGAACATCTTCTGTCCAGGGACCACCCTCAGGTGCACGTGATTCGAGATCCCCCAGCTCATCTCGGGCAATACTCAGTGCGTCAGCAATAACCGTTCGAGCGACTGGCGCATGTGTCTCTGTATTATACACGCTCTCTTCGGTGTTCAGGAATCGCTTTTGCTTGTAAATGAGTCCCCCGTCTACCCAGTCGTTCCAGAGCTGTTCTATGTCGGCTGTCGCAGTTCCGCCTCTGTGATGTTCCAACCGGACTGAGCCGCTCTTCTCATCCACACCGGTAACTCCCAGCGTTTCCGTACCATCGGAGATATACACTGGCGAAGCCGGGGTGGCTTCGTCGAACGTCAATTCCGCAATCGCCTGTTCGTAATCCGGTTCACCACTCTCTGTCTTTGGGAAGGATTCATTCATTAGTATCTATTTCCTGCATCTATCTCGGTTGAGTCCGTTTCACACATCCTACGGCTTGATAGAAAGCTCTGAAAACCGTTTTTTAACACTACTGGATCTACACAGGTAGAAACCGGCCTTATTCTGCCCCGACTGCAGCGTCGTCAGTAGCCCCTTTTGCCGGGACAAGATCTTCGTGGGCTCGAGCTTCCATGCACCTACAGCAGAATACCCCGTTGTCAGCGATGTCGTCACCCACAATATCCCCGTTTTTCCAAGTCTCTTCGGTGTATCCCCCGTTCTCCAGTTCGTACACTGCACCGAACTGAACCTGTTCGACAACCCACGAGAATTTACCCTCCAGACACTCCGGACAGACGAGCATCATCGTACCTCGATTAGAGAGACGTCTCCGATACGATATGCATCGACGAGACCGGCAGCATCCAGTACGGCCCGGGCTAGCGCGTTCCCTCTGGCGTAGGCAGCGCATTGGTTTGGCGCAACCACCGATAGAATCACCTCGATTGAGGCGAGGTCGAGTTCCCTAATCTGCAGTGCCATCGAGAACTCATCAGCTACCCCTCGGTCGGTATTTTCCAGAGTTATTTCGATTACGACATCGTAGACTTGCTGTTCCCGGCCAGGTTTCCTATCTGTACTTCTCGAAGCCATCATCTCGTCGGGTGAGACAAACCTGCAGGAGATACAAGCTATTCCTCATCGGCATTGAGTCTGGATTTCTGTCGAGGTTCAGTTTCGAACAGGCACCTGGCGTTGGCTTGGCCGCCACCCAACGTCCGCTGGTCAACCTCGGTGTTGACGAAAAGTGCTTCTTGTCTCCCCTCTGTGCCGTCCCCTCCGTTGCTCGCCCGGATAGCTGACAACGGTCGGTCATCGATGAACTCTTGGCTCCCTCCACTGTCGATTCGTGGGGTTCTGGCCTGTGTGTCGATATCCAGCCCGTGGTCAGACAGTGTGGTTTCGAAGGGTGTGTCATCGATTTCGAGCAGTTCAGTCTCGCCGCTACCGTCAGAGCTGGCCGTATCTTCCACAAATACACTCTGATGATGGACCGCAAACGATCGCTCTGTGCAGCTGCTTTTCTTAGTATTCTCTGTAACCATGGTATCCCCATCGGCGGAAAAGACTCCGTCAACGGCGCAACTGGATAGCCGTCACTGTCCCGCCAGTCCGCCCGCGGAAAATAAACCAGAGTCGTTTGCGGAGGGTGGGACCACCTACCGACTCAAACTCTATCTGATACTCCCAATTTCTAGAACGCGTCGTCAGGAATACTCAACCGGTCAAGTGCCCAGTCTTCGATTTCAGGTCGTGTCATCGGGTGGGGTAGCTCGTGATGTCCCACTGGCCGTGCCAGAAACGATCCATCATCGTCGTGTAGATCTTCTCGATAATAACCGAGCCAATACCGCTCTAACCCTGTCACTCCTGGACCATCCATTATTGTTAGTATCCTGTAAGAATCGACTTCGACATCGGATTTAGGACTGAGAGTGGGATATCTTTGGGCGACATTCACGGTTTGCAATACGTCGAGATTCCGCATATAATAGAGGAGTTTACAACCGTTACAACCCGATCTATCGGCGATTTCAGTCTCTCCACATCGGCTAGCCGAGTTCAAAGTCGACAAGAGATCCCTGTGAGGTTTCTTCAGCAGCGATTCTGTCTTCCTCTCCGAAGAATCGTGACACAACCCAATCCGTCTCTTCAACAGTCAATACGGATACTGGTCGTTCCCCCTTGAGCATCCGTCCTGTTCCAGCTGACCACACTTTCTGAGGCTTGAGTTTCAGCTTGATTTGATGTAGAGCCTACGAGATTAAGGAGCGAGCAAAGCGAGTGAGTAGGTCGGAGGGGAAACCGACGAAGGACGAGATAACTGTACGACGGTAGCTACCCGACCCCCGAATGTATAAGAACCGTTAAGCCCAAATCTGAAACATGGAGGTCCGGCGTACTGCGCCCGTCAAACTTGTCGTTCCCGACGAGCGACATGAGGATCTCCACGAATCTGCTCAGCAGTTCCTTCACTGCGCCAACCGTGCTGCAGATTTCTGTTGGTCTGACGTCTCTTACACAGAATGTATAACGGCCAACACAACTGCACGGGACGCGCTCTACGGGGAACTCCGCGTGGAAACCGACCTCACCGCGAATCTCGTTCAAGAAGCCATCCGACGCGCCGTCCAAGCCGTAAATGGATGTGTCGAACGGTGGAAGCAAGGCCAGCGGGTGAGTCAGCCTGAGTTCACGTCATGGAGTATGCTCTATGATAAGCGGAGCGCTACGTTTTATCGTAACCGTGTGTCCCTCTCGACCGTTAACGGGCGCGTTGAGTGCGACTTTGAGCTTCCGGCAGACAGTCCGACCCCCTACGAGCGGTATGTTCTCTCGGAGGAGTACGAGTTCCGGGCGAGCACACTGCAATACGATAAGGCAACTGACGAGTTCTACTTCCACATCACGACCCGGAAGTACGATTCTGATGATGACAAGCCTGAGGTTTCGGAAGATACCGAGCACCAAACAGTCCTCGGTATCGACCTCGGCGTCAACAGCCTCGCAGTAGCTTCAACCGGTACGTTCTGGCAGGGCGATGAATACGACCATTGGTGCCGTGAGTTTGAGAAACGGCGGAGTGAGATGCAACAGCGTGGAACGCAAGCTGCGCACAACGCGCTTCTTCGTCTGGGTAAGCGTGAAGAATCGTGGCGAAAGCAGTACATCCACACTGTCGCCAACGAAATCGTCACTGAAGCCGTCGAACATGATTGCGACGTGATCGTGTTCGAGGACTTAACGGACATCCGAGAGCGACTTCCACAGGCGAAGTGGCATCACGTGTGGGCGTTCCGTCGCTTGGTCGAGTACGTCGAGTACAAGGGCGCCGAACGCGGCGTTACGGCGAAGCAGGTTGCATCGAACCACACGTCCCAGCGCTGCTCTCGGACAGACTGTGGGTTCACGCACGAAGCAAACCGTGATGGCGAACACTTTCACTGCCAGAAGTGCGGCTACGAGGTCAACGCGGACTATAACGCCGCGAAGAACATCGGGCTACGATACGCCCGGAAGCGGAAACACAGACTCCGGTCCTCGCCCACGTCGAGGACCGGAGACGCACCAGTAGACGTGCGTCTGAATGGTGGGACGTTGAGCGGCGAGAGTCACCAGCCTATTGCCGGTGACTGATTGCCGGGAGTCCACATCAAAGCCCTACACTCAAGCACCGAGGCGCGTATGCGCTGAGGGAGTAGGGTAGTTTACAGCGTCACCGAGGAGAACGTATCCGGTGATGTCGTTGAGTACGCAATTGATTACTGCCATCTTTGCACACAGCGAATCCTTTTCGTATCCAAGGAAGACAGCCGGAACCTCGGGGGCAACTGCCCGTAACTGCCGAGCAGTGTCTACAATGAGTCGTCCACTCCCACACCCGGATATGTCACCGATGACCAGTGGATCATCAAGTGTTGCCTCTCGTAGCTCCCCGTCGTCTGGAATAGTCATCGCTGCCATCGCTCGGCTCACCGGGCCTGGTGTGAAGTACTGACCAAAGCGGTCGCTAGTAAGGCCGTAGTGTTCGTACACCCCTCCCAGAATATCCTCGTTTGACTCTTCCAACCCGAGGACTAACCCTCCGAGAGCCTCGACATGAAGGTTGACTAGTTGGTCTACAGCATCCTCATCGAATCCGTCGATCCTGTATCGGCTGAGTATCTTCTGGTGACATCCTCCTCGCCGTAAACGGCGAGGCTTCCCGTACCGAAGGTGGGATATTTGCTGGTCTACGACACGGCTTGCTCTCTCGTGCGAAACGTCCCGCTCTCGCGGTCGAACAAGTATGTCGATGGCTGTGCCACACAGCCGTTACTCCTATCCTCGCCGTGAGGACTCGGAGTTATCTTCTGCCGCATATTCTCCGCCCCGTTGCAATCTGCGTTCCCGACCAATTCACACGACGAGCAGACGTACAGACCACGGTGCTTTCGGTTCGACTTCTGCTCGGAACCACACCGTGAACAGGTCTTACTGGTTCCCCATTCGTTCTCCTTCAGCACCTCAACGCCACGGATCTCGCCTTTGTATTCGAGGTATTGGTAGATGCGGTCGAACGCCCACGAGTGCAACTTCTTGTTGCCGGTCTTGCCCCAATCCGACTCTCGCACATTTTCGGGCCAACTCACCGCCAGCGTGCCAACACCGCGTTCGACACACTCCGTGATGATGGCATCCGTCAGCGTGTGGTAAAAGTGCGTCTCACGCTCTGTGAGTTTTCGCCGTGCCCACATCGACTTCTCAGACGGGCCGTCCTCCCCTTCAGTATCGTACTCAGAACGCTTGAAGTAGTGCTTGTCTTGCTTGAGCGAGTTGCCGGGGTACAGCACGTATTCGTCAGGGAAGGCAACCGTGGCGATGTTCGTGATGCCGAGGTCGATTCCTGCCACGCCGTCGCCTGCTGAGTCGTTCGTTTCGAGTTCAACTTTGCAGACGAAATGCAGCTCCCATTCGTCGCCGTTCCAGACCGCTCGGACGTTCTGCACCGAGTTGACTTCTGAGAGGTCAACATCCGGGCGCATCTGGTACTCACAGAGGAGGAAGTCCGAGAAGTGGTCTTTCAGATTCGAGCCTTTCGAGAGGCGGACGCGGTTGTTCTCGGCGTCGTATTTGAATCCGTCTTCTTTGAATGTGACCGTGCTCCGTGGTCGTTTGTCGCCGTGTTTGCGGTAGCCGGGCGGATTCGCCGTGTCGTCTTTCTGTCGCAGGTCAAACCATGACTGGAAAGCGTCCGAAAGTTCTTCGATGACTTTCTGACTGGATTGTGCGTTCAAATCTTTCCAGCACGCTTGGTTCTTCAGGTACGATTTCAGCACGCCCTCATCTGGTATTTCGCCAGTTGCATCCCAGATGCGTTCTGCTGTCCATCGCGCGACGTTCCAAATTTTGGAGGCGGAATCACCGAGCGAATCGAGGCCGCCACAGACCTGCCGGTGGTTCTGGATGGAACCAACATAGGTTCGAGTGGCCTCAATCGCCATACATAGCCTATGTCGGTAATATTACTTAATGGCCCGGATTATCGTTGAATATCCGGGCTGCTATCGGCGGGAGTTGGCGTCAGGGTTATCGGATTCACTCCCGTCGTAAACGACGGGATTCTCTCCTCGAAGAAAGATAGTTTTCTTCATCACCGGTGAAGCTAGCGAGTGTTAGGTTGACCCAGTCGGAAAACACTCGAAACGGGGTGTCTCCGGTTTCTTGGTGAACCGAATCGAGAGGGTTGGTGACCCTCTTTCGGATATCGTCGTCCAGTAATGTAGTCATGGGAGTACAAATGAAAGGCGGCTCAGTTTGTAGTCGATCGGTGCGTCGCAGCAATTTCGGGACTGACGAATCGCCGTGCCCGATGTGGAATATCGATACCCCTGACACTCGGGATGAAGATCGATGACGATTCGAACCCACAGATATTGCTCGCAAGCAATTCGTGTTTGCACATGACCCGCCACGCCTGGTCATGCTTGTACGGGCAGGAGCAGGTCAATCCATCTCCCCAGGGAATGAAGGGATACCGACTGCCGTTAACGAAGCAACCAATCAAGAGTGGTGCAGGCAATTCGATTCCAAAGTCCACGATAGAGGGAGCAGGATCCGAATCCGCATGGGTGAATTCTGACTCACGATAGACGAACTCTTCCGGGAGGTTCTGCTGTCTGGCGTATTTTTTCGGGTCCGTATCCTCACTGACAACGACTGTTCCCTCAAACACATTGTCCTCGGTCAATGCAGCAGTGGCCAGTGATGGCCCTTTGCCGCCACTGATGAGCGTCCCATATGACGACTTCTTGAGTATCTGGTACAGATTCTTACCGGGAATCGATTCTCGGTACCAGTTTACGCGTCGTTCTCTCGCTTTTTCGAGTGCGCTTTCGGTGTCGTCGTGCTCTCTGACCTCCTCTAATTGTGCTGCAAGGTAGACTGGGGCATCCGCTATCACAGCGCTGTCCTCTGGGCATTCGAAGAAGCGTTCTTCTTCTTTCACCCGGTAAAGACAGGACTCCTCAGCTAATTGCAGCCCATTCGGTTTCGCCGGCCCTCGGAGCCAAGGGTCGGTAGACGGATCATCAGCATCGTAGGTCCAATGGTTGTAATCGCTCAGTAGGTGGTCGGACCGAATCCGCTCGCCGTTAATGAAATCGAGACGGATTTGATGCTCTATGGGTTCGATATCTGGCGGATCGACGCCTACCTCGTACCCATACCGCCGGTCGCTACGGGAGAGAGATCCAGCTGGTAACGAGAGCGGTGGCACACGGTCGTCTGCAGATTCGATAGTCGGATTGCTCATGGAGTTCGGACGAAGCGCCCTCACCCCACTGGGGGCCACAAACTAGCGGTGATCTCAGACGTCTAACTGGGGCTAAAAGCCCGCGAGCAAACTCGCGAACTGTTCGAGCCGATCATCAAGCCGTTCGGCCGAGTAGATTACTGACTCCCGCTCGAAATACGGGGCTAGTTCTTCTGCTCTAGCTGGAGGAGACCCAGGGGTACAATCCGTTGCGAGCGTCAGCGAACAGACTGGAGCGATTGAGTCCCGAATCTGAACTTCGACATCGTCGCTGTCACTGGGGAGTCCATCCGTCATTGTGATGATAAGCGGCTCGTCACGCTGTGTTTCCACTAGTTGGTTCCCAAGTGAGATAGCGTCTGCCAGAGGCGTCCCACCGCCACAGGAGGTATCGAGCAACGTTGCCTGGAGGTGCCTGCTGTCGACACTGAACGGCTTGGCAAGACGGGCTTCGTTGTCGATGAAGTCGACGATTGCAACGTTGATTCCCAGCCCTTCGGCTGCGACAGCGAATCGTGCGACGGCTTTCGTGGCGACATCAATTTTTGCGGGTGTCCCTCTCCGCATCGACCCCGACCGATCGAGAATAAGGACCAAGGAGTACTGCTTCTCGTTTCCGAGGGTCCGACTCTTACACACACGAGGGTCTCCGATTGCCAACCGATGTCCTGCCTTGGTGTCGTACGCGCCGGCTGTGAGTCCTCGACGAACACTCTTTCGCCGATCTAACCTGAGATACATATCGAGCGTGTCTCCGACCCGCTCAGCACCTTTCTCTACGTCAGCCCACTCGTTTCTCGGAACGGGAGTTCCACCCACTGGCAAGACATTCAATTCCTCAAGGCTGCCGGGGCCGCCTGCCGAGCCTTCATCTTGTTCTAAGGGAGCGGACGATTTCTCCTGCTCTTCTCCTGTAGCACGAGCAAAGTGGTCCGCTAGCGCCTCGAATTCAATTTCGAGGGCCTCTTCATCGATACCATTTCTTGTGGCTTCACCGTGGGCTGCTCGCTTGTCTTGAGAGAGCGCCGTCTCGAAGGTCTCGGTATCTCCTCTCGAGGACCTATCTTCTTGCTGGCCGTGAGCCGGTCCTGACGGGATTTCAGCAACGCTTGGCAGTTCGGGAGCCATACTCTCATCTAAGCCACTCTGGTCCATCTCCGCGTCACCACTGTTGCTCTCAGCGTCGGGTGATGATGTCGCGCCGGCTAAATTGGGAGTTGGAAGATCGATTGTACCTTCGTCCCCCTTGCCGGTGCTTTCCTTGCTTTCGGAGTGTGGACTATCTCCAGAGGTTTGTTGGCTGTCTCGCTCGAAAGTATCGAGTGTGAGTTGACTCGCCGTTGACTCCAGCTTGTCGTCACCATCGTCTACCGCATCTTGCCCACGATGACCATCATCGGCCTGCTGTGTCTCCCTTGCACGTTCTGTCGCTTGTGCGATTGCCTGCGCCTTCGTTTGTGGTTCAACAGTTTCGTCCTCAGCCCGGTCATCTACAGTATCTTGATAACTCGGATTATCCATATTATCCAAATTATCCGACGATCGTTCTGGACTTCCTTGGGAGAGGGGACTATTCGATGCCAAAGCAGCTTCTGGCTCAATTCCGCCGCCTCCACCAGACGGATCTAACCTCCCCGCTTTGGTCGAATCAGGCTCAGGTGTAATCAGCGGCTGCTCAAAGATATCCTGTCCAGAGGTCTCCGTGGCTTGACGGTCGAGTGTAACGTCCGTGTCGAAATTCTCGTCCTGTTCACCAGCGGGTTCTTTCGTCTGTGAATCTGACAACCTCCCTTCGTTTCGGCTCGAATCTGCATCTCGATCACCATTTTGTGATTCGTGGGTTGCTTCAGCACCCCTTGCAGCATTGTTGTCTACTTCCGGAGCGGTAGCACCGTCTTCGCTGGAAGTTTGCTTGGGCTCGTCGTCTACTTCGAGCAACGGCTCGATGGCATTGTTCCAGGTGTCGATTACGACCCGTGCTCTGTGGAGTGAAGCGGCCTTATCATGTCCGTGGTCGGTATCATCTCGACTTGCGCTCCGTATTTTCAGGGCGCTGTCGACCATCTCATCCAACTGCTTCTGGACAGTGAGAAACGCATCTCTATCGGCCTCGGTCAAGAACTCGAGTCGTGTATCCTTCGGGTTGAGCAAGCAGTCGATTGTGCCAGTCTCGAAGATAGCTCTGTCGTAGAGATATCCAGTCACTGCGTCCCAGAAAGAATATTTGAGGCACTTGTCCGCAGGTAAATCCTCTGGCGTCTGTGAGTGGAGACGTCGAGTCAATTCCAGACGGATGCCAGCGTTGTCACTGAAATTGTCGCCGTGAATCGCTTCTGACTCGATTGCCCCATCCTCGATGAGATTGATGAGGTCGTGAACCTGCTCGTGGAACTGGGATTCGACGTTAGCTTCGATGAGGTCACCGATGCCACTAATAGCGGTTTTGAGGATGTGGAGCAGTTCGTGAAATGCGAGTCCGAACTGGTGTGCATGATCGGCAGTGAGCTGGTCGTTGAGTGGGATTCGGTCTAAGTCGGCCTCATTCCCCGTTATCAGCACCAGGTAGTCTGCATCGATATCGGCTAAGAGGGCCTCCGCTTGAACGCGTTCGATTTCAGTCGCATCTGATGAGACAACTGCGTCGACGTCGGCAGGGAGCACTGCTGCGGTCTGCACACCCAGTGAGACTCGGACAGCGACCGATATGTCGGGAGGTAGATGGCCGCAGATAAACTCTCGCAGTCGGTCAGCCCGCTGGGACGACAGGCGAGTAACTTCAGTCACCTGGGGATTGAGTTCGTTGACGATACTCCTTGCGGTGAGCTTAGTGGCGGATTGCGGCACGGTTGAAAACTCCTGAATGGAACGCCCTCTGTGAGTTGGGGGACACAAACCAGCCGGTCCTGAAAGATATTCTTTTCGCCAAATTTTGCTTTGGTGCGGAATATAAACAGTGTAGTCAGCACGATGCCTGAATTTGTACCACTCAGAGACTACTGAATTATCTGCTCAGTAGGTATGCCCACTTTTTACTTCGTCGGGTGCGCTCGCTATCGCTTCGCGCACCACTCCTCGCAAAAACATGGGAAAAACTACCGGACGGCTCGGTCACTTCGTTTCCTCGTGTCCGGTGAACCGCCTCGCTCCGCTCGGCGGACACTCGTACTCACTGCACAGCCTTTACTGACCGACCCTCGCTCTCTAATTCAGCACTGGTGGGAACACCTGCTATCAGTTCGGCGATGGCAACAAACACTCTGTGAAATAGCAGTTGGAGTTGCAAAATACCGAAGTGGTTTATATATCGATTCGCTAGTATGCAACAGTATGCTCACAGAAGGCGAGGTTCGCGCCCTCACTGCCCTCCGCGGTGAGCAGACGGTCTCTGAGCTCGCGGCGAATCTTGATCAAAGTCTCAGCTATACCTCAGAACTCGTCGAACAGCTCGAAACGTCTGGACTCGTTGAGACACGTCGACAAGGAAAAACAAAGCAGATTCGACTATCGGACGCAAAAGCACTCGAGTTACTCGCCGCTCTCACGCAGCAGTATTCACACATCGACTGGCCGGAGCTGTTGTCTGGGGCTGCTCTCCGTGTTTGCTACTTTCTCGATACCCCACAGACTGTAACTGATCTCGCACGTCACACCGATGTCCACAGGAGTACCGTCCACCGTGCGCTTTCCCCGCTTCAGCATCGCGGAATCGTTTACCAAACCGACAACGGCGCGTATACACTGAATGACGGCTTCGAACAGTTGAGTGCATTCGCTCGTGAGCTTGCCCATCACGTCCACCGACAGACTGTCGAAAAACAGACCGACACGTACACCATTCTGTGGGAATCCCTCGATGAATTCTTGGTCCAAACGACGACTGAGATTACCGAAGAACACTTCATTCCGACAGGGCCGGACCAATTCCAGCGATATGGCCTGCCGCTGTTGGCACGTGACCGCCGATACTACCTCTATTCGGAGTCGACGAGTGAACTCTCACCGGAAATATTGTGCTGCCATATGCTCGTGATTGATTCGGGTGCACGGGCTCAGTCATATTGCCTACTCTTGCTCAGTCACACCAGTATCGACAGGGATGATCTCCGAGCTCAGGCCACCAAGTACGGCGTCGACGACGTCGTCGACGATCTTTGCACATACCTCGACACCAGCGGTGACCAGCGGACATCCCGTCTTCCCGAGTGGGATGACTTCCAGGAACTGGCTGCAGAGTACGAGGTGACGCCATGAGAGCGCGATTTGATAGTTCATACATTCGCTCGGAACTCGAGCGCATCGGCCAGCAGCTGGACGATCCACTTTTCGTCTTCTTGATTGGCGGAGGATCGATGGCGTTTCGCGAACTCAAAGAGACGACCAAAGATATCGATCTTATCGTCTCCTCTGGCGACGATCTGAGTCAGCTACAGGTGGTGCTTCTCGAACTTGGATATGAGATCGTTCAGGAACCGGACGAAGAGTACGAAGAACTCGGTGCCCAACGCATCCTCGAGAACGATGATGGGTGTCGCATCGACATCTTCAACCAGCAGGTGATCGGCAAGCTAATCCTTTCACCAGGCATTCGTGAGCGGAGCGAACGGTATCTCGACCCGGGAAATCTCGTCGTTGAGCTCGTGAGTCCAGAAGATATCTTTCTGTTCAAAGCGGTCGCCGGTCGGGTGGATGACATCGAAGATATGTTCTCGTTGATACAGACCGGCCTCGACTTCGACATCGTCGAAGCGGAGCTAGAGACGCAAGTCGAATTGCTTGAACAAGAACTGTTCGTGACGTATGTGAACGAAGCATTGGCTGATCTCACCGAAGAACACAACCTCACGACACCATTGCACGATACCGTTGCGGAGATCACCGAGCGCGTCTACGAGGAACTCGAAGTGCTGCACGTCCTCGATGAGCCGAAGTCTGTGACCGACTTACAACAGGAACTCGACTGGCCTGCAGCGGACGTACAGGAGATTGTGGGACGTCTAGAAGGGAAAGACGCCGTCGCGGTAAACAATGGGCGTGTAGAACGTCGCTCAACGACTATCTGACCACGAGGGGGTAGAAACTGAAAGTGGTGCATACACTTTTTGCAAGCCTACACGGCTCAGTCGCCCCTCAGAGATAGACCGGCAGTACGTGACATAGACAGAGGATGAGCGAGTAAGTATGACGACGGATAGTGGCTACCTCCCTTCCCGCCGTAGGCAGATTCACAAAATATCGTTCAGCGTCTCGTGAGCATCTTCCGGATACTGATTGGGTTCTGCCACGGCCCAGAGTTCATTTTTTGTAGCGGCTTTCGGTGACGCGCCGTCTTCGATGTGTTCACAGAGGATTGTGAGATTCCGTGTGCTGAGAGTCGGCCAGTTCTCGTTTTCGCGAGTCTTGTGAGCAAATCGGACGATCCGTTTCAGCGTCGTACGGTCAACAACTTCGGTGTCACCGTTGACCTGCGGATACAATGTCTCGACTTCCTCGTCGATATCTTGGATGTACGATTGCTCGAACGACCGAAAGCGCCCCCTCGTCGCCGAGTTCATCGGTTCCGAGTCTCTGTATTCTCTGGTTGGCGGATTCATCGTGATGATGAGTCGCGCCGAGGGGTGTGGTTCGACGAGTTCGCCGTGGCTCTTGACCAGGAGCGTCCCCTCGTTTAGAAGTCGGTGCAGCGCAATCGCTGCTCCGGCTTGCATAACAGGGAACTCGTTGATGACGATTGTATCGCCGTTGATCAGCCCCTGTTTCACGGCGCCGTTGCGTGGGACGATCACGTCGCCGTCGGGAATGAGTGGCCCAAAGAGGTCCTCGGGTTCTGTCGCCCGGTCCACGTCGATGGACTGATAGCCACGATTTGTCTTGTGGCAGAGGTACTTGATAAGATAGTTCTTCCCCGACCCTCGCGGGCCTACCACTCGGATAGGAACGAGCCCTCGTGCGAGTTTCTTCGCAATGAGTTCGTCGAGTGGCAGCTGAAGACGCGGATCTATCGGGACAGCGGGAGGGATAACCTCCCCATCCTCATCAACAGGCAGGGCATCGTAGCTGGCATCGGGATGAGTCTCCGCTTTGGGAACACCTGGGTAGTCCGGATTATCGAGGATGTGCAATCCAGTCGGAATGGGCTCAGTCGTGTTGCGACCGACATCAGAGACGTACATCCCGCGTTCATCCCCAGCATCCCATCCTTTAGAGAGATAGCGGGGCTCACCGACTGTCTCTGTAATGTTGGTTAGATCAGTAACGCGGGCCTCACCGACGCCACTTGCTGGATTGCTTCGCTGGGCATAGTACGACGCCGCTCGCTCGGCCAGCGCATGACCAACAGGAACGTGTTGCTTAGCTTCCGCAACGATAGCCTCAGCACGGCTCTCAGTGAGGGTATTAGTCAAGTGTTCGAGGTCGTCGATGTCTGCCTCCGAGAGCGCCCGAAAGTCAGTGTAGCCGGCATCCTGAAGTGCATCGTTGATTGAATCGGTTACAACACCGAGGATACGGAAGTCTGTATTGCCGTCTGTTTGACGCTGACCAAATGCGGCAGTAATCACTTCGGGTTCCTCTCCCTGAGAAACGACGTTGTCGATAGTTGCGCTACCGCTACTCGAGCGTGTGAGTGTGTAGATGCCGCTCTTCTCTCCTTCGTCAATTAGGTCCGCTGCCTGCTGGTCGCTCAAGTCAGTGAAATCCGAGACTCTGAGCGTGACCCGTTCGACAGGTACGCTCCCTCCTTCGGCTCGCAGGAGTCGATTCACCAGATGGGAGAGAATCTGCTGTCCCTCTGGCGACCCATCGCTACTCGTCTGTGTCGTAGATGAATTGGTAGACATGCGTCTATGTGTGGAGGCGTGTTCTGGACACCTCATCCAGCAGGGAGGCATAAATTCGGCTTTGAACCAGTCATTCGCTGGGCTATTTCTGTCGAAATCGTATTATCCGGTAGTAAGTGGGCTGACCGCTTTGTACGAATGCGAACCAATGAATTCACCATTCAGAACTGCCTGTCCGAAGGGGTCGTCATCGGCCGCACATCGACGGCAAAAAATACTGTGCTGCGGCCACCGGTGCTGGAAAAACCGAGCAGGAATCTAGTCTCACTCCTCAACCATCCGGTCAAACAGAGCCCGACATCGTTCACCGGCGTCTGTGAAGGACTGATACCCGATTTGCGTGTCGATCAGGTGGGTGTAGGAAAGCCAGCCATCACAAATCTCGCCAACGTCGTAATATTCCTCGTCGAGCCATTGCCCCATCGCAAAGCCCTGGTTGATCTGCACCTCGCAGTATATTCCAAGGATCAGGACAGCATCCTCAGGAGCACGATTGCGGGCCTCCTCAAACTTGCTCTTGAGCTTGCGGTCGATGGAGTTCTGCGTTGTCTTCGGAAGCCCCCACCCGAAACTATCGGACAGAGAATCAGCGAAGTCCGGCTTCGTCACCTCGATCCAGACGTCTACCTCTTCCGTCGTCAAGCGCAGATCAAAATCCTTCTCGCCAACACACGCGTTCAACGACACACGTTCACGCCCGTAAACTGTCCGCAGGTGATACAACAGCACAAGTTCCGCAAAGACAGAATTGATGCGGTCGACATCCTCCTTCCGCAGCTCGTTGAACCAATCCTTTGTCGCGTCTTCCTCATTGTCCACCACCGCCAGGCACTCATTGATTACCTCCAAATCGCGCCGCTTGAACTTTCCCAGAAGCCTCTCGCCCTGCACGTACCCGTCGCCAAGGAACTCGTCGATGTTCGGATATCCCCGAGGTGACGGGTAGAGTTGCGAGTGTCTATAATCCGTAGCAAGGACCCGCTCCCAGCCGAACGAGAAAAGCGAATACGCGTAGTCGTTAACCTCGTCGGCCTCTGAAACGGTCAGAACCTCGCAGCCGAAGCGATGCGTCCGCCCCTCGGATTCCCCATTGTGACGAACATGGACGACCTCACCGGGTTCGTACGGCATCTCAGCCGGTTCCATTAATAAGCAGAACGGGTTGTTGGTTTATAACCTCTACAACTGTGTCGAACGATTCACTGTATCGGCCCTTTGGCCACGAAGAATCTCAACAGAGCCGCTGAATTGCAAGTCCCAACTACTGTGTCTATTGGTTAAACGGATTGTCCGGCGTGCTGAGACGAGTGATCTCAGGAACACCGTCGAATCCGTCATCGAAGCTGTAGAGATACTCAATGTTCTCACGCTGCATCGCTGCCACGATAACAGCGTCAGTTAACGAGAGGGATTCGTACTGACGGAACACCGAACGGCCGGCGTCAAAGTCGGATTTTGGTGTCTGTTTGAGTGAGAATCCGCTACTTTCGATGAGTGCATCCAGCGTCTCAGTAGCGACGTCATGCCCACCCCGGGCTTGCAGATAATTGATGACCTCTTCGAGGACATCACTAAGGACATATGCTGTGGGGAGTTGGCCCTGATCGATAGCTTCGGAGATAGCGACACCGCGCTCGTGGTTCTGGTCGCGAGACAGTCGGGCGGCAATGA
Source organism: Haloarcula salinisoli (assembly GCF_019599405.1). NCBI lineage: Archaea > Methanobacteriati > Methanobacteriota > Halobacteria > Halobacteriales > Haloarculaceae > Haloarcula > Haloarcula salinisoli. The sequence goes on along the minus strand of NZ_RKLQ01000004.1, from coordinate 89,855 downwards.
GAACATTCGCGTCAACCACGACTGCGGCCATCAATAGTCTCCAGCGATGAGATCGTGGTCCTCGGCGGCGTCAGTTGCTTCACCCACATCAACTGGCTCTAGCTCTGAAAATGCCCCGTACTGTTGCTTCACGAGTTTAACAGAGAGTGTCCCATCCTCGTCGACGTGCCAACGGAGTTTATCGCCTGCCTCAACACCTGCTTCTCGGCGTACCGCTGCTGGAACCGTGACCGAGTAGCTCTCGTTCACCGTAGTTTCGTCTTCGACTTCCTGAGACATGGTTAGAGATTACAGTTGCTCGCAAAAATAATTTGCCTCCAAATTTGGGAGGCGTCCCCGGGGGTACGGCGTAATTTGACGCCGTTCACTCCTAATTTCTATCGTCAACTTCGGCTTCCAACTCCTCGATATCTGGACTCTGTTCTCGATCCGGTTCGACATCGAGGAGCACGTCACGCAGTTCCTGTAGAATGGTCTCCGCTTCGAGGACCGGTATATCCTGCTCGCGTGCCATAATTCGGGCGTTCATCTGACCCTGAACGTAGTTACGAGCGTACTCGAGTGCGCCTGCAAGCCCGCCTGTGCCGTGACGGTCTATAAACAATCGAAGATTCTCATTCGTTTCACTGCGAGCTAGAGCAACGAACAGCGCCGGCGTAATCTCGTAGGTTTCATCTCCGGCTTGGACGTTGAGATCGATCTCTCGGGCCTGATATCGGTGTGGTTGCGTTTCAGTAACGCGCTCAAGGATGTCACTCTCGACTAGGTGCTTCATGTCTTCATAGACAGTGGTGGTCGAACTATCAAGATCTTCAGAGAGCTCCTCGACAGTCGGGGTATCGAGTGTAAGCACTTGAGCGTAGATTTGGGCATACCGCTTATTCACCACGACATCAGATACTGCGAGCATCAAATCGAGGGGATGGGAGTGTCGAGCAGGACTCTCAGACATATATTATATTTTCCGCGGAATCTATAAAATAGTATCATCGTGCTGCTGCAGAGTCAGTCATCCCAGGTGGTCCAATTGCCGCTGAACACCGTGTTGGACACGCTGCGCCTGTTTGTTCGAGAGGTCCACTTCCGAGTCAACGGAGATTCCAGGAAGGTCGATGAGATCTTCTAACGAATCAGATAGAGTCTGCTGGTCCTCAGGTAGCACTCGGTCAGTTGAATCGGTAGTTTGCCTATCGTGCTCCTGCATGGCCAGTTGAATCATCATCGACGGCGTCCGGTAGAGCTCGCCGGCTACTTCGATATACTCTTGATAGGAATTCGAAGCCATCGACCCGTTATACTCTTCAAGAAGCGCAATGAGCAACGACAACTGGATATTGAACACGGTTGGGCGAGTTGTCGGACGGGCAATTGTCTGTGCTCGATTCGCCGCCCGCTCGGCGTACTTCTTCGCGATCCCCCAGTACGTGTAACACTCCTGCAGACTGAACGGGAGTTCGTCGAAGTCATACGCGATTGCCCGCGACCGCTGAATTGCCGTTTCGACTGTGACCATCCGGGTATCGATGTCGTCGTAGATCGACCGCCACCAGTCGTTGATAGGAGTCCGATTGTTTGCCCGTTCGTGAGCCGCATCTGTGGCCTTTCCGTAGTGACGGCGGGTGTATCGCTTTCCCGTGTCGGGAAGGACAGTTCCAGAAGCAGGGAAGAATAGAATAGGCCGTGCCCAGAGTGTCTGTGTCCCCCGGAAATCGTAGCCAGTTTGAAAGCCCCCATACACCACTGTTTCCGGAGCTTCGTCTTCGAGGGTGGCAGCTGTGAGACCATCGCCATCCAGTTCTTCCAGATCTTCCTCACCGGCAGAGACGATACGGCGAAGACTCGGACAGATGACGACCATCTTCAATAGTCCGCCCCAATCCCGGTAGGAAGCCCATCCGAATACGTCATCTTCTCCACGTTGCTGGAGTGCGCTGATGATGGGGAGATACGCCTCTTGTGGATTGATGATGGTGTATGAGTCGCTGGCGATTTGCCACCGGAATTTGACATCGTAGCCGAGTGCGTGCAACGCTTTTCGTCGCTCGTCGACGATGTCCTGGTGGTCCTGTACTTCTACTACAGGTTCAGCAGCCGACTGTTGTGCTATCGTCTCCAGAGCTGAGCCAGTGCCTCGTTCCAGAGCCTCGATATCCAGCCCCTCGACGGAGCGTATAGCGTCGATATCAACGTCTCCGGAAGTCCCGATAAACTCGTTTGTCGCCCACAGTTCACCAGAAGACGCTGCTGGGAGTGCCTTTACGACATCTTTGAACGTCCGTGGAGTACTCGACCGACACCACAGGTTACTCTCGAGTTCGTTTGGATAGTCCTGAGAGTCGTGTTCAGTGAGACCAGCGAACCGAAGGACAGATTCCTGTTTCAGAAGGTCGGCTATCGGTACAGCTGGCGAGTCATTCTTCTGTGAAGTTTGTTCAGCCAATCCATCGGCGCTCTGTTCACTGGGCGTCACTGCGCTCTGCTGGTCAGAACACGTGGGTGAGTTTGCTGACATTGTACTGTGGTATTGTATAAAAGAGAAAGGGAGAGCCGCAAATGGAGCAGACAGCGGAGTGGGAGTGTGACAAGCCTGACCGAGACTTCCCCGGTGTTGACTTAGAGAGAGAGCGCCACTGGACTCAGGAGTAATTCCAGTCAGGCATCAACCCCACACCGCCTCGGGGTAACAAATTGGCAGGTAATGGAAGCGGCCATTGTGCCAAGTGAAATATCAGTATCTGGAGGGTCAGCAGACGACATACACACCTGATTTTGACTAAGGAATGTAGAGCCAGTGGGGTAGGGGGTCGGATACTGGTGTCTATAGAGGGTTTCTTACTCCAAACTAGGTGTGTCTCTCTAGTCTAGCTATTCTAGTAAGTAGTAGTGTAGTGAACCGCCTCGAGGTCAAGCCCCGAGGCTTCCCGTGGTTTAGTCGGACACTCCCATCCGACCATCGGCCTGATAGCCTCGAACGGTTGGGTGGGTCACGGTCGGGGCGTCCACAGCCCCCGATGCCTGCCGTCGCACCTTCCGAACAACGGGAAGGCTATTGAGAGCAGGCACATTCCAATCGAGTTTCTTCATGCCTTTCACAGCGATATTGACGCTTGCACCACGGTCGCTGTGGTCTTGATGCGAACACGACCGGCACTTGAACCGCTTTTTGTTGCGGTTCGCCCGTTCCGTATGCCCACACATCGGACACCGCTGGCTCGTGTATTCGGGGTTAATCCACGCAGTCGGGATGCGCTCGAACGACGCCTTGTACGACGTATATAACTGGAGGGCGCGGAACGGGAGGTGGTGCAAGCGTCGATTCATCCGCGTGCCGTAGTCGATACTGTCGCGCATCTCTTTGAGGTCTTCAAAGACGATGCACGGCTTCTCGAACTGCTGGCTCCACTCCACGATGTGACGGCTCACTTTGTGGAGTCGGTCGCGGACGAACCGTTCCTCACACCCTTCCAACGTGTCGTGGATGCTGTCCTTCCCCGCGTTCTGGACGCGCTTCCGCATCGTGAAGTAGCGGTGACGCTCGAACTTGATTTCGGGAAAGTCGATAACCAGCGTGTCCTCCACGCCATCTTCGGACAGAGCGGTGAGGGCCACGTTGTCCTCGTTCACGTCCACACCGACAACCGTCCGTGAGTCCTGCTTGTCTCGAACGGATTGCTTGGTGTTGGTGACGTTGACGTGCAACTCGGGGTTGTCGTTGTGGAATAGGGCTTCAGCCGTCCCGACCTTCCACTCATCACTCGTGAGGGCAGTCTTGAGAATATCGAGGTGCGCGTCGTCACCTTCGAGAACGCCTTTGACGTGCTTGTACGGCTTCGCGCTGATTCGGAACGCCACGTCGCCGTCGTCGGTGAGCGACAGGTTGTACCCCTCCTCGTAGTTCGCACGAAGCGGGTACGTTCCGCCCTTGGTGTGGCTCGGTTGGCCGAAGTCGTCGTATTCGTAGTAGTTCTCCATCGCACCGAGTGCCTTCGCAACGACACGCTGAGTAGTGTTCTTCACGAGGTCAGCGTCGTCGGCTACCCTGTCGGGAATGGCGTCCCAGTCCACGCCTTCTTTGGCGAGTCGGATGGTTTCGTTGTACACTCGGCGGGCTTCGACCGTGGCGTCGTACAGCAGGCCCTCGTTGTCACTCTGGATGTCGAGTTGGAAGTCCAGCGTCTTGACGAGAGCCTGTGCGTCGGTCATTCGCTCCAGTACCAGTGTAGTAGTGCGATTATCTTGAATGCCAGCCATCCACAGTGAAAGTGGAACACCCTGAGCTTACGGCCTTCACCCTCTGGGTCAAGTGGTTCGAGACGCATCGCGTCTCGTCATCACGGAAGACGAAGTCTTCTGAAGACCCCGAGGCACTCGGCCTGCTCCACCTGTAGATATAGAAGCTGTTAACCAACAAGCATAGTTCTAACTGCAGTTCTTTCCGACCTCACCTCTCTTCCATTTCTTACTCCAAATTTGGTGTGTGTCTCTGCAGCCCCTTACTCAAAATCTGGTGTGTCTCGACTGAGTTTTGCGTAAGGAGGAAATCTATATATCAGGATTTTCACGGTCTATACTCACACTATTACTCCTAATCCAGTCCCCCTAATCTTTATGGCGGTTACAGCTGTTTGACTCTGACAATGGATAGCGAAGACGGGTCAGACACCATCCACAGTGTCTTTGAGAATGTCGACGAGGGTGGTGGGGGAATCTTTGAACAACGAGAGATACTCCAAATCGACTATGTCCCCAGTGAGAAGCGCATCGTCGGTCGCGATGAACAAATTGAGAAGGTGGCAGAAGAGATCGGGCCAATAGTCGTTGGTCAGCCGCCGAATTCGATCATCATCTACGGGAAAACGGGCTGTGGAAAGTCCCTCGTCGCAAAGCACGTCTCAAAAATCGCTAAAGAAGAAGCTGAGAATCGCGGTGTGAGGCTTGCAACGGGATACGTCAATTGCCAGCAGGCAAAGGGCAACTCCGATGCACTGAGCAAGTACGGTCGGGCAATCAACCCACCAGAGAGCAGTATGACGTTCCCGGCTCGAGGGATTTCCGAGAATGAGTATTTCGAGCGAGTTTGGTCAGTCCTGAACGAGTTCTATGATGCTGCGATCATCATCCTCGATGAAGTTGACAAACTCAATAACGACGACCTGTTGATGGCGCTTTCCCGGGCAGGAGAAGACGGGAGTGTGGATGTTCCGATTGGCGTGATCGCAGTGTCGAACAAAATTAACTACCGGGAGAAGATGAGCGAGCGGACAAAGAGCTCGTTCGGGCACAACGAATTCATCTTTGAGCCCTACGACGCCAGTCAAATCCGGGAAATTCTCCAGAATCGGACTGATGCCTTTGCCAATGGAGTTCTCGACGACGGGGTGATTCCTCGTGCGGCCGCTCTGAGCGCGAAAGAACACGGAGATGCTCGAAAGGCCATGCGACTCCTTCGGTATGCCGGTGACCAAGCCAATAAGGAAAACGCCGACCGGGTGAAGGAATCTCACCTCTCCGATGCACGGGCTTCGGCGGAAGTGGATCGTCTACTCGAACTCATATCGGGATTGCCTCCTCACAGCAAGCATGTCTTGATCGCGCTGGCAAATCTCACGAAAAACCAGCCTGAGCGGGAGTGGTTCCGGACGATGAAGATACGCGAGACGTATCTCGACGTGTGTGAGCAGAGTGGTGCCGATCCGCTATCAGCCGAACGAACACGGCAATTGCTCAATGAACTCTGTTTCCTAGAAATTGCGGGCAGCCGACGGGGGACTGGTGAAGGAAAAGGACATTACAGCCAATACACCCTCCTGTGGGATGCGGATATCGTCCTCTCACTGGATGCGTGATTTCTTCGCGAAGTATATTCCGTCGATATCGTTTGTTCCCAATTACCGCTGAAGAGTAAGTAGCCTCATGGGTGTTGAACAGCCGCCAGCTGATATCTGTCGCCTCGTCTGTGTGGGGTTTATACGTTATAATGGCTCACTGGCCGTTGAACTGCCGGTGAGCCGATTTGCCGCCCTCCTCCAAGGGGCTATCGATGTCGCCGGAAATCGAGGAACACCGTGTGCGATGGCCTGCTGCTCTTTGTAGCTGAGTTCGTCATAGAGCGTACCGAAGTGATAGAACTGGGGTGCTCGTCCACCTTCACTGGCGTCAAGCCACTCGACGAACGCCTCGGGCCGCAGAGGACCTCGAAGATACCGAGACGTTCGACACAGATGAGTTCCTATGTTGCCAGCCCCCGCTAACCTGTGTTCAACAACATAGACCGTGGGTTCTTATTCAGTCATAGGCTAATCCTGCTCAGATATGATATAACCTCTTAGGAACAGTAGTTGATTCAACTGCCTGGATCTGTTTCAAAGATAGATTTCAACAATAGGTTTTTGCAAGTACAATATGATTTCTTACCATAAAGATGCCAGAGGAACGGAAACTTCCTGACTCAGAGACAATGGATCTCAGTCCTAGCAAGGAAACATATCGCTCAATCCAATCAGACGTGAGCCCAGTCGGTGCAATAAAAGAGCTAATCGATAACGCCTTGGACAATTGGGAGCGCGTCCATGGTCGTCAGACGGATCTTGATATCGACATCACGTATGACCCCAGCGAAGATCTCTTCGAAATTACCGACAACAGTGGTGGGCTCGAGGAAGACCAGATTGGAAAGTTGTTCGCATTGGGTGAGTCAACCAAGGAAACGGTAAATACGCCAATCGGGGCATATGGTGTTGGCGCGAAGAAAGCAATCGTCAAACTGGGGCGTAACGCCGAGCTACGGAGCCGTTATAAAGAACAAGAGTTCGGGTATGGCTTTTCAATCAGTGAAGAATGGATAGAGAAACCAGAGGATTGGGAGGTTGAAAAGCGGCCGTACACCGATATGGAGGCTGGTACGACGACTATCTCGATTACCGATTTGGCCTTAGATCTTGATGAAGCAGGCGAAGAAATGGACGTAGATGCCAGTGGAATTGATACAGAACAGTTCATAGATGGATTGCGTCACCAACTCAGCCAGACATACGAAGTGTTTCTACAATCTTCGCCCGATTTCACTGGTCACCTCTCTATTTCGCTCAACGGAGAAGAAGTACGGGTGCCCGAGCCAATTGATTGGTCATTTACGCCATTTGATGGATTTCATCCACGGTCATACGAGAACATCACTCTCCGGAGGCACAACTTGGATCACGATGTTTCAATCACTATTCAAGTTGGCCTGATGGCTACGGCAAATGAGGACGAAGCCGGAACAGATATTTTTTGTCAGAACCGGAAAGTAATTACTGGAAACACCGACGCTAAAGGTGGTTACAACACCGAGCATACTGAGAATGTTGGAGAGGTTGGCCCATCACGTGGTCGCCTCAAAGTACGTCTGTTCTTCAAAACTACTGGTGATGCCGAACGTCTTCCGTGGGACACTCAGAAGAACGACATTGACGAGTACGATTCGTTGATGCAGGAAGTTTATGAGGAGTGGTTCGACAGCATCGTTGAGCCGTACTGGCGGGCAGCCAGATACAGCACATTTCCTGCGGCATTTCTTCAACCGTACTCCAGTACTGGCGAATGGCAAGCAAACAATGGCCACCTTTACGAATTCGACTACCGTGGCCGTCAGCGGGTTAATGATAAGCCAAATCGGGATTATGATGACAAAGACTGGCTTGAACAGACGATCGACACTCATGTTGAGGCTGGTATTACCGCTCCCCATCTGGTTGACGAGCGATTCCGACCCACATATAGGGAGATAGTCAACGATACCAACGTAGCCGAAGTAGAGGAGGTCGCCCTCAATAAACTGGTTCCTGTACCTGACTGTCCAGCCGATACCAGTGATAAAGAGCTGGCAGACACTATCGAAGAAGTTCGGGCTACCGCTCAAGAGGACGCAAACAGAGGGAGACGACAGAACTTTTCTGATGAGTGGTGGGTTCCGGTATATAAAGCGTATTTGCGACACTACGCAGACTACGACTCACTCACCTCGGTTGCGAGTAATGATGGAGTAGAGTCTGTAGAATCTGAAGAGGACGACCCAGCTAACGAAAAGACTCCGGCGAGGGGAGATACCACAGAGTCAGAGAATAGCGACTCAGATAGCCAAGCAACGCTAGGGTCGCATCAAGAGTCACAGACCGACTCAGAAGTTACAGAAGACGAGACAGACGGAGAAACGCCCCGGGAGACACAAACCACAGGGCACACCACAACCGAAGACGCGAGTGAGACAATATCGTCTGATACCGACTCTTCAGACTCATCAGATAGCTCCGAGTCTGAAAACGACAACAACACCTCGCAAGAGATACCTGAGTCATCTCAGAACTCGCAAGGGCCGGATGATCTGAAAGGACACAGACAGTCAAAACCTGATAAGAAAACAGTCGTTTTGGACTTTGATTTAGATGATTGGCAGCAGTTGTGCGCTTATCTGGGTGTAGATTCGGACAGTGACATCGAAGAGGATGTTGAGCCCGAACTCAAAAGGGTGATTCTCTCGGAGTTACTGGACAACTGAATTAAGGCGATATCAAGACTTTTTGTGAAGCAATATTATGAAGGGATATGGCCCCGTTGGTTCGCGCTGACACGTCGTCTGCTGACATCAAAATCGCCGGAAAAAATCGGGATATAGCGAAATTCCCATCCACTCGATACCAAGGGTCTAAAAACAAAATCATCGACTGGATTTGGGACTGTCTGTCTGATTATTCGTTCGATTCAGTCCTTGACGGATTTGGTGGTACCGGTGTTTTTTCTTATAAAGCCAAAACGGAGGGTCTTCGAGCGGATTACAACGACTTTCTACGGTTCAACCATCAAGTTGGCACGGCAATTATTGAGAACGATGCTACTAGAGTTGACCATCAAACGGTAGATGAATTATTTCGGTTTGATCAGCCAGCAGAAGCCTATCCGACAACGGTCCGTGATGAGTTCGAAGGGCTCTATTTTACTGACGAAGAGAATGAGTGGTTAGATAAATTCCGAAGTAATATCGACCGCATCATCGACGAACCCTATAAAAAGGCAATTGTCTTTGCCGCACTCTCTCAAGCTTGTCTGGTCAAACGACCATATAATTTGTTCCACCGGGCGAACTTGAACATGCGAACCCGAGATGTTGAGCGTTCCTTTGGGAACAAGACGACATGGGAGAAACCATTTGAAAAATTGGTTAGGAAGTTCATTGTCGAGTACAACTCTGCTGTCTTCGCAAATCCGTATGACCATAGAGCATATAATCGTGATATCATTTCGTGGAAATCACCGCCTGAGACTGATCTAGTTTATTTTGACCCGCCATACTATGTTCGTGATCGATCACAGCCAGTGTCGAATTACAAACTTTATTACCATTTTTTGGATGGATACATTGACTACGATAACTGGGCAGACAAAATCAATCGCTCTTTAAAAACAAAGCGGCTGAAGCACAGTCGAGAACCGTGGAATGACCCCGAGCTCATTCTTGACGCGTTCCATACAATATTTAATAGATTCTCCGACAGACATATTGCACTCTCATATAATACTGAGGCTGCACCGCTTCCCGAGACAGTTGAGGACACGTTGGCTGAATATAAACGTAATGTCACTACGTACCGTCTGAATCACCAGTACGCTCTGAGTGAAAATGATTCAGATGAAGAGCTGCTCATCGTCGGCTCTGATTGATTTATACGACGACGAATAGATACGAAGCCAGCGCCGAGGCAACCATCGCGATTGTTATATGTACACTCCACCGAAAGTGCCGGTACTTCTGGTCAGCCACCTCCGCTAGTGCATAATTTTCATCCACCATCTCAGTGAGAATAGAGTCTGGATCTAAGTCCTTCAGCTCCTCTCGATACTCTTCTTCATCATGGTCGAGGATTGAAGTCCAGAGCATATATCCTTGCGGTGTTTCAGGGGTGCGAGGATATACGACACTCAAAGATAATCCTCCAGCGATGATCGTTAAAACGGCGGTAGCCGCAATCAGTAATAATTCAAGCCACGTCGGTTCACTAAATACTGGTTTTACCAGATTAGCATACAGTCCTAAAAAGGCAAGATGACCAGTTAGTAAAATTGACGCCTTCCGGTCAGCGGCCTTGATATAGTGATTCAGATGGTCCTGAATACGTGAAGCGAACTCTTGGGACCCAATAGTCTCCTTGTCAGTCATTTTCATCACTCCGTGATTGTTCAAAGCCACCGATAAACGAGTAGTAGCGTGAGGTATGGCGTCCTTCCTCTGATGAACCCCAGCGGAAGCCACGCAGCACCCCCTCTTTTTCTAGATGCTGTCCCCATCCGTCCTCGCTATCAGCAAAAGTTCGTATACCTTCGTCAACTAGGTATTCGTCTGCCCCTGCACGCTCCTGAAGTTCGAAGGCGACGTTGGCGGCCGTCGAAACTGCTGTTAAACGGTTCTGTCCCCAGACCCCAATCCGGGAAAGATAGACATCCTGTGCGTATGCAGCACCGACGCTGATAGAAATGGGTGGGACATTGTATTCTTGAAGTTCAGGGTTGACAATTTCGTCTACAACGTATCTGAGGCAGGCGAAGTACTCTAAGAGATCTTCAACAGCTGACCTTTCTGTTTTCTCAACACCAAAGTATGCCAAGACACCGTCGCCGGTATTTTTCTCAAAATGGCCATCGAAGTCATTGACCAAATCCATAACCTGCGGGATAAATACATTCAACATGAGCATTGTTTTGCGGGGGCCATTATCGGTCAGGTATTTTCCTGATTGTACGATATCTACAAAAACAACACCCATACCAAACTCTTTTGTCTCGGATATGGTCATCTGCTCTAAATCTGGCATCGTCCGACCGCGGGGAATATGAGATACCTGATCGGCAGCTTTTGATGCTCTCTCTGTGACCTTCTCTCTGTATTCAGAAATTTTCTCAGCGCTTAAGTCCATATAATCGCCAATTTAGAGGATACAATACCGAGATAAACATGAATCTTCGGTGAAGTTCCTATGAGAAAGAAGGACATCTCAAGCCCTGTCGACTTTCTTGACTGTGGCGTGGATGGTGCGGGGACATATGTGCTAGCGTTGGGCGAGAGTTCCCGATAGTACCTTAACCAACACTCGGCTATTTTCACTCGCCAATGTTGGTTAACTACGCAGTGTGGCTGGCTTCGTGTCTTTGCGTGTTGCATCGGCAATCCTGGGTGAGGTATGGTCGTGCCGCTGAATACTGACTGATTAGGGGGTTGTCGCCGGAGGCTCTATCATTCAGTACAATGGTACAGACGCTCTCCAATTCTGGAAAACAGCGAAAATTTGATCAACAAAGACTCAGAGTGTACTTTTTGTTGGTAAATCCGCAAGAGACCTGGATCCTCGATTTCCGCGTGAACCATCGAACATTCGGCTACCCATCGCATCCGTTGCAACAGTCATGTGAAAGCAGGCGTTCTGGTAGACCACAGCAACCACAGATCGGACACTCGGTTAACGATGCCGGCGGCAGAGAATCGCATTCTCGAATTGCCGCCTGGAGATGCACGATTACATCTGGAGATTCCGCCCGCGTCAATGCCTGTACGAGATGCATTCGGAGCCGCTCTCTGGCCGTCATCAGGTCTCGATACGTGGGGCCACCATCGCTGCGACACTACACTCGCCGTCTGCAATTTCGTAGTCTACCAGCATCGGGAATTGGTCTCCGAATGTGAGAGTGACATCGTCAGTCTTGGGGAGCTTTTTGGAGATGTTCTTGATATAGTCAAGACTGAATAGTGCTCGTCCGTCAACGGCGTCTAGACTCTCGTATTCGTCAGCAGTGAGTCTGAGCGAGACGTCATCGGTATCGCCTTCAGCCTCGATGAACACTGTCTCGTCAGCTTCTACGCAGCGGAATCCGATGTGATCGGAGACCATGTCAGCAGCCTTCACCGCTCGCGATATCTGGCTCCCCCCGACGGTAAGGCTGATTGGGAGTTCCATCTCCGGAATTTCGGGCTCCTGCCGTATACTATCGGGGTCGATACACGCCATCGTGAACTCGACACCGTCGATGACGATGAGAAGCTTGTACGTGGAAGTGTCGAACGAAACCTGGACGAGATCATCTTTCTTTGCGAGTTTGAGAACGGACTCGAATCGCTCCAGATTGACTCCCAGCAAGCCGTCACTGGACTCGTAGGATTCGAATGCAGCAGCCGACAGCTCTAGATCGTACATCGCGACGTTCGCTGGGTCAACCGCTCTGCTAGTAATGCCGTCCGGTCCAACAGTCAGTTTCGCCTCGTCGACGATGACTCGCAGGGTTGAGACGAAATTCTTGAGTTCGCCACCCAAGATCGCAGCCTGGAAGCGCTCTGGAGGGCCCGTGAGTACGCTTTCCTCCTCAGTCTCGTCTTCGGCATCAGCTTCGTCGGAAGCCTCTGCTATCGACTCCTCACTGGTGTCTTGCTCGTCGGTCAGGTCGGCTGCTGGCTCACTGTCGATATTAGCCTCACCATCGACCTCTTCGTTTGTTGTTGCGTCAGTAGCGTCTTCCTCAACCGTACCTTCCGGGTCGGCTTCGATTTCCAGATTGTCGATATCGTCTTCAGGTTGTGCGTCTGCTGTGGATTCAGTGTTCGTGCTCATAATCGATTAGTTGCTCTGCGATAGATTCGCAGTGGCGGGAAAGTCCAAGGAATGCAGTGGCTCTTTTATAGCACACTTGCAGGCCTATCTCCCCTCACCGCACCGGGGGTGACAAATCAGCATTGGAGATGTTCTTTTTCAATCGTCCTACGCTACCGCTTGGCTGGATTACCGCCGGTGTGTAACGTAGGCATCGTATCGGCGTTGTCGCACAATTTCCCCTCCTTTTCGAGCTCCTGAAGCTTCCGCCAAATCGTTCGAATGGTGAGTGCGGAAGTGAAGCCAGCTTCAGCAATGGCCTTTTGAGATACACGTTTTTCACCGGTCTCAGCCTGCTGAACGTGATATAATGCGGCGGCTGCAACCCCAGACGGCGGTCGTCCATTCGAAAGTCTGCCGACCGCAGGACAAAGAAGCAGCTCTCGGGCACGTTGTTCAACGTGATTGGCCGCCCCGATTACCGACGCAATACGTGGGAGGAAATCTTGCGGAAGAGATGGTGGGATTGCCAATTCCAATTCCCGATTCAGCTGCCCATAGGCGTTATCGATCGCATCACTGTCGACACGGGCGACGTCGGCGACCTCACTTCTATGCCGGGGTAGCTGTTCCAGTCGGCAGGCAGCGAACACACTACCACTGGCAATCGCCTCAATGGAGCGACCCTTGAGCAAGTTCGCATCCCACGCTTTCCGATAGATATCCACGGCTTCGTCGAATATCGAGTCAGAGAGGTCTAGAACGCTAATTAACCGAGCAATCTCGCTAAGACCATCCCTCAGCGATTTATCCCGTTTTGAGGGAACTTTCGACTGAGCATCCCAGCGACGGAGGCGCGAAAACAGCCGTTGAGTATTCGAATCGAGCGGGTTTCCGGCGCCGTCTCGGTAGTAGCCGATATCGGTCGAGAGGCCTCGGTCGTGAAGCCGATGGGTGGTTGGAGAGCCAGTCCGTTCGGACTCACGTCCACTCTCGGTGTAGTTCCACCTCCGGCGACGATCGAGGTCGTCACGGTGGACAACGAGGCCACATCTCTCGCAGTAAGTTTCGTTTTGTTGAACGACCAAGTCGTCGCTCTCACACTCAGGACAGCAGCGCTCCGATGCTAGCCGGGACGTTGGCGTTTCTTCCGTAGAGAGGTTTGAGCGTTCTTGTTTCTGATGTCGACGACCAGTTGCGGGTGAAGATTCTGTGGACATTGATTACGGGACAACAGTTCGTCGGCCCCTATCCAACGGGGGGCGCACAAATCAGCGTGAAGCGCTATCTGGCTAAATGAGAGTGGTAGTCACTGATCAGTATCGAGACGTCGAAGCTGATCGCGAAGGAAGGCAGCTACTGCATCAATATCCTGTGTTGGTACTGATGCTTGCTCGAAGACCCCTTTAAATGCATCTTCGAAATCTGGAGAGGTGAGGCGCTCAAGAACGATTTCGATGCGTGCTGCGAGTTTTTCTGGCTCTCCACGGTGAAGATGTCGACCGATTCGTTCAAAATCAGCATCGGCAGCGAGAACAACCAGATCGCGTGTGTCTGCTTTTCGACCACTGTGAAGTTTCAGAGAAAACAGTAACTCTTGTTCCGGAATCCGAGCTGTAATCGGACGAGCAGTGCGCAGTTCTTTCTCTATAGAATGCTCTGCCAGGTGTCGATAAGACCACTCAGCCTCTGTTTGTCGACAGCCCAAAGCATCAACCATCGCATCGAACTGGACTGGATTCCCAACATCTTTTGTGAACCGGACAGTCCGCCCCTCATACAGGTCGTTTCGCTTCACATCGGCGGTGACCTCGTAGTTACGTTCAGTCAGAAGATCGGTATACGCCTCTAGTGCTTGAGCCGGTATGACAACGTCGACATCGGTCGTGAAACGCTGATTAAAGGCTGCAATTGCCCATCCTCCGACTAGAACATATGGGAGTTCAGCCCCAATTACAGCCTCAAGTGTGTCTAACAGCTCCGCTTCACGTTCACCCAGACTCATGATTTCAACCGTGGATCCTCGTGACTAGCGTCGAGATCCCGATCGTATTCTGTAGCGATCATCTCCAAAGCCGGTTCGTAGTTCACACGGTTCTCCATCATATGAGAAATCGTCTCGTCGAGTGAAATAACAGGGTTGCCCTCAACCCACTCAGGTTCGAGCTCGTCAGCGGAGGGGAAGAGGACATACGAGACCGGCGAATCAAGCACACTTTCATCTAATCGCTCTTCAACAGAGTTGAGGATGCCGAACTCATCAAAGAAGGCGGTCCAGCGCTCGACATCCTGGTCACGAACTTTGAGAAAGATCGGATAATCGTCGTGACCCCGAGCTATCTGATATCCCCCATGAGTCCAGACATAGACACTGTCAATTTTCGTGTAGGCGAACGACATTTCGGCAAAGTGGGGGATAACGTATCCATCGTCTATTGAGGGAGAAACCGACTGTGAGATTGCCGCCATGAGATCGAAATAGCGATCTCTAATAGCGTAGTTCTCGACATAGACACCGCCGTCCCGACGAATGAAGTCCGCGTCGTCTAATCGTTCAATCCAGTCATAGACCCAGGAGTATGAGGCGTCAATCTTCTGGGCGATCCGTCGGATAGAATCCCCCGGACGAATCGCCAACATGATTTTAGCCGCCGTCTCGTCGTTATACTCCATCATCACTAGTTATCGTTATCACAGCTAACAGTATTAGTGTTGCCCCGTGAAAATCACTAAGAGTTATCGGTATAACGATAGCGTTTTCTCAACCATTGACCGGTCTCAGAGACTCAGAGAGATCAGGATAGTACTCATCGTGAAATGCGCCGACTACAGATTGCTGCCACTCAATATATCCAGGTTCACAGGGGGTTCTCGTTCCCAGCCCTCGGAGCCGTGCGTAGTCAACGAGATCAATGCATTCGACCAAAGAAACAGGCCCGCCTGCCCCCGGTGAAACACCAGAAGCACTGTCGAGCGGTGTCTCACGCCAGGCATCGAAGCAACCATCGGTAGATGCGCTGACGACGCACCCATCAGTCGCTCCTGCAAAAAGTTCCGTCGTCACTCGGGCCAAATTGCGATAGTGTCCAAATGGGATGAGGAGAGAATTGCTGTGGTGATTGACAGCGGGCTGGCCTCGGGTGTGAGTTGAATCACCGTAGACACGCCACTGTTCGCTGTCATTCATCCAGTTTCCTTTTTTGAGATAATCAAGGACAGCTTCGAGATGGTCGTTCGAACGGTACGTAATGTAGCCGGCAATAGAAGCGTAAAAGCTCATGATAGTGCTTGGAAGTGCTGATGAGTGCGTTCACGACACGTGAAACTGAAAGCGGGAAGAACAATCCCAAAGTGAGAGACTCACCGGCTCTTCTCTTCCTTCACCGGGAGAAAATAAACGGGCAGTATTGAACGGTTTGAGGAGGATCTCGTTAACTTAGAGTGCAAATCGTATTTATATGATTCTGGAATTTTGTTTACGATTCTGAATCAGTTGTCCTCACGCCATCGATTAGCACACTCACAGCAGGTCAACATCCGCGTCGGTGGTTCGTCGATAGAACGCAGCTGGACGAGGCGATAGTGTGCCCGGTCGTGAGTACACTCCGGGCACGTCGCAGTTGTCGACGGGAGGCTAATATCCGGCTCCGAGGTAGCCGTCGTTTCGACGTCTTCCTGACGCTCTGCGACACCCACGAGTTCGCTGGCTCCGGTCAACGATGGCGCGGATTCACTCGGTGACTGCAATGCAGTTCCGAACAACGCATCATCACGAATGAGCGCCCAGAATCGGCGTTTCCCTGGAGGAATCGGAGTCGTGTGTATGGCCTGCCCGCCATCGGGAACGACCAACTGTTCGTCACCCGCCTCAGCAATATCAGTGACCTCTAATCCGGCCGGTGCAGGGTCAGAATCCGGTGCTGACGTATTCGCGACCACTTCTTGGATAGCAGCGTTGACTGCTTGACTGGAAGCATCATCGTCGACATTGACGGTGACGACGTTATCCTGAGTCCGCCACCACTCGGGGAGTGGAATTGCACCACCTTCTTCGTAGATTTCCGTGGCCTTCAGCCACTCGCCGGCGTCGACGCCGTTGCCTTTCGACTCATCAAGCCGGTCGGGTGGCGTATGGACCGGACGAGAAACCTTCTCAACACTAGGCGCACCCATAGCCGGGATCGTCTTCGCTGAATGCACTTGGTGGGGTTGTTCGATTCCACGCGTGATGTTGCGCTCTTTGACCACTTCCCAGTCGACTTCCGCGATGTCGCCCCGCGGCGCCGGACCATCCCCCCGGTCAATGACGGTAATGAGCGTCTCAGAATCCGCCGCAAGCGTCGCTTGGTCGTTGTACTTTCCGACCTTTCCGGCGACGATTCGGACGAGGTCGCCTTCGTGGAGAATGACATCTTGCCCTGAACGAGTCCAGATAGTGAACTTGATTGTCCCCGTGTCGTCTTTGATGATGCCGACCTGCTGTTGGGACGACGATTTTGGCTGCCAGAGTGTCGTGACCTCGCCCTGGATGTCGGCCTCAACGTTGTACTTCGATGGGATTACAGGGACCGTCGCGATGGGCTGAATAACGCCTGCCTCCTGGAAGCACTCATCCTGAAGGTTCGACATCGCTGTGTAGAGTGACTGTCCACCGAGAACCTTGCCCGCAAGGCGGTGTTCGAGCGCCTCGAGTGTTGGGCCAGTGAGCAACCGATCAGACAGTTTCGCGGCCGTCTCGCGAACACTAGCTGCCGTCTCGTCGTCGAGTCGGGCAAACGGATCGTAGCGAGTGAATCCGGCGCCGAGTATGCGGTCCAGGTAGTCCCCCCGACGATCATGCTGCTCATCAAGGAGCTCATCCCGTCGACGAGCCTCGCGGTCGATACCGATCACAGCTGCAGCCAAGGCTTTCTCACGCTGGCGTTTGCGCTCGGATCGAAGCCCATGCAGACGCTCCTGTGCTTCCAGTGGGAGGCCAGTGAGATTCTCGTCAGCCAGATCTATCGGGTCGATATCCGTGGCAACGCTCGTTCGGAGGCTAGCGTTCACCCAGTGGGCGTCAAGTTCTACCTGACCGGTACCTTCGATTGGCTCCCCGAATTCATCGTATTCGGGTTCGGAACGAACGGCGAGCAACAGTTCGCCGGCGTTCTCCAAGCGAGTCCCCAAGCAGTCACTCTGCAGATGGGGGCTCACGTAGAGGCCGCGCATATCTAATTCGTCGAAGCGGCTACCTTGCTCGATTTCTGCGTTCGTCAGTCGGTTCTGTCCACGCTGTCTGTAGTTGGCTCTCATAGCTTGGAACACCACGTGAGGACGAAGGCCACGATGTCACTATCGCCTCCTCTCGAACTCCCTCAGCCCCCTTTGGGGGCAAATACTGGCGGGAGTATTAGATCTCTAAAACGTGGTGGATATCTTAATCCCGGAAGTAAAGTCCTCAACGACATCACTGTCCAGATAGTCGTTTGGCTCGAGACCATTTTGACGGAGGACTTCAACGGCCTCGGGAAGTGATAGTTCCAAGGAGTCAGTTGCTGATGACGGCTCCAACTCTATTTTCTCAAGTTCAATCTCAGAACAGTCATCACTTCCAGCCGTCGCTTCGAGCAACTCAGACTCCACTGCCTCAAGGGGCTGATGAAACGAATAGTCCGCAAAATAGAAGCACAATAGTTCATAGCTGCCGTCTATCTCGTGGCGAACGACACGAATCGAATCTGGCTCAGACTTACCGAGTCGGTGAAGTGCGACGGTCTTCGTCCGATAAAGTGCGCGCTTTTGGAGCGCCTTCACTCGCGCTTTCGCCCCGTCGCCACACTGATAAGCCATATCTGCCTCCTCGTCGAGACGCTTTGCATGCCGGTTGATCGTGAACACTGCTTGAATTACCCTCTTTGACTGTGCCAGTGGGTCAATCTCCTCGTAATCAATCTCCGGATGGAGTGATGGCGGCGAGAGATCCACCTCGCGGGGCTGAATGTCCGGGTTTGTTGGCTGTTCGGGAATTGCTTCGAGAATCTCGACTCGGGCTATTCGGCCGACATCCACACGGTCGAAGCCTTGCACATCGGTAACTCCCTCGGCACGCACCGCTCGAACGGAGAGCTTTGGGCGGTCAAAGGGGACAGGAGGGCGTTCGGGATCCTCCTCTGGGGCGCTTGCTTTCCATTCGAGCAACAGTGGTGAGTCTGCAGGAATGCCATCGAGGTGTGAGAAATCATATGGCTCAGTCGCATTGTAGAGCCCATCCTCCCGACTCGCCCAGACCTCAAGCTTGCGCTGTGGTGGAAAGAACGGATCAGCAAGATCAGCATCTTCGTGGCGCCAGTGGCGATCAAGGCCGGTCCGAGACCACTCGGATTCTGGAAGATGGAGCCCATCCATACTAAACAGGGTGAGTCCACCGTCTTCTATCGAAGCCTGCTCTATGACGGCGTCAAAGTACTCAAGTGGGACAGTCGTTGTGGTGGGCGTGGTACCTCGACACGGCTCCAGCGGAATCGTCGCCGTGCTATCTTCGAGATAGATCCGTACAGGGGAATCGACATTCGTCACGAGTTGGTGCGCAATCTCGTCTGGTCGCTGATTGTCAGTCATGGTAAGTTCCGGTTCTGGCTCGGGAGGAATTCACAGCTGCTGAACCAGTTCATCCGTCGGTCAACCGCAGGGAGCAGCACCCAGCTCAAGCCAATGGAGCAATTGACACCAACCACATTCTGGGTCGGTTTACGAAGGAGTCTCGTATAGCATTACTGGGCTCCTCGCCACCTGCTTTGGAGGCTACAAACCTGTTAGCGTGGAAGCGATCACCGCAAGCAGAGGTCGGTAAACGAAACTCTCACCACCTGACGATGAATACCCAGATCTGCCAAATCTACTCTGTATCCGGCTAAGCCGTCGTTCAAAACGACATCGGTGGCAAGAGATTAAGGAGCACTCTCTGACCCATCCAGTGCTGTCACAACATCTCCAACGGTGAAGAGCCGGAGGTCGTCACGTTCTGCAGCAGCTTCTTCGACTGACGATTTGAAGCCACTGCGTGAGAAAAGTGCATATCGCTCAGTTCGATCTCCACCAGAATCAGGCGTCCATCTAAGTTCTGCTGTGTGACTCTCGAGTTTCGAGAGTGCGTCGTATCCCAGCGGTGACTGTTGGAACTTACATTCACCAACGATTAGCGTCTCAGCAGTGGTGAGACCAACAACATCGATTTCGTGGTCATCGTACCACCACTGCCCGGTTTGCGTAATAGTATGGTCTGGGTAGAGGGTACGCAGCGCCGAACAAGAGAGGTCTTCAAATGATCGACTTACGAAATCTGGTAACTCAGGTTCTATCAGTGTTTCATATGCATCGATACCGAGTTCGTCATATTGCTCTCCAGTACCGTAGACGAAGTGGAACCAAAAACGGAAGAACGGGTCCCGGATACGATACTGACTCCGCTTACTCCGCTCTTTTTGCTCTGTGATCGGAACGTGCTGGTCGACCAAACGGAGCCGAGACAACCGTTTGAGATACTTTGAGAGCTGGTTGTAAGCGATGCCAGTCGTCCCCGCAATTTCGTTCCGACTTGTGCTCCCACCTGCAATGGCCTCAAGAATCGAGAAGTATCGCGTCGGTTCCCTGAGTTCCATACGGAGGACGTAGTCTGGTTCGTCATGGAGCGTCCCGTGCCGGGAAAGGATGGTTTCCTGAATGTTCTCTCCGAGTGAGGCCCCAGGAGAGACCTCTTCTAAATAGTATGGAACGCCACCGAAGACACCCCACGTAAGGACCTGTTCAGCCGGGGTATAGGCGTCATCGAAAAACTCCATCGCAGCCGCGAACGGGAGCTGTCTGATATCCAGCTTGAGCGACGAGCGGCCATACAGTGGACTATTGCCCAGCAGCGCAGCTTCTTCCATCATACTGATTGACGACCCGACAAGCACGAACGTCGCAGCAGACTCATCGAGTTCGTGATCGAACATCGCTTGTAATACGGACGGAAGACTCTCGTCCTGCTCAACGAGATACGGAAATTCGTCGAGAACGATAATCGCATCCTCTTCAGCGAGATATCCAAGAACGTCCTCCCAGTCCTCTCTAATTCGTTTCACGCCCGGATATGTGTCAGAAGCCGCATCGATGAACTGCTGGAGCTGAAGGTCCGTGGTTTTCTGTTTCGCTTGATACACCACGGCATCATCATAGGCTTCGAGAGACTGCTTAACCAACGCTGTTTTTCCAAGTCGACGTCGTCCGAATATCACGGCGAGTTCAGCTTCCTCGGACTCATATAGGGAATGAAGCCGAGAGAGCTCCTCTGTCCGATTTACGAAATCCACCATAGTCCACATAACCCCTCACAGATGATAATACTTTGGAGAATCGTACTCTAGAGTATGATACTTTGGAGTATCATTCTTGACTCGGGAATATCTCGACTGTAGAATAGTGCATCTACCCCCCTGCTTGCCTCTGAAGCCGTGATACACCGTCCGGATCAAAACCACCTACACCGCTATGGTTATATCCACACTCAGCGTACGGAGAATTGGACCTTGAACGGTCCCACATGATCTAGGAAGGCGAACCTCGCCTTTCCTTTCGATACTTCTGAGCCGCTGCTGAGATGCGAGATTGGCGTGTAGCCACAGTCACTATTGCCCCGCCCAGAAGCCGAAGCCAGACTCCACAGCCAATGTGTGGATTTTGTGTGGCTATCCTTCAAGATCGCCAGACAGCTCTCTAATCATCAGCTACAGTTATACTCAGTTCAAGCGTTGTAGAAATCGGAAAGCATCGGCTTGCTTTCTTAGATCATGTGCAGCGACAGCAATAGCGATCGCTCCAACGAGGACGATCACAAGAAGAGCGGTAGTACCGACACCCACCATGGCGACGTTCCCCAGTCCCCGTATGTCCGACGCTACATGGGCCTCGATGCGGTCGAGGCTCGCAGTGACGACATTCCGGCAGACTGGGACGTGGCTGGGCAAGATAGCGCAACGCTCTCCGAGAGCGACTGCTACGGATGGTTCGATGGGCAACCCATGGTTCCCTCTCGTAGCGACGAACGGAGGGCAGAGATCAACGTGATTGGCAGCGCACCCGATGCACTGTCCGAACCTGACTCTGTTCCGCCGAGCAGCGCGCTCATCCTGAAAGGCGCAGACAAACTCACCGACCCGACTGGCGATCAGTTAGTTGGTGTATCCTCTGGCCTCGATGAATCTTACCCCAGTGGTTCCGCTGATACCACGACGCCAACGGACCAGAAGCTCGTCCCGTGGAATCAACTCGATTTCCGGACGCTTCGACTCCGTTCGCGTGACTACATCCCGAACGCAGAGCAGACGCCTGCGTCTGCTTTAGGGATAGAACCGAGCGACCTCGAAGTATCACTCCCTGATGGTTCGACGCTCCCACTCGGAGCAATCGTTCCAAACCCGGAGCAGTACTCGCGGTCCTCGATTCCAGGTATCGAACGCCGACTTGCACTCGATTACGAGCTCAAGAAGGTGACCAACGGAATCGACCAACACGGTCAGACGTCTGGCGTTGCTGCTGTACTCGATGCACACACTGATGCCTTAGCGATCTATCGCGAGGAGCAGAACAGCATCGTCCCACAGCGACGTAGCGAGCAATTCGAACAATCGATTCAGGAACAGTCAGACCCGCTTCGAGAACTCGAAGCAAGCTATCCTGAGAGTGTGCCTGAAGTCCTAGCTGAAGCCAAGCGCTTCTACACGGACTTCCCGCATGCCCACGAAATTCGAACGAAGACGCCTGTCCAGATGGCATCTGTCTTAGCACGCTGCGTGTTAGATGGACGGGATCTTTCATCTGCAGTCCTGAGCCAGTCAGAACTGGAGAAACACGATCCTCGGAACGTACTGAAGATCGGCAACATCCAGTACACCAATACCTACTCTACGAGAGGGTATGTCTCCACTCAGGGACGAGTGAAGCGAGTGTATTATCCGGATAATCCGAAAATCAAGTTCGGGTTTATTCTGGAGGATGATTCCGGCTTCGCGTACGTTGCAGTCTGGAAACCCAGCGAACGAGTTCTCACCCGTTCGACCTCGGACCCAGACGATGCCGATGGCGAGGTGATTGTGTCTGAGAGCATCTTTGTGGAACCGAACGAAGGCGATTTGGTTCGTCTCACGGACTTCCGCAAAGGCGAATTCAACGACCAGCCCTCGCTAAATTCTCGATGGGATAGCGACATTCGCATCCTCGAGAAGGCCGCGCGAACGTCGACGAGGCGACCGCCAACGCAACACCGCCCTACGCCTCCGACCCACAAGCGCAGCAACGCTGCCAGTGAAGACGAGTCTACGGGCGAATCTGCGAACGCAATGGCGAGATATGTTGGCGATACCTCGACTGAATGGCCCGATTCGGACTGGCTGAATTGGATTATGTCTGCCGAGATCGCTACCGTCACCCGTCAATCGACGATAGCACAGCCCACCGCCGAGGAGACTGTCTCCAACGGAGCGGATGAGCAGACTGATACCCACCTATCTTCGGATAGTGCATGGGATTCCTCAGCCTGCTGGGTGTGCCAACAGCGATCCGGCTCGATGTCCTACGACAGCGATGTCCGGGCGTTCTATCACCCAATCTGCCTCGGCCGTGCTGGTGTCGACAGCTGCTCTGAGTACGAAGAACTCCGGTCCCAGGAGGTTCACCACTGAACACCACTGGAACCGTCGTTTGGATCTCACGGTACGTCTCTCTCACCAACGAGAGTGCTGCAACTGTCCAACAGAACTGTAACGACCACTAACACCCCCCCGAGTTCAGCGACAAACTCAGATCTCTATTCTTCCCTTCGATGCATTCCAAGCGGAGCAGACTATGAAAAATGCAGTCATATAAAAGATATGAACAGAAATGAACCTCTAGCCCGAGAGTCATCCAGTCCATGGTATGCTTCGCGAATAAGGCAGAGTGACAAAACTTATTGGAAGATATACCTTTTTAATATAGATTATAGATAAGAATGATTGAATTCCAGAAAGATGAGTGTTTACGTAATCAGGTCTACTTCACAAAGCATATCTAAAAATAAGTATTTTTGTTCTTCATGGAATCAATTGGGGATTCATACGAGAAACGAGCTGTTTCACTTGGCGGATACGGGAGCGCGGTTCCATTCCATGGAATCTCTAGTCTTGATCCAGCAAAGCCCGGGATGTCAAGATATATTCCAATTCCGATAGACCAAACTCCCTCCCCTGATGATATTTTAGACAAACTTGACCAAGTTTCTGAAAATCTGAATGGTGATCTCGGGCAAGGTAAGATGTATTACAGCTTCCAATGTCAGGACTTCGGTCTAAGCGCTAGTGGAATTAAGCAACTGGAAGAAGACCTTCAGAACCCCTTCGAGTTGCGTGAGCAACTTGGTGCAACGCTAGAGGAGAGATTCGGAAAAGAGCTTGACTCTCATCGGCCCTGCTTTATTATTCTGACAGCTGTCGAATACGGTTTGTTCTATATGCTACTTCGAGGGGGGAAGAACTACACATCAGATGACAAATCTGAATGGGAACCGGCTTACCATACCAAGTCCGGAGTCATAGTCGATGACCCGGTTACCTCCTGGCCGAATTTAGAAGAGATAATTGATACAAATGGTCGCCCGATTGTCCAAGAAGCAACCGAGTTGACCACCGCAAGAGCGGAGGTACAGGAGCAACCCGTTCGAGAGGCCTATCCGCTCGACCAATCCGCCGATAAAGGAGATGCAGATATTATCGGTGGAAAGAACCCCTTCACAAAGAACACCGTCGACAGCGACGATGAGGAGATTGGCGAAGCATTTGACAAAACATCCCATCTAACGTTCCGAGTCAACGGTGGCACTCTCGGCTTCGAGAATGAAGTGGAGTACCGTGTTAAAAGTGCAACCGCCTACAAGCCTGAAGAAATTACGCTCTGGGGCCACCCCCTCGTGTTCACTAATCCAATGTGTACTGCGGTGGAGCAAGAGCAAACATAGATGTCTCTAGTTGCCATTGAACTTGCCCCTGCCTGAGACACCTCCTTCTGAAACCCCACCCATGGGGGCAATATCAAACTACAGGTTGTTTTTTAGGTAAATTTAAGCGATGTCAAACAATGGGTTGTTTATGGCTCAAGAACGACGTGTTCATCGAGGACAAATTCAGCAGGTTGCTGCCGAAACTACCGTGTCAAAGTCGCGCCTTACGGAACTCTTGGAACAGATCGCCGACGTGACCATTATCGATGATTACCTCGAGAAGGCATGGCGCAATTCCTCATCGACGGTCGAGCTAGCATTTCATAATCCACGGAGTGACTTCGTCTTCATTATACCTGATTCTGAGTGGGACACTGTTTTCGAATCGATAGATATTGAGGAGGACGAGGCGACTGCAGCGAAACAGTGGCATTCCACCCGCGCACGTAAACTCCTCGAGACCAGCGGCTCCTCTCATGAATTTGGGGAAAATCACTCATATCTCGTTGTACCGATTCAAGATATCGAGGTCTGGCAGCGATCGAGAATAGTCCTGTCCTGGTGGTTCCAAGAGCTGGCAGAGGATGGCCTCACCCCACCTGAGGTCCTCGACTACTGGATGACGGGGGAGATGGGGAACGCCCCGAAAGAATGGGCATCCCAACGTGATGTCCATCCTGAGGCGGTGCGAAAGAATGTGCGACAGGCCAAAGAGAAACTCAACAAGTAACGCCTACTCTGACGCCTGCTCGAATTCATCAGAGTACTCATTTCGCCGCGTTGCAGAGTCGGTTTTAAATCCTCGGGGTTTGATGGTTGGCTGCTCTGAGTCATATTGGGATGCGACCTCGTAGGTGTCGTCTTCAGACTCGTTCTGATACGTCTCTCGAAGATCAGCTCGATATCGGTCGTCCGAATAATAGAGGCAGAGGACTGCATCCGGTTTTCTGTTCGGAATCGTTGGGACCTTTGCAGAGTCGAACGGTCGAGACTGAAATTGCTCGACGATGATGTCCTCGAGGACGCCCGTTTCATCTGGTGTGAAGAACAAATATTTGCCATGGTCAGTCGTTCCAGCCATCGATTGTGGCCGGTCATCGGTCCGTTCTTGGATGCTGTCGGTCGTATGGTACCAGACCCACTGACGGGAGGTTGAACGACTGATTCCATCTGGAAGTTCAGATGCTGGCTGGAGTGTATCCGGCCGTACCGAGTCCCTAGCTTCGATGACGCCCTCAACGTACTCAAGAGCCTGCTGTCGGTAGCCCTCCGTTGGCTCTTCTGGGACCGCGGCGAACTCTTCTTCGTGGTCGTAGTCCGGCAACTTGGTGACTGTCGGATGCGGGTCTTTCGGAGGCTTCACCAGTTCGAACCACCGCGACGTACTGTCTTCCCGGAGCAACTTGACGAGGTCACGCAATTCCAGATCGGAAACCCGGCCCATAGGGGCTATTCCAGTGGGAGCTGTTGGCCAAGAGACGTCTGCCTGATTCATACTTATCTTATGACGCCTACCCCGGCAAAAGTATTCACGACCGGGACACTGACAGCTGAACCCATACACTTCACTTCGATTTAAATATCCAGACTTGAATAACCCGCTATGTCATTTAGTAGTACTAGGCGACTCGCCCTCGATATAGAGACCATCAGCCCGCACCTCACGCCTGATGACGATCCTGACTGGGAGGATCCGGAGGATTTCCAGCTTGCGGCAATCGGATTCGCGTATGACGGTCCCGAAGCAGGCGGTCGCTTACCCCGAACACAGATTCTCACTCGGCGCGCTCCAGGACTTGAGTCCGAGCTGGATCTCCTACGACGGATCAATGCTGAACTGTGGGCCTATCAACCGGACGAGATCGTAACGTATGCGGGCGATTTCTTCGACTTACCGATGCTGAAAAAGCGACCAGTATATGCTGCTGACGGCCCTGCCGGTGATGGGCTCGCTGGTGATTTGAAGACTATCATCGAGAGTGCCAAATCCGTTGATTTGGGCGACTTCGCAGCGGAGGCATACGGATATGGAACTGGACTGGACGATCTCATCCAACATCAGGAGGTCGGGCTCCGACGGACGTTCTTCGACGACTATGCTCATAGATTAGAGCTCCAGAGGATTCGCCCGGCTGGTGCAGACACCGACTACGTCGATAGCGGCGATATCCCCGGAATCATGGAAACGTGGCTCCACGCTCGTTCGGAAAGTCACGATGATATTGGTTCGTGTAATCTAGAGCATACGGAGCGGATGATCTCGGACTATGTCTTGGGCGATATAGAACACCTCATCACACTTTCGGACAGGATACCCTTCAGCGAGTAAGAGTGGTTAGGTTCACTCCGCCGGCGCCGCGATAAGGTGCCCCTCAATGTCGCGCGTCCAGTAGATAGCGAGCCCGCCAGGACTACAGGGCTCGCACAGTTGCAGCGGCCCCTCGAGGTGTCCAAATTCCACGCGGAATCGCGTCAGCGCTGCGAGCGTGTCGACGACCAGCCCACACCCATCGCAGGCATGATGGTCGCGATCGTCGGGATGCGGCTCCACCTGGATGGCACAGTCGACACAGATTGGGTGGGTGACCCGCTCGTCCTGTCCCCAAGTGTGGGCTTCACCAGTCTCGGTGGCGTCCGGAGCGTCGCAGAATGCACACCCTGTGAGCGATTGCTGCATCACTCGTCTTCCTCACCGGTGCCGTGACCGGCCGTCCAGCCACGGTGGAAGACGGCCAGCTGCATCGATGAGTCGAATGCGGTACCGCTCGGTTCGTGAACCAGAACTCGGTCCTCGGGAATCGGAGTGACGACGTCCGCGTCGACGAGGTCGTTGACCAGGTTCTGAGCCGTCGCGTCGTCGACATCCGCTGTGTCGACCCCGGCGGCGTCGCGTTCTTGTGCGAGCTGTTCTTTCTCGAACTGTTCGTAGTCGGAACTCGTGTCGTCGTGAGGATCGGGACCAGGCATGGTAAGTCACGTCGCGCATTTGTCGCGCGCTGCACGCCCCCCGGCGCCGACAAACAGCTAGGGCGGACAGCGTCAGTCCGTTCGCGGATCCCGATAGCCGATGACAGCGACGTCGTCAATGAACAGGACGCCCTTCATGAAGTCGAGCTTGGTCAGGCTGTGCCGGTAGAGGTTATGTCGCCCGAGATAGTTCACCGGCACCACCAGACAGCCGAACTCGATCTTCGGCCGGCCGTCTTTTTGGGTTCGGTACCCCTTCTGGAACTTGAGTAGGTCGTCGCTAACGTTCTTCCGCTCGCTCTTCTCGACCTCGATGGCGATTCGGGCGTCGGCGTCGTAGAGGTCGACGCTGTAATTGAACCCCAGATGCGACCAGAGCTTGCAGTTCGGGTTGTAGCCGCCGGCAGCGTCTCCTTCGTACTCGTACTGCGAGAGGCCGTCAGCGATCGCGGCATCGAACTCACCGACCTCTGTGTGCTTCGTCGAGCCATCGAAGACACTCGCCGGAACAGCGTCGACGGCCGATCGAACCGACATCAGTGCTTCGTCTGGAAACGCCTCGGACGAGGTTTGGGTACGGCGCTCACTCAGTTTGGTGACCTCCTCAACGACGACCATACTCGCTCTGGATAACCAGCGGTCAGATAAAACCCGTCGCGTCGAACGTTCGGACCGATTGGCTGAAGGATAAACTCACGCGAGGGACCGGGTGGCGAGCTATGGCTGGGATAGTGTATTTTGTTTACAGAGTTAACCAACACTCTGCGGGGATTTGTCCGAAATGTTGGTTAAGACTAGTCGAATTAGAGTTTGGAGTTCATCGCCGGGCCGATGGTAGTGGTCGTCACAGTGGGTGACAAGTGGTCTCGACCAGTAGGTAATCGTCCCGGATCACTGCCGGGAGAGACTCTGGTAGTACAGGCCAACTGGCCCACGTTAACTACGCTGTCGCCAATGATCAAGGGATGTCGATAAGATTTAGGCAGCAGGGTCGCCGGCACTGCCGACTGAGTCTCGCGAGACCAGAAGGAACGAGAGGACAAACGACCCAACAAACAGCGCCGGGAATGTGAGGACCTGCGTGAACGGGTCAGGGGGTGTGAGGAACGCCCCGACCACGAAGGCCAGCAAGACGGCCACCGAGTAAGCGGTGACCAGCCGTTCGCGCCGGTCAGCTGGCTGCGTGCGGGCTTCCCAGTTGTTTCGGATATAGCGGACCCAAACGTAGTAGACCAGCCCGTAGCCCGAAGAGAGCATGATGAACGTCCACAGTGTTGACCCGTCTCGTGCCGACGCTTCCGCCTGAGCCCAGTATCCCAACGCCACCAAGTTTCCGACGAGGATGATCACTGTCAGAGTGAGGGCTGCACCCAGCAGTGGGTTCTCGATCAGGGAGGGACCGACTTGCACAGACTAACATCGGAGAGGCGAGGTTATAGGTATTCTGAGCGGTTGATTTGGTCTGAAACGATCTCATGTCCACCCCTGGAACTGCTTGTAGGCCGCTAACAATTGGTCGGAAGCAAACATGTCGAGAAAAGAGTAGGTACCGTTGCAACCGTTGTAACTCTGGAGTTATTATATCCACTCCCACCAAGGAGTGCATTGCGGAGAAAGCCTGAATCGAAGCCCTGCAATGCACCGCTTGCGGGTGAGATAGCCCTCCATAGCCAGCCCACCAAATTACCCCTCGTCGATAACAGGACAGGGGTCATGGCCCTCCAATGTGTCAGTCCTCCTGCCGGCGCTCGATAGATACCTCCCAATCATGATCCATAGCCAGGTTTTGAAGAGTAGCACAGTTTCAGCAGCCAACGCAGCACCCGATGCATACAGCTGTGTGAAGACGAATTCACCCGGTAAGAGCTCGACATGAGCACGGATGTAGCACAGTCAGAAGGTTGGTATCAAGTACGACTCACGCTGCCGTGGGTCGTGCCGGGGGCTCCAGGCGTCCAAGACGCGATCAATATCGCCGTTGCTGAAGTTGGCCGTCGAGCAGACGCCTCAGCGGTTCGTTCTGCCAATATTTCGGTCCAAGACGTGGCCTGCCCAAGCTGTAGCTGGGAGATGGAAGCAGTGCTTTGCACACACGGCTACGCCATGGTCGTACTGGACATTACAGTGGTGATAGAGGCCAGCTCAGTAGATGAGAGCACGACCCTGGTCAAACGCGAACTCGGCTCTCGGATGAAAGATATCCCATTAACAGTCGTCGACTCGATCCCCGTCGACGACATCGAGGACTCGTCGGTCTCGTTCGCGGAGCTCGGTCTTCCAGCAGGGAATCGTCAGGAGACTACAGAGCCTTCCACTTCCAGCAACATACACAAATCCGGTTCGTAACAGGACATTGTCTTGATATTGTATCAAAAACTTTGAAGATAGTGAATATCAAGCTCTGAGTTTTTCTTACTGCGTCTCCTACTAATGTTCGTGTCCTCATTACCCTCCTAATTAGGTGAGGGCACATGCACCCTCCTAGTTGGGCCTGATATTCGCTGTCAGAAGTTTCGGAAAAGAGTACACCAGCAGCACTGTTGACGACACGCCAGTCGAGAGTCTGTGAGTCGTATACTCGCTTAAATATGACCTACACAATGAGTCGAAGTCAGCGTCCGTACGTATACAATCCACTTGCATATCTCTACTAAGCAAACCAACCAAAACGAGGGCTCCTACTGAGCTGGTGTCTCCGGAACGTCCATCTCGGCTACCAGTTCGTCTACAGCGTCCTCAACCGCCGACTCGACGTCTTCCGTATTCCCCTCGTAGACAGCCAACACAGCGTCTGCTTCCTCAGTCTCACCGCTTTCAAGTGCGCCCAGTCGGTCCTGCGTAGCGTCCAGCGTCTCTGCTACCCACGAGTCCCGAACCGCTTCGTCCACCACCGAAATGTGTTCAGGCTGGAGCGAGACGTTGATTCCGTAATCCGTTTCGTAGCTGTGTATCTTCCCGATTACAGCCACATAGCAGGGTGTCTCGGTCGAAGAGAGGACCTGCATCGCCTCCGGCTGGTACTCACCAGCGTAGACACTGACCGATTCAGAAGCCGCCATGACCGTCCCGCGCCAGTACTCTGAGTCCGTCCCGACATCCCTCGTCTCCATGAGCGTTCCAACGACGAAGACCCGGTTGGCTGCTTCACCGGAGGGGAGCAGTGAGAAGTTCGGCGCTCGGTCCTCCTCACCGTCTTCGGGACGGGTGAATGAGTGCGTCGCCTGATTCAGGTCCTGTGCGAAGACACGCTTGGCCGGTTGGCGCTGCGTTCGTGCCGGATCGAGGGCACCGTCTTCCAGACCAGGCTGTTCACTGGAGTAGACCGTCTGGGCCACATCGTCGACGAGGAAGTAGTCGCCGATGACGGGACCACTGACTTCGAAGGTTCGGCCGATGAGCTGGTCTCGGAAGGCGTTGAGTACGACAGTGGGGTCCACTGTTTCCATCGCCATCTCGATAGCTTCCTCCAGGCTCATGCCAGTGACCGCTTCAGTCATTTCGTCGTTGAACAGCGCCCGGACTGCCGATTGACCATCGTCGAGAATCGCCTTGATACGAAGGTCGAACTCACCATCGACCTCACCGTGTTCAGCGCAGCGGCCGTTCGTCACCAGTCGACTGCAGTTCTCCTCCGGGCAGCGCTTGATGAGCCCAGAGCCATCCTCGATGGCGACGAGCGTCCCGGTGGCACTCACAGAGCCGTCGGCCGGGATGACTTCCTGTTCGGCCTCTACGACGCTACTGGCTTTGTTGAGCGAGATACTGAATTTGCCCTCGTACTCGTTGGTGATGACCGACGAGAAGTCGTAGGTCACACCTTCTTCGAGAGTCGGGAGCTCGTCGGTGTTCTTCGCCCACTTGACGAACTTCATCTGGGCACTCTCGTCTGCCACGAGGCCGACCTGAGCCATGGAGTCATGCGTTACATCCCAGAGGTCGATGACCTGTGCTCGAACGTCCACCCACTCTTCGTCGCCGAGGTCCGCTATCTCACTGAGCAGCGTTCGGTCGAAGTCTTCTGACCGACCGCCACTGGAACTGTAGCCCGCCAGAGCCGCGAGGTCCTCGGAGACGTCGTCGTCCGAAAGGTCGAACTCATCGATGATCTTGCGAACAACCGCCACCTGTGCGTCGTCGACAGGCACCTTGAACGCGGTCATCGACTCCATCTGCTCTTCGACCGATGCCGGCGACATGTCGACACCGATTGTCTCGAATTCGCCGCTGATGTTTGCCGCACGGGACGCTACGTCGGAGTTAGTGTTGACACTCATGGTCGTCTCTCTGAGGGGAGTCCTGGGGTAGACCGGAACGGGCTGCGAGACCTCGATAATCGTGACATCACAACTATCTCTCGGACCTGCTCCGCCCCACATCCCCTCAGCCCCCTTTGGGGGCTAATACGCGGGAAATGCGAAGCGGGCTTCCGAGAAGGTGTCTCACTGACCTCACGGCCGAGGTGGGGAGAAAAACGCTGATTCACCCCGGTTGGAAGCGAACAACGAAGGAATCAATCGGCGGACGAGTGTGATTCGCTCCACCCCTGACTCCCTCAGTCTCCTTTGGGGACAAATACGCGGGGAGAGCAAAGTGGGTAGCTGAGAAAAGTTCTCATCGGTCGTATCAGAGGGTACTACGGTCACTCCCAGAACGACTGAATACGCTCATCCAACTCCGACAGAATCTCCGAAATCACTGCTCGCCAATCACTTTCGAACTCCATGTCCTGGCCAGGCGTAATTGCGTCGGGCGGTGGGTGAAAATGCTCCCGGTCGTTGTGGCTGTTCGGATGACAATCCCATCTGCACTCCCACGAGTTTCCGTCCCGATACTGCTCCGTGTAGTGAACGTTGAAATCATCCGTTTTGAACCACCGAATACGAAGATATGCACGCTCTATGGCGGCGGGGAAATATCCGAGATCGTACTCGGCGACGACTGCGTTCGGGGCATACTCAGGGCGGTACTCGACAGTTGCAAAACGAGCACTCCCACGAAGACGTCGTCCGATCCGTTCTAAGACATCGCTATCGAGGCCACCAACACCGTCTGTGGCCCCCTCAGGCATCGATTGTCTCAGTATGCCCGCCAGACGTATCCTCGCGGCGAGCAGCATCCAACAACGCTGCTCTCTCTTCGAGGGTCTTCCAGTTTGATACCGCTTCCCAGATGTCCTCTACTGACTCATCATAGCTCTCCTCAACAAGAGAGACATCGTCTGGAGAGTCAACTTCGAAGCGTTCTCGATACTCCGTGGCCGCATCAAGCGTCTCTTTCAGACGTGCCACAATCTCTGTTTCTGAGTACTGTTGGCGAATCTGCTCGATTCTGCGCCACTGCAGATAGGAGTTGTTCCGCTCATATCGTACAGGCCGTCCGGACAGCTCACGCACCATCCCCATCTCAGCAAACCACTGGAGATAGTCGCGAGCAGTCTCTGTATCACAGTTTGCTCGCGTCGCGATAGTCGACACCTTCGTTGGCTCTCGCAGCTGCATGATGACGTCCAGCATCCGCTCTCTGGTCGGTCCTTCCTTCAGTACATCGTCGGGAGACTCCCACGCATCGAAGTCAGGGGCTTCTTCATCGTCTCCCAGTATATCCTGAGGGGTATCGGTCAGATCCATATTCGAGGTCACTTACAAGGACTAACGCATTTCTCTGTGAAATAACTACTGTTAACTGGATTATTTCAGTTTAGGTCTCAAGGCTCTGTCCACACGCGACAAGACAAATCGCACGTTGCTGGATTCCTGACAATGACCTATTCGCGGTTTTCAATCTGTCAGTACAGTCCTTCTACTGTCTGATGGCGAGAAAATAGGGGAACTGCTATATTATATTATAGCTTAAGACTCGTATGAGCAACAACCCCATTAAAGAATGCGTTGCTTGCGGCCGAATTTATAATTCGAAAGTCACAGAGCAGCACTGCCCGTATTGCCGGACATCAAATTAAGATATTGAGCCTTTGAGGGATTTCTTGAGAGGCGCCTTCCTACGACTGACTCAACGACAATAAAGCGAGAACAGATTCTCGAGACATTGGTCACACGGCTGCTCAAGAAACGCTACCCGAACAGCCGAGACAACCGGTCACGGACACCTGTACTGGTCTTTCGGTCCGCCCCTCTGATTTGTTCGTTGGCCTCGGTGTATTGCTGAAGGACCGCGTCGATGCCGGTGAGCGTTTCCTTGGCCGTCGGCGTGTCTTCGCGTCGGATCATCGGCCGGATGATAGCCTTGAGATGCTTCGTTGGATGATCGGGAAGACGAGCATCTTCCTCTGACAGGAGGCCTTCCTTCCGAAGCAGTTCCCGGTAGCGATGACGTTCGCTCATCAGCTCGTCGATGGCTTGGAGGTATACCCGGTTACTGAGCTTTACACGCTCGTTCTCCTCCTCGAGTGCGTGATAGTCAGCATACTGCTGGCTTTCCCGACGAAGTTTCCGGGCCAATATCCGGTTATCCTCACGGGCCATGTCCAGGGCCTGCTGTGTCGGCGTCCGGCCTTCGCGAGGCACACTCCAGTCGTTCGCGTGCTTTTCGTCATCGGTCAGATGTGGGTCTGTACGCTCCCAGTCTTTACCGGCTGCCGCAGCCGTGAGTTCCATAGCCTCCTGTGTACTCTCACGGAGCGTATCGTCGGTGTCGAGACCACGGGGAGAAGCAGGAATGCGTCCGTGTTCGTCCTGTTCTGCGACGTACCCATTTTCGACGGAGTCGCCGGACGCTGAATCGGGAGTTCGGACAGGTGGGTCAGTGTCGACTGTCGGCGAGGGCGGCTCTGGTGCCGGCTTCGCATCGCCACCAAAGGCGCTGGATGGCTCCGTGTCGGCTTTACTGCCGGCGGTTGGGGAATCAGTCGCCACGCCATCTGAAGTATCGCCAGACCCGCCAGCGTTGCTCAGACCAGTTCCCGGGTCAGCCGCAGCGGCGTGGCCCGAAAATTTCGATGAATCGTCGAAAGAAGTCGATGCATCAGTTGCCTCGCGTGTCCCGTTCGAAGATGACCCGCCGAATTTCTTCCCATTGGCGGAGGGCAATTCGTAGTAGTCGTCCACGCGGAGTAGAGCCCGGGCAATAGTGACATCTCCGTACGTTGACCCCGAGCTGTAGTGACGCCGGTCCCATTTCTCTCGATACAGACCGGAATCGCGAAAGAGGGCGTCCATCTGAGCAGGGTCTTTA
Organism: Haloarcula salinisoli; assembly: GCF_019599405.1. Taxonomy (NCBI): domain Archaea; kingdom Methanobacteriati; phylum Methanobacteriota; class Halobacteria; order Halobacteriales; family Haloarculaceae; genus Haloarcula; species Haloarcula salinisoli. Next base: position 55,097 of record NZ_RKLQ01000004.1, on the reverse strand, counting down.
CCCGTCCAGAAAGCCAGGTAGTGAGCCATCGCCATGTCGGCTTCAGATTGAGAGGGGTACTCGGCTTGTGGTGAGCCCCACATCGAGTTGTCGCCATCGTAGAGGCGACGTCGACGACTACCACCCTTGGCGTCGAACATCTTGGAGAGTAGCTCCTCGTCCGATAGCGCAACGCCCGGCCCGGCAAGGTCGTCGAACGTTTTCGGCATGACTTCCGGAAGATACCGAGCATCGACTCGCGCCAGTGCGTCTCTCACAGCCGAGGCTTCGATGGTGTCGAGGTCATCACCGTATCTATCTCGAAGCGATTCTGACTGGTGCTGCCCGCTAGACGAGGAGGTTGAATCGGCTTCGTTTCCACCGTTTTTTGATATATTCGACGCGGCTGCAGTATCTAGACTCGACTGTCCGTCAGAGTCGATACCGCCTCGGATGAAATCTCGGTGAATGGCTTCTATGTCATCTTGACAGGTCCGTATTTCTCGGGGCGTCCCATCGACATGCTCACCGGTCACAGTGAAGTAGCGGTCGGAGTCATACATTTCGACCCTGCCTTTCCGATTCCCACCATCGGGAAGCTCACCACCGACGAGGATATGCACACCAGTTCCGGAGGGAGAGACTTCGGTGTAGGAGTCCAATCGGTCGATGATATCTTCAGCCCATTCTTTGAGTTCGCCGGTGTCGGCATCACGGCATTTGTCGAGGTCGACGCCGGTGATGGAGACATCCTCGGTAAACACAAATCCGAGGCCGTCGGAGTTGACGCGACTGTCGCCGTGGGCTGCAACTGCTTGCTCGAAATCTCGACGCTGATTCGGGTCGGTGACATCCAGATTCGGGCTGCCACTGGTCCGATACGGTTTCGTCGGGATTTTGGTAGGTTTCCCGTCTCGCTCCCCCTCTCGCCAGCAGATCCAGTTCTCGATGGGGCGGATTTCTTCGGGAATTTCCTCGTCTCTAACGTCGATTATCGGCATGGTTTGAGTTGGTATTGTTCCGGCGCATACGCCTCCGTCACCGAGGCGTGACAAACCGGTTTCAGGGTGGATGGAACACTTCGAGACAAAACCGATAGACTGCACGCGATTTCACTGCTGTATCGACTCCGCCCCCACCCAACACTATGATAAATCAATTCGAGAATGGCTAATGGGGACAGGAGAGCGCTCGATAGCTCCTCTAGGTATGCTCTCGTCGACGGGCACCACCCTAACGCCCCCTCATTTCCAATATTGGCATCAGAGCGGATCAGACCCTGTATTTCTGCATCTGCCCACTTTTCAACCACCCTTACGCTTTGCGCGGATTTTGTCGCAAACCGATTTCCAGACGCAATCGATTTTGGAATCTGAGTGTTGAGAGAGGCCCAATTAGGCTCTAAGCCATTTTGCGCACTTTTTGTCTCCGTCAACAGTGGTCGGGTGTCTTCAGAGAGGTATTCCTGCGGTAGGAGCTCTCTATCTGCCGTGCGCGGAACGCGCACTTTCCGCGCGAATGTATCCACGCGGTTACTCGAGTTCACGGATCAATTCCCGTCCGCCGGCGAACTCCCAGTCACTGTTTTCGCCCCAGATTTCAGCGTTCAGATCTTCGTAGGTTAGCCCCTCTCGCTTGGCAGGGAGTTCACCAATTCGACCTGCATTCGATAGGGCTCGAACAATCTCCCAGGCGACCGAGATATTCGGCACTATCCAGACTTTGCGCTCGGCCGCAACCGCGTTGTAATCGTCGAAGTGTTTGACGATGAGATAGGGTGGACTGTTCGATATAGCCTCACCAATGAGAGCCAACCGTTCACCGTCATAGGCCGCGAGGTCAGGCTTGGCAGACCCATCGTCGATTAGCGAATATTTGCTGATGAAGTACTGGTTGGTTCGGTCGTTCGCGAGCGACCGTGCTAAGGCCTCTACCAGTACCTTGTGGACGGTCTTCTCATTCACATCTCCCTGGTTCTCTCCAGTAGCGACGGATGCACCACAGGCCATCTGCCCGTCACCAGTGACAGTGTAGTAAATCCGGCTCAGGTCTTCGTGCACCTCCAGATAGCCGAGGTCCTCCAGCTTCTCTAAATCTATATCAGAGAACTGATTTTTGATTGCTGCCATCGAATCGAGGATATCGAACGTAGGATGTCGACCGTTGACCGTGGTAACGACCTCGGTGAGGAACCTCCGTTCGTCAACTGACAGGGTCGTATCTATTTCTGAATCGGCATTGGGACCACCATCGGGAGATTCACCTTTGCCCCCCGAATCGGCCTTCTGCTGATTCGGAACCGGCTCTGAGTCTGGTTTGGTTCCTGCGGAATCGGCAGGTGGACGGGTGGCCCTGGTGGTGCTCGATTTGGTCGCGTCCAAGTCGTCGACGAGATCGTCTGTTGGTACCGGTCGAGGATGGGTGCCCCCATCGTCTTCGTCTCCGTCTTCTCGAGGTTTCGAGGCCGACCCCTTCTCGTCATGTTTAGCAGTAGGTGAGCGCCCACCGCCAAGTGAGGTGCCGAGATTGTTCGTCGCGCCGCTGTCGCCACTAGAACCGGAGGTGGCGGGGGACTGCGGAAGACCATCTGGCGTTACAGACGGACCGGATGGTTCTGCCTGCGCGTTCGAGACTTGCTGTGCCGATGGTTTCGTGTTGCTGCCCGGCAACAGACAGTAGTCATCACGAGTTCGTCGTGACATTTCATCGGCTGCATCGCTATACAGAATCCCATACGGCGAGACTGTCTCTTCCGTCACAGGGTCACCCGAAGCGGTGTGGCCGGCCGGAATGTCTACAGGGAGGAGCGTCACCAGCTCAGGAATATCGGTCATGAAGCCTGTATCGGGTAGTTGTGCGACCCACTCACCACGCGGAAGCGACGTGATTCGGTCCACGAGCTCTTCAGACTCAATCCCTTCGTGAAAGAGAGTCATGACAAGTTCGTCGTCGACAGCCAGTTTCCCGATGAGTTTGGTGTTGATATTGCGAAGAATCTCTTTGTAGCTCGCGACGTCCAGCGCGTCGGCTTTCACCTGCTCAGCGAAGTGGACGATAACCTCCAGTGCGAGTCCGAACTCTCGTCCGTCTGGAATCATATCGTCCCGGACCAGTTCCGACTGGAGGAGGGGTGCTGCCTCGTCGATGATCAGGTTGATTACGTAGTCGTCACGCACACTGGGCGTTTCACCGATTCGGTGGCGTAGCCGTGCCCCGCTCCAGATATAATCCAGCAGCATGAATGTGAAGAGGTTGCTCGAAGCTGGCCGCAGGTCACCAGTGTCGATGAGGACCACGCTCCGTGAGTCCAGCAGGTCCTGGATGTCGAACATTGGCGACTGGTCAGCGTAAGCCCCAGCCTCGTCGTCCCACTCGGGCACGAAATTCAGGATTCGCCAGATGAAACTCCTCTCAGCGAGCTTCGTAATCCGGTTCATTACGGCGTCGATAGACGTCTGGAAGCGCTGTTCATCGGCATGGAGATGACGGGACAGAGTGAGACGCAGTGTATCGTCGCTCACCTCCGGGATCTCTCCTTCCTGCATTTCGAACGCAGCCTTCAGAAGGTCCTCTATCGGCCAAGCATCGCGGCCGTATTCGGGGTCGAAGAGAGCTTTGATTAGGTTGTTGAGAATCTCTTGTGCCACGAACGCTTGCTGCGTCAGTTCGCTCCCGAGAACATACACCAGGAGCTCGTTGTAGCGGTCGATTTTCTCTTGGACTGCGACGGTTCGACTCACGCCTGCAGCCAGCTGGGGTCGAATATCGAAGTAGGGGAACGCGAGGACTTCTTCTTCAGGGCCGGGGACTGGGAGATGAATAACGTTGTCCAGCGAGCCGAATTTGTGGAAGTGGGCCCGTTTGTACTCCTCGCTCATTGAGCCACCTTTCTTGTCGAAGATGAACGTCGGCCCATCGAATGCTCCGTAGGCGCTGAGGGCATCGTTGATCATCGCGGTCGTCTTGCCGCCACCCGTCGTCGCTGCTCGGAGAATGTGATGGGTGAGTTGCTCTGCAGACAGTCGAATCGGGATGTCTGGCCGGTTTTCGACAGCCGTTTCTGCACTGCCGATGTGCATCCCAGTGTCGTATTTCGACAGCATATCCTCGTCAGTCGCTGTAAGCGGCGCTCGTGCATCCGGCGAGCCGCCAGATGACCCCCGACTCGCCCGAGGCAACGCATCCGTACTGGGAGCGACCACGAAGTTCGCTAACTCATCAGGAGAAACAACAATGATAGGGGACCGATTGCTCAAGAGCCCGCTCAGCGCGCTCTCTCTGTTCTGCCGTGCGTGGCACAGTTGCGAGAAGGGCTTGTCACTCTGATCGAGTATCTTGCCCTCAATCCCGTAATATGGGCCTGATAGGCTGGTGAACGCGTTCGAGATACTCTGGACGGTATCTGGGTCAGAGGCTGCCCGAAGCGTCAGGTCGAACGTCGTGGTCGGTTGCTTGTGGTCGATCTGTGCCATCCGAGAGCCCGTCGTTTTCTTGGAATCGCCATCGTTGAGCGTCCCACCGACTTGCTCAGGGATTTCTCCTCGGTGGAGATTCTGGCGTTCCTGGTCACTGCTTCCAAAGAGCTGGCGAGACATCTCGTTCGTCGCTGCAGAGAGTGCCCCATAGTTGCCCATCTTGAGGTCGCGTTTGTGTTCTTCGGCCTCGTCGGTCCAGTCCTTTCGTGGAGAGAAGACGGCCTGAAACACGAACGGGTCGTCAGTGTGAACTGCCTGCTCCAGCAAGACACTCAGAGGAGAGCGGTACTGGTCATTGACGTCCATGTCGATATCGCTGAACGGTTGAATGAGCGTCATCCAGTCGAGTCCCTTTCGGGGGACGCCCTCCCACTGTACGATAGCGGGGCGTTTCTCTGGTGGCACCTTTCGCGGTCGCAACGGGACGCCGTCCAAGTGCAGTGACTGCTCTGCCTCGTCAGGTGTTGGCTCGTTGCCCCCACCGATTTCGTGATGCTCGAAAACCGAAGGGTCAGCGAATCCATCGAGTCGTTCGAGATCTTCGATGTCGTCTAGGGCAGCGATTCGTCGACCGCCGACCTGGGCATTACCGTCGTTCGAAGCGAACGCCGCGACTTGGTTGAACGGGACAATCTCGAACTCGAAGCTTTCTGGGTACATCGCCCGCACGTTTGCGGCGAGATTCTTGAACGAGGTCGCATCGTACGGTGTCGCAGAAAGATAGAAGTCGAAACGCTTCGTCGCCCGGGGTTTGTGGATGATGAACTCGAACGTCTTATCGTAGTTCTTCAGTCCGAAGGTGGAGAGGAGATTGAAACGAGAGGTATTGGTGACACCAGCCCGGTACAATCCAAAGAGCCCACTCACCACGTTCCCGGGCGTCACTTGCTCACGGGCAGGGGAGATATGGATATACGGGCGTGCTTCGATTGGGTCCCCGAGGGCTTTTCCAGGGCCGATGTCATCCGTTGCTGGATCATACGGCTCGACTGTCTCCTCACTCTCCCTCTCCTCCTCAGAGAGGTCAACAGAGTCGTCACCATCTTCCTCATCAGCTGGCGCTGGTAGATTCCGTTCCTCGCTTCTATGTGCCTCAGTGAAACGCCCAGGAGACACGGATCCAGCGTTTGAGCTGTCCTGACCATCCGATACATGAGAGTCAAGCTTCTTCGCGCGGCGGACGTCAATGCCCTTGCCGCTGAATATGCCGTTGTACCCACTATTCGGATCGCCGCCGGCGCTCTCATCGTCGTCTGGCGAAGGCGTCACAGCACCCACCCTATTCTGTTGAGTGTGAACCAGCTTTCACTGGGCTGTGTAACGCTCGAATTCTTGCACCAGATGGTGTTCTGTCGGTGGATTTCGGTTTCAATCATTACTGTAGTATGTCAGTCACAGTGTGAGTGCTGAGACTGCTCGATAATGCCCACAGAAGTGCAAGGCCTCGGTGTCCGGACCTCGTGAGTGGGCTTCGTTGTGATTATACTCGGTACTGCACTCTGGATGATGGCTGAGTCCCAGCTCTCGGCTGGGGACGATTACGCCCCTCCAGCGATGTATTCGAGGAGGCCGATGACGGTGTTCATGCCGAAGTAGAACAGCGTGAGTGCAGCTCCACCGATACCGATTTTCATGCCGTTCTCAGCTCTGTCACTGTTCTTGCGGGCAGTGAAGTAGAGGACACCACCGGCAGCGAGCGCGATGAGACCCACATAGCGGAGGCCAGTCATCACGACATCGTACATGTTGTTCAGGATTCCTTCGAAGTTATCTGTGCCTGCATCGCCAGTGACGTCATCCGGGTCACCACCAACCTCCTGTGCGGCCACTGGGGCCACCATCAGGGGGACGAGTACTAGCAGTGCGATAAGCGCCGTGGAGATGCTCTTGACCGGTCGGGATGTTCGGAGGATGTTCATTTTCCCGTCCTTCTTTAGGAGAGTCGATATGATAAACAAAAGTAAGTTGCAACTATTGTAATATTACAAAATGGCACCCTTACCCCACTGATAGTGTTGATTTTGTGTGGAAATGTTTAATACATCATTGTGCCAAGGTAGTTGCCATACACTCGCACCCTCCTAAGCGCGATGTGTTACCCGGAGCGATAGATGTCAGCAAATACTCGAAAAGCAGACTCCAACGCTGAACAGAAGAAGACTCCACGCTATCAGAATATTCCACTGAAGCCGGACACGTACGCGAGAATGACGGCTTTCAAGCACCGGAACCCGCTCGTCAATCGGTCATACGACGAAGCGCTCAACGAAATTCTCGACTCGATGAAGTTCCCACAGAGTGAAGAGCTGCAAAGTCCTCATCTGCCGATTGGACTCTCGGAATTAGAGGAAGACAACGAATAGAGACAAATACTGTGGGATAGTGGCCCTTTTCGAATCCTCAGTCGTAGGCAACTCTCGACACTAGCGTGAATGTAGGGCGTGATTTCAGCGCGACAGATTCGCTTTCTTTCTGATGCAACCTGCAGAACCTACTAAGGGCGCGAACTAAGAGACCGAAGCTAACTGTGGATACCTTACCAACAACTGATTAAGAGCCCGAATGCATTCGAGTCCGAGCGGAGAAGGAAATCACTCAGGCCGGGAGACATTTCCCAATCGTCCTAATCGTTTCGGTCCCGTATATACCACTACGAGGATGGTCGCGGCGGCGAGGAATCCGACCATCGCGAGGCTCGCTGGATCCGACTCAAGAATGGGGAACATTCCCTGTGCCCAATTCCACGAGGTGTGCATGAGGAGTACCGGGAGAAGACTCCCGTTCGTGCTGTTGTACACCCACGTCATGAGCACTGAGAGTAAGGTGATGGAGACGGCGAACCCGAGGAACGGATTCTGGTAGTAGATAGTCGCGCTCTGGATGTAGAACAGTGGGAGATGCCAGATTGCCCAGATGAGTCCGACAGCGAGACCACCACCGAGTGGGGTGAGCCGCTCTTGGAGCGGGTCGAGGAGGTAGCCACGCCAGCCAAACTCTTCTTGAACCGGCCCACCCAGCAGAAGGATCCAGACGAAGGCGATGGCGAGAACTATCGGTTGGCCTGCCCAGGGAAACGTCGGAGTCGTGCCGGTGGCAACCGCGACCGCGAGCGCACCGCCGACTATCGCCGGTGGGAGCAGCAGGGCCACAAGCAGCCACCTCCGAGGGTAGTCGAACTGGATTGCTCGGGAAGCGAGCCGCCGTACTCCGTCGAATCCGTTTGCGTACGCAATGAGGAGAACGGCGGCGACGGTCGGACCGAATGCGCCCAGGTTCGGAAGGACCGGGACCCCCTCGACAACACCCATTTCGAGAAGGATTTTCGACCCCCAGAATCCCCACGACCAAGCGAACGTCAGAAAGAGGAAACTGACGATACCGACCATACTGACGCTTTTATCGCCCGATTTCGGAAAATCTGGAGTCATATCAGTATCACGGTTCTCTTATAGCTTTTAATGGTTAATACGCTGTCTCTTACTAATATCGACTTGCATGCAAGCAACAGTGCCGTTTTAAATTGCATAGTGCCGGTTAATATCCGTGTGCCCAATACAGAGCGTTAGTCGGCAATAAGCTTCTAAAACCGCCGAATAGTACCAGTATAGCCGATTAGACGGATTTTAGACTCTCTGTCTCATCCGTTTCACCAGCGTTTCCTCCCCGGGAAAATACGACACCCATCGCGGTTCCCATACTTGTTCCGAGCCCAATACCGAGACCCAACCAGAAGGGCATCTCGCCAGTGATAGCGCCGATAGCCACCCCGATACCGGCCCCGAGAGCGTTTCCAAGCCCAAGTCCGAGAGCAATGGTTCCGTGCGAGTTCGAATCCATGACTCCCTATCGTTTTCTATCAATATAGGTCTGTGTAGGGCGACCCGACGGGTAATTTATCTGGGGTAGCATCGACTATACAACGCAATATTCTATCTAAAGGGAGTTTCAGACCGTCAGTATCGAAGTCACTCACCTTGCTGACTACACCCTCTGGATCTCGCACGGTCTGACTGAAATGATCTCGATGGTTCGCATATTCCAGACATAGGTATGTCTCGTGTTTTCATCAGAAGACCGCTCACTAATTCTACAGAGAAAAATAAGATGAGTTCCTCGGGGCTCAACCTCCGAGGCGGTTCACAGCAGGATATAGGCAAATACACTGAACAGATTCCCGCCAATCGAGGTAGCAATCATCACCAGCCCAAGAGTCACCCCAGTGTTGCTCCTGAGCGATCCTTCGCGCCCGATATGTCCGAAGGCCCACGCAGTGATGCCAATGATGAATATCGCCAGGCCCAGGTGATACAGCAACCCACTGAGCGCTTCTGAAAGGAGTATCAGATCATTCTCTCCCGATGCAGAGAGAGATGCCCCATACGGCCAGCCATCGGGCAGGAACTCAGTCCCCATGATGAAGCGGATTGTCGCATAGAGCGCTTCAACGCCGATGATAACCAAGTGCCCCAGAGCACCAGCAATAGCCATCCCACGGAAGCGAACTTGTCTCTCGGGATCTCGGGTCGCACTCACCCATCCGACGAGACCGACGATGAGCGCGATAAGCGTCCCGTAGTACCCAAGCACATTAGCAATCGTCGCAAGCGCTTCAGCAGGTGCCACGAGGCCGTCGACGCTAGACATGGAGTTGCCTCACGACACTAGTCAAATCACAGCAACCGGATTCGCTCGTCATTGGGGGGCCTCTCTCCTGCTGATATATTTTCGCCACCAGAAGGCCAGGAGTCCGAGCGCAATCCATTCGACGAACATGAGCACGCTGCCGATAGCCGCCTCAAGATACCGTTCAACCGTCCCTGTTGCTCCCCAGCCATCGTACGAATAAGGCGCCATATAGGTCGTGAAATCGCCCTCGTAGTATCGCCCATCACTACCAGCCAGATCATCGCCAGAATACGAAGCGCGAAGATATGGCCCATCGAGCGTCGTCCACGCTTCACCGTCTCCATTCGTCGTAACGGTCTCGTCGACGGCACCGCTAAGTGAAATCTCGCGGTTCGGTACTGGATTTCCATCGGTATCAGTTAACCGGAGGAGAACACGCCCGTCGCTGGTATCGTCTCCCGGCACGGTATCGGCAACGACCAGTTCTGAAAGTTCAGACGTCACGATATGGGCGTCGATATTCGCATCCGGAACCTGGGTATCGAAGACCGTCGAGGCCCGAACATTCAGCGCTTCGTCGACTCTTGCATCTCGTGGCCTGAATTCCCCTTCGAGCCTCTCGAACAGATACGTCGGTGAACCGTTGGCTTCGTCGACGACACCCGCGGGTAGCTCTGTTCCCGGAATTTCCTCGTCAATCACGGTCTCCTCTTCAATCCATAAGCCACCGTACTCACCATCTGGCCCATAGGCCGCGGAGACGGACACGTTACCGACGCTCGTCACCGAATGGACGAGCGCAGGCCAGGCGTCACCCTGGGTGTGAGTAACGGGATATGTCTCGCTATCACTACCGCCCCGTTCCTCAACGTGCGTGGTCTGTGAGACCCCGTAGAATCGCCACGGTGAATCAACACTGAAAGTGGCGTCGCCAATTTCGAGTTCGATCGAGCTCCACGGAGCGCCAGTGAGGTCCTGGTCCCCATCCCATTGTACGATTGTCCGGTCCGATTCGACGCCGTCGAGGACGGTGACATCTATCTCAAGACCCGACGCGTCTGTGTCGACGATAGTCACCGGGACGGAGTGACTTCGAGTAAGCGTCCGGGTATAGCTCTGAGAGCGTTCATACTCACTACATCGGCTACTCCGTACACCCCACCGGGCTTCGACCTCGGACTCAACTTCTAGAGTCGCGGTGAGCGTGTATTCACCGGGGGCAAACTCAGCAGAGCGGTCTCTTTCTCCATCGGTCGCCATCCAGATGCCTTGCTCATGTTCGACGAGTGCGGAGTCAACATCGTAGGCGGGCCCGTCTAAGGAGACGGAAGTGACGGTCGCACTCGAATCCACGAGGTCGAACTCAGCCCATCGAGTCCGGGGATACCTGTGCGTATGCGTATCCGTGACAGTCTTTGTTTCGTTCCCAACTGTGACTGTTCGGGTGACGGTGTGAGTACGGGTACAGCTGGACCTTCTCGTGAAGTCATCGGGGGCATTGGCCCGATAGTCGTACAAAATGTACGCACCGAGGTCGGCGTTATCAGTGACGTAGGAGTCACGATACCACGCGCTCTCCCGAACATCGGAAATCCCAATCCAGGCATCCGATATTGTTTCAGAGCTACCGGGCCCGTGTGGGAGCGGAACGGACCCACCGCTTGCTGTGGGATATACCTCTTCCCCACCAAACATCGGGACGACTGCTCTGGAGGAATCAGCGCTGTATTGCAAATACTGGTCCCGAATGTGCAGATACCGCTCCTGAATGGTCGCACTGCGAGCGGTATAGACCAGTGCATCATCGGAGTTCAGTATCTCAAGCTCGTCGGTGAGAGGATTCCTGTAGACTTGCGCGTTGTAGACCGTCCGGGGCTCTAGGTTCCGGTTTCGAGTGACGACTTGCCACTGCCCAGAGGCGTCTGTTGGGACCGTCGAATCAGAGCTAACTGGGTAAAATCTGGCTGGTGTTCCACCCGAGCGTTTCCATTCGGTAAACGTGATCCACTCATCCTGATATGGGATAGGCACAGAATCAGAGAGATGCGTCCGGTAAACATCGCCAGTCGTCGTCGCGTAGAGTGCATCTGCGGACGGCATTACTTCATCACCAAGCGCACTGGGATACCCAAGATATGTCTCATCACTACCTGGATCTGAGTCAAAATACGATGGTGAGACGTCTTCGTCGTTATTCGCCAGAATCCGAAAAGTCTCGTCGTGGAACGTTTCTACACCGGGACTGGGTGTCGGGACTTCGTAGATAGGGTCAAGCGAAGTCGCGCTGACGGGCATCGTGACTGAACTGAAAACGATAGCTGGAAGCAGGACAGCGAGGATGAGCCTCTGTCGAAAGGCGGCCACCGAGTGCGACCAAGTCCTCGAGCAGGACAAGATACGAGCGAAGGGCGATTTCCCCTCCTCACCCGGTGAAGACATATTGAATCAACTCCTGAAATGTTTCGAATCCGTAACCGACAATCGCGAGGACGAATCCGGAGGATACGAGATAGAAGCCCCGTTCTCGCGTTCGAACACTTGGACTGACGGCCCACGCCATCGCTCCGACAATGAGTAGAATCAGTCCGAGTGTCTGCATCGATGTTCCGAACCAGGCGGGCATCTCAGCGGCGCCGGCGATCTCGTCAACAATTCCGCTGTGGCCACTGAAGAAAGTCACGACGGTGTCGAAACTGCCACCGAGTGGGTATGTGAGCAACATTCTCAGCGGCTGCTGGCTCACAGCTACCCACTCAGGTCCGAGATGGAGGAGCTGAGAAAGGATAGCAGATGTCGATACGTCGGCCGTTGCTCCAAACGCGGGGAACCACCCGATACTGGAAACTACGGCAATGAGATGCCCGAGCAGGTCTGTTGATTCGAATGTCATTGGAGGGATGGAGGAGCTGCCAGCGGCGGAACCCGCTGTCAACTGAGTACGCGCAGAGAGGGCGACCTACAGCAAGTAGACTCACAGATTCCAACGGTTGTAATGTTACAATCCTTGCAATCCTGTTACTACTATATCATTTACCGACAGAGACCATGCAACGGAAAAGCCCGCTAAAATCCACCTAATCACACGACAATGCGATGCCCGCCCTCCAGGCGGTTTGTGAGCGTGTAAGCGAGGCTAGTCCGCTCAATAGTAAGGACACCTGCCAATGCCCGAAGTACAAATTGACTGGCACTCTGCAGAAGAATACGAACGAATCCGCGACCTCCGTGAACGCCACGGTCTGTTGTGGCGCGGCGTACTCCTCGCAGGCGCGAAAGATGCAGCAAGCACCGACCTCGTCCAAGCGATTCTACGGGCCCATACCAACCAATCGTCCCCCACCGGCCCGGTGAGTACCCTCGACCGGACAGCAGAATGCTCCAATACTGAGCAGGGATTCTCTGCTAACGACGTGGCGGATGTCGACAAGGAAGGTGGTCCACACGATACAACCAGGTCGTCCAGTGATGTTTCATCGGTCGACGAAAATCGCGATGCTGGTCCAAGGTCCTTCCAGCCACACGAATCCCTAAGCAACAGTGACGAGCAGAGCAATGAATCCAGGGATGGCGAACATGAAACGTTTGAGTCTTTAGAGACCCACAGCCAGGCGTTTGAGGACGAGCCAATTTCCGAGCCATGGGTAGAGGGTGAGGAAACTCACGACGGTCAGTTCGACTCAGTCGACCCATACTACGGATATGACGAGTATCCTCTCGAGTTCGATGAGGGGCAATTCTGATGCCATCCGAGACACCTGCCAGCCACAGGACCCGAATCGAGATTTCCGATGCAGATGAGTATGAGTGGCTCGTCACCGTTCGAGAAGACCTGGGCCTGACGTGGCGTGGCCTAATGTTAAAAGCCGAACAGCAGCTCGTCGCGACCGAGCAACAACTCGGCCTCCCGTCGGGCAGAGACCACACGGATTGTACAGAGGATTCGCCGTGAGCCAAGATATCCCGATGGCCTCGAATCTACTGAAATCAAAGATCGGTGGCTACGAAGTCCGAAAGTTGGCGGAATCAATCGGCCCACCGATGCTGCCGTGTGTGATACTGTACACACTCGGGTTGCCGCTACAGATCACCCTTCCCCTCCTCTTGGTCGGAGTATGTACTGGGGTCTTCGTCTACAGGCGGACGCCAGCAGGGCAACGCCCATTGAATTTCATGAAGGCAATTCTCCGTGACTTGCGGGACCCTGAAGAGTTCATTTGGCAAGCGCCGACCCCCGAGCAGGGAAGCCTCGGCCATGGTGACACCTCAGACCAATGGCTCACCCACGACGCATACCCCGCCCAAGAAGCCGGGCGGGCGTCCCAGGAGAAAAGTAATGCCAGTGACTTCGACAGCCCGTCAGCTGTTGAATCAAAGGAGACTCGATGAGCTCCGTCGACGGATCGGGATCAACGCTCGATTTGATGGACTTCACCACGATTCGAGATGGTGGCATCATCGAGACGCCAACGAGCTATGCGATGATAGTACGGGTCGAGCCAACCGACTGGTTGGTCCTTTCGACCGACCGTCGAGAGAGTATCTACCGCTCGTTCCTCAGCTATCTCCGGAGCTTGTCGTTTCCGACACAAATCCTGACGATGTCTACGGCATACAATCCTGAGCCGTATCTCGAAGGAGTTGCTGTCGAGAACCAATTAGTCATCGGATCGAACAACGAAGATGATTCAGATGTCGCTCCTGACGAGTCCCCGCTGTTAGATTACGGTCGGAAGTATCACGCAGAGTGGGTCAGAGAAGTCATCGACGTCGCAGATATTCGAGATAGAGAGTTCTTTGTCGCAGTGGCTGTCCCCAAGGGCGAAGATCGATCCGAAGAGAGTCCCCTAAACTCGCTTCTGTCTAAAGTACAGGGCGAGAGCGAACCCGAAGAGAAAGATGAGGACGCGTACATCGAGGAAGTGAAAGCACGTGCCTCGCACGTTGCCTCGAAACTGCCTCAGGTACAGGTCGAAACAACTCTCATCGATACCAGGCCGGCGGTGCTGGAGATACTCTACGAGGTCTACAACAACGAGAAGCCAGCGTTCGGGTTCACACAGAGCAATTTCACCCGGCCCTCGGGAGTGGCCGAAGCCGCTGCAATTAGCTCCGCGGACACCGTTAGTGACACACCGGATTCTGAGCAAAGCAGCAAGAATGAGTCTGAGTACAGCCGGGTTTCTGATACAGACCCAGAACCTGAACCAGAATCCGATACGACTCATTTAGCCCCCATCCCCGACGGAGGCTTTGCCCACCCAGATTTGGCTGATCGGGTCTCGAAAGACCGCATACTGCGCTGGTATGCCAGAAACATTGGCCCCATCGGTCACGGTGAGCGGCCGATTATTCCCGCCTCAGTGTACGCTGGGCTCTCTCTGGCCATCCTGAGCGTGGGGTTAGCGCTCGGTGGTCTCGGCGGATTCGTCTGGAGTCTGGAAGCGGCACCGCGAGGCGCTGATATCTACTGGACCGCACGAACAGCATCCTTCGCTGGACTAGCGGTGAGTCTGCCGGCCTTCCTTCTGAGTCTCGTCATACTGCTACCGACCGGGAGGAGAGCCCAGCTGGTTGGAACAGCAGGCCTCTCTGTCACAGCCTACGCTACGGTGTTGTTCGTCAGGGCGTATCCCTTCCAATGGGACCTGTCCGCACCGGCACAGACTACGTTCACGATTCAGGTGTATGCAGCTGGTGTCTTTGCACTGGTCTTCGCTGTGGCCGTAGCGATTCGTTCACAGCGTCGACTCAATCTGCCGATTCATACTGATGGTGACGATGGTCGAGACGGAGGCATCGATGTAGAATCCGACGCCGATGACGACGGTCCAGTCGTGTCTGATGTTGCAGCTGATGGCGGCCAGTTTACCACTGCTGGCATCTCAGCAGCAGTGCCAGACACCACAGACCCGGACAGCGAGGAGCAGCGTACTGAAACGGAGTCAGGAACAGCCGACAGTGAAGAAGCGTCTGAGAAGGCTCTGAGAGATTCTAGCGAAGAGGTGTCGCCAGCAGAACAGCCAGGTGAAAAGCAAGCAGGAGAGGATGAATGAACCCATTACATGTCCTATTCGGAAAGGAATCCGACGACGACGAAGAAAGCATCCCTATCGACGATCTGACCGGGAACGAGACCGAAGTCGCGATAGAGTATCTACAACTGATAAACCGGGAGCCAAATCGCGAGAACATCGAGTGGGCGGCGTATCAACTCCAAGCTGATGAAGTCCCGCTCGTCTCTCCCGTTGAATCGCTCGCGGAGCGCGAAAATCTGGATAAGAAGCTGATCGCGCCCAAAACGATGGAGCGAACGCCGGAATATCAGGTTCGAAACGGCACCATCTCCACTACGTTAACCGTCACAGCCTTCCCATCGAAAGTTGGCCTCGGCTGGCTCGTGCCCCTCACGGTGGCTGACGCCAATCTCAGGCTATCGCTACACATCGAGCCTACGGACCAAAAGAAGGCTCGCAACAAGCTTCAGGCTCGATATACCCATACGCAGACATCGTTGATGCGGAAGGCGAAGAAGGGGCGTACCGATTTGCAGGAAGACGAAGCCGAACGGGACGACCTGCTTCGCATCCTCCAAGACGTCGTCCGCGGCAAGACGAAGATGTTCCAGATTGCGGTCTATATCGAACTGCTTGGAGAGTCCCAAGAGGAGCTGACAGAGACGCGCTCGCAGGTCGAGACCATTCTTGCCGAACAGGATGTTGAAACGGTCGTCCTGCGACGACAGCAGTTCGAAGCCAACGGCTCAGTCGCGCCCTTTGCGACCGATACTATCGACAACACCCACACGGTCCAATTGGAAGCACTCGGGACGTTATTCAATCTCGTCGAACCGCCAATCTACGACGAAGATGGGATACTGCTGGGATTCGACGATACATCCCGTCCGGTCGTGATCGACCGCTACGCTCATTCCGGCTTTGCAGCCGCAATCACCGGGAAGACGGGGTCGGGGAAGTCCTACTGCAGGAAGAGCGAGGTGTATCGCCGAATGCTCCGTGAGCCAGATGTTCAGTTCGTCCTCTTCGACCCTGCTGGAGACGACTACCCGTATTTCGCCGAAAAGCTCGGTGGAGAAGTGATCCGCTTCGGTGGGAATCAGAAAGTCAACCCGATGGATCTTGAACCACCGAACAGAGACATTGGCGAGACTGAAGATACCTATGCACTGACCGTCCGGGCCATCGTCGAGATGCTACACACCCTCTTCGAAGCCAGTGGCGGACTTCCACCGGCCGAAGAAGGGATGCTGACCCAGGCAGCGCACTACGCGTACCTCTCGAAAGGGATCGTGATGGGACAGTACGACACCTATGAGAATGAGTCACCGACTATCGGTGACCTCATCCGTGGGGTGAAAATCATCTCGGTGGGCGGCTTCGCGAAAGCGTTCGAGAAAGAGATTGTCCCAATGGAGGAGCTCCTCCAGTTACAGGAACTCAATATCCTAGAATCCGATGGACAGCTGGCAGAGACACCGCCATTCGCTGTTCCTGACGCGATATTCGAGCCATCGGAAGCACACCGTAGCTTTGCCGAAGCGCTTGAGCCGAAATTCGAGTCGTTCAAGCCCGGAGGCATCAACCAGAATTTGAACGGGCAGACGAACCTGGACCTCAACTCACGCCTCGTCGTGATGGATATGAGCTCCTTCGCTGACACCGGGGAGATGCCCCTCATTCTTCACGCGATGTTGAATTGGGCGTATCTCGAGGCCAAACGCTCACCCAGCCGGTTCGACGTCACCTTCGACGAGGCGCACTATCTGCTGGGCCGGGAGTCGACGCGTGATCTCATCAACCTCTTCATCAGACACGCCCGGCACTACGACGCCGGTCTGACGCTCATGAGCCAGACGGCTCACGAGTTCCTCCGGACACCAGAGGCCCACGAGGTCTACGATAACTGCGACATCAAGATGCTGTTCTACACGCAGTCAGTGGCCGAGGAGACGCGAGAGTACTTCGACCTCTCTCCGGAAGAGGTGAACTACCTACAGTCAGACGCGCCTCGAGGCCAAGCCTCGGGATTTTCTGGCTGTCTTCTCTCCTCCACGGAACACGGCCGTCGCCGTATCGAGGTTCACACCGGGGAATTCGAACACCACGTCCTCGATAACGACCTCGATCCATGGGCGTACATCGCCCAGCAAGAGGGTGGTGTAGCACCGAGCGAACCAGCGGTTAGTGCTGGAATGGGTGAAGACATCGATTCGCTTCAACCAGTCCAAGAAGACACGTCAGGTATTGATGACACATTGGACGCATCCGCGGCACTCAATCAGCCCAGTCAGAAGACATCGACCGTGGGAGACCAGTAATCATGGGCATTCGAGAGGACCTGAGGAACGTCATGACCGGCATTGTCGAATTCTTCCTCGACGAGGTCGAGGAGATATTCGAGGATGCCGCGACTGAGTTTTCATCCGCAATCACTGAGCGGATGATTCGACAGTTGATCGTCGTTCCGAATCCGTATGAATCAGCCACTGCAGGAAACGTGTTCAACGGCGTGTTCGATATCTCGCTGATACTGCTGCCGATTTTCTTCGCGGTTGCACTCGTCGCATGGCCGTTCGGGGAGAATAGGGAATTCAGCATCGTTGAGATGATAATCCGGCTGGTGATGGCGATTTTCTTCATCGGCATTTCACAGCCAGCGTGGGGGTTCGCTATCGATGTGACCAATGCCGTGACGATTGGGATGCTGGACTACGACCCGACTGTCGGTGGGGCCTTCGGTTCCTACGAGTCGGCTGGGGATTTGGCATCCACGCTGAGTATGGTCATCTCTCTATTCACGGCGTTCCTGACGATGCTAGCTGTGATATTCACGATATTCTTCCTGCTCCTTCGGTGGTTCATAGTGTATCTCGTGTTTATCGGAACCCCGTTCTTCGTGGCTCTCTGGTTCGTTGGACGAGGGCCGCTGGAAGCCGTTGGTAACGTCGGGGCGACCTATCTCAAGATGGGTGTCTACGCGATACTGTCGGGCCCTATTATCTCGCTGGTCATCCTCACGATGGCACTCATTGAAAACGGTGGGTTCGTCGAGAGTGCCGACGGAATAGCTGGAACAGCAGCATCCCTCGCTGCGGAGATAGCCCTAATTATGATCTTCCCGATAATACTGGTCGTAGTCGTCTGGAAACAGATATCATGGGCGGGCAAACCACTCGGCGTCGGGGAAGCCGCGACAACTGCAACCTTGGCTGCCGCTGCAGCAGTCGGGACCGTCGCCACGGGTGGTGTCGGCGGCGTTGTGGCGGGTGGTGGTGCAGCAGCCGGTGGCGCCGGCGCTGCTGGTGCCGGTGGTGCAGGAGGTGCCGCTGGGGCGTCCGGGGCTGGTGCTTCAGGCGCCAGCGCTGCCGGTACGTCTAGCTTAGGAAGTGGTGGTTCTGGATTGGCCAGTCGTATGGGGAGTGTAGCGCAGCGAGGAAGGAAATTCGCTACTGGTCAGAGCCAGACGCTATCGAAAGTTGACGACAGCGTCAGCTCCGGGGTGAACAAAGTGAGCGAGACGGCATCTGGTGTTGCCGATAAAGCGAATCCAGTGAGTCAGTTCAACAACTTTGTCGACAAGAAAAAAGACGCAGCTAAACACGCCTCAGAGACCAGTGAGTTCGTTTCTGACGCAATTACCTCCGGCGAGCTTGACCTCCAGAGAGCATCTGAGCTCGGAGTTATCTCCCAAAATCCAGCAGAAGAAGCTAGCGCAACTGTGTACACAGATGGTGACTCAGGTGCTACGATGGCCTCCTACCAGGATTCCAGTGGTAGGACACAAACAGTGAATCTCACCGAAGAGCAGCAGGCCGCTGGAGACCTTGCACAGAGAGGTTACGAGTCTGTCAACAACTGGGAAGCAGCACAGACTGCAGGCCAAAAGACATCAGAAGCGGGTAAAGCCGCAGGTGGAAGCACTAAAAAAGGTGCGAAGATGGCAGGATTCACCATTCCAAGAAATGTTGCTAAAGTAGGTAGCTCAGCGCTTGTGGGAGCGGCAGGTGGTAATCCCTATCTGGCGTATTCCGGGACCAGAAAATCCAGCTCTAATATGATTATTGGGCCAGATAAATCCGTAAGATCTGGCCGGCGTCCGCCCGAGGAATCAACGTTAGACGAATTTGGAAAGGCAGCGGCTGGAGAGCCTGCTGATAGTGGAGACATCAAATAATGGAAGCTCAGATCTTAGTGTCACCCCCTGCTACCGTTCTATTCATATATTATTGAAGTAATAGAAGGAGATAATAGCAATTTGAACTTGGCGCGTACATAGTATAAAATGTCATACATCCAGTGGTTGGAAGTCGCATTGCTGATCTGTCTAATTGATATGCTTGCATTTATTCCGATGTATCTTTCTCAAGGTTTGATACGTCGTTACTGGCTGAAAGCCGGGATAAGCACAGTGATTGTAACCGCAATAGCTGCGTACTTTGGATTACCACTCAGTCAAGGATGGGAAATCGTAGGTGAAAGTGTCGCATTAAATGGTGTTCTGATGTACGGTCTCATCTATGGACTCATGTTCATTCCTGCATCACTGTGGGATGGGAGAGTTCACGGACCTATTGGCACGGGCAGCGCACTGGCGTTATTGCTTGCCTTGGCGCTGACTTTCGTCGAAGATTTCGTTGGAGAGCAAGCTCTCAATCAAGGGGTCGTTGATGAATTCGTTCTCCCAATCACCTACCTTACTGTATTCTTCGTCGGAGCTCTTGGGGCTTGGTACCTAAACGACACACAGCCACTTGACGCCAATTCAAATCAGAAAGCGTCAATAGCGCACTCAGCGGCCTCAGAGATCGCAATCGAGAATAGCTCGGCAAAAACCGAGAGATCATCAGAATCGACTAACGACAACAGAAAAACAGCCGTTCAAAAGACAGCCGTCTCTCTGGAACAACTATCCTACGACTGGCGATACTCCCAAACTACGTTTGTGGATATCGGCGGGTACTACGAGGTGAAAGAAGCGCTAAATCAGCGTGTTCTAAAACCACTGAGGACCACATTCGAAGGCGATGATCGGTACGAGCGGTTCGGAATCCAGCCGTCTCGAGGGATCATGTTCTACGGGCCGCCAGGAACAGGGAAAACGATGTTCGCTCGGGCACTCGCCGGCGAACTCGGGATTCCCTTCGTGGAGCTGTCGCCGGGTGATGTCACCAGCAGATGGGTCAACGCCAGTGCTGAACAGATTCAGGTCCTGTTTCAGGAAGCGCAAGCGCTGGGCCCCTGCGTGATATTTATCGATGAAGCGGAGCATCTCTTCGGCGCTCGTACTCTCGGTGACGGGACGATTCATGCAGAGGATCGCAAAGTGACCTCGGAATTCCTCGTCCAACTCACGAAAGAGAATCGCGAAGCTATCGTTGTCTCAGCCACGAACCGTCCTGCTGATATCGACTCAGCAATACTCCGTCCGGGTCGACTATCGGCTCACTTCGAGGTCGGCCTCCCCGACGAAGAGGCACGTCATGCCATACTGAACGTCCATCTCGCTGCTGTGCCATCGGAACTCTCCGGTGAAGACCTGGCCGAACTCGCAAGCTACACTGCGGGACTCACCGGAGCGGAATTGAAAGACATCGTCGAAGATGCGCGGAGAAAGGCAGCTGAACGTGATGCGAAGTCTGTTGAGCGAGAGGACTTCCCACCGGCTAACGAATTAGAGGATCTCTCCGATACGATGAACCACGACATCGAGGAGCTACCCCGTGTTGACGAAAACAAGGCGACTGGGACTGGTACGCTAGACACCACGGATATCGATGCGGAAGACTTCGAGGACCTTGGACAAGGCACGCGCGGGTATCACTGATATAGATTCTCTCCGTGTTCGTAGTTGCATCTCATCAGAGATGTAACTCTTTACCCCCCGAAAGCAAATATATCAGGAATCTGCCGGTGGTGGAATGATTTGTGGACAATCTCCTCGTCAGGCCGAAATAAATGATTGTGGCTCTGTTAAAATCCTTAGAAACTGACAGGGATGCCGTACGAGATACCGAGGGTATGCATAACGAAGAGGTTTCTGCGCTCTGTCCGAAGTGAAGCAAGCTGGGCAAGGTTGTTGCTATATTGGAGGATGACACCGGGGAGGAAACCGGTGATGAGCGGGATACCGTGCTCTACAGAGTCGAAGTATCCAAGGGTAGAGAGCTTGTAAAAGCTCACTGGGACCTACTCCAGAATAGCCCCATTCATTATCCGTACAGTCTATCTTCAGACTCCTGCAACGCAGTCCGCGCCTCTTTCGGTGCCTCCAGTAATGCTACCTCGTAATACTGATCGATAGAGAACCGGACTATGTCGCTGCGACTGCGCTCAGAAATAACTTGGTCCACTTCCTCCCATGGCAGTTCCATCAGCTCGTCGACCGTCATCTCCTCAGCATCTTCCATTCGCCGGCCGGCTTCCTTCTCAAAAGCATTTAGAATTTCCTCTGCTTCCTTCGTGCTGATGTCTAACTCCTCTGGTTGGCTTATCTCCCCAATAATCTCCAATACATCGCCCATCTCGACGTCAGTCTCCACATCTAACTCTTGGAGGAGTTTGTACTGGTGGCGCATCACACCTTCAATCGAATCGGCGTCCTGGTCCGGTGCCGGGAGGTGAGCAAGATGATACGCAAGCCCGGCAGCGCGTCGCGTTTTCCTGAACGTATCGCGGTCGACCATAGTTCGCACACCGGATGGAGGCGTGTTTACACGCGCATCCATGGCGGTTGTAGCTGGAATTAGTTCCTCAATCTTGTTGAGATCTATTTTACGGTCATTTTGGATGCGACGGCCAACGGAGCGTACGTCCGAGAGGTGATTTTGCATTTCTCGGTGCCAATCGTGGACTCGTTCTCTACGACTAGAGCGGCGGTCTCTCCACCAGTCGATAAGTTTTGATCCGCCGATTTTGACGGCGGTGAGAGCCACGCCAGCCACGGTGATTTCTCCCAGAGTGATGCCGAACGGGAGCATCATCTATTCTGATAGTGGTCGATGAGGTATATAAACTACTGCACACCTTAGTTCATAATTGTGTGTATCATCAAACCGAAATTGGCAGTGCTGCTGAAAACTTTACTGTTGATAGAAACCATCTGCCACATACCGAGGATAGATTCAGCAATGAAGTTAGAATGACTTTCAGCGAATGAATACCCTTCACCGATATCTCAAAAGAAACTCTTCGAACAAGCGCCAGAAGGGTAAACATCTTGAGAGAGACTAATAAAACAAAGCTAGCCAGGTAGACTAAATGAAGCATTCAGATCTCAATGAAGTCAATAAGCAACAAATCAATCACGCTGGCGCTCGATATACTCCTCAGATTGATCCTGAAGCTCCAAACATACAGGTCTCAAAAGTACTACAGCCATTCGATTCGTTGGCTTATTCTAGTAGGCTAGGAGAGCGGCTAACCAGTTTAGCTGATGAATTGGAGGATAGCTGGAATAGAGCTCCGGATGAAGCAAAAGACGCGTTCAGGCGTCGGAAACAGTCACCAAATCGGGTGGTTGAACTTCTAAAGTCTATATCAAATAAATCGCCCAGTGATGATAAGACAGAACTCCGTCAGCTTACACGTGCAACAAGGTTTGCTAAAGGCAAAACCAGTGAAGTCAGCCAGAAGCTGCGCTCTCAGCATCGTGAGGCAGATGAGGAGAAACAGCGAGGAATAAACAACAAAATTTCGCTTAATCAGAATCTCTCCCAATCTTTGGAGAGTGTTTCTGCCTTTGTTGAGGGGCCAGGACCACCTCTTTTACGCGACAAGGCCCTGTTCCTCCGGGGAGAATGGGGAACTGGTAAGACACACTTCTTGTGTGACCTTACTGAAATAAGAATGGATTCAAATCTTCCAACGCTTCTTGTTTTAGCAGAAACCCTCCCAGATGATGATCCTCCGCTTGAAGGAATCTGCCAATTAATTGACTCGGTGTCGAGTCCAGAGCAACTACTTTCCGAACTACAATCACTTGGCGAAGACGCTGGGGAAAGAGCTCTATTGTTGATTGACGGGATAAATGAAGCTGATCGGGAACTGTGGAGGAATGAGTTAGCCTCCGTCGCTGAGCAGGTTGGGGATTGCTCTCATGTCGGTCTGGCCCTCAGTTGTCGTACTCCGTTTGACGAACAGATTTTATCGAGCAAGGCCGAAAATCATCTTGTTCAGGTTGAACACCGTGGGTTTGAGGAGAACGAGTTCGATGCCCAGATTGAGTTCTTTGATTACTACGATGTTCCAGCACCTCACGTGCCTCTACTGACACCAGAATTCTCACGTCCTCTCTTTCTAAAGATACTTTGTGAGGCGATAACTCGAAGAGATCAATCTGATCATCAGGGTTACCTGAGGAGTATTGCCTCCGGCCAGCGAAGTATGACCGATATTTTAGAACACTTCGCTCGGGAAATAGGACAAGATATTGAGGCAGACTTCGGGCTTAGCGGAAAGGCCTGTTGGAGAATATTGAAAGGGACCTCTACAGGTCCTACCCACAGGTCAGGGATTGCTGGCATCATGGCTGATGAGATGCAGGAGTTCGTTACGAAGGAAGATGCTGTCGATGCAATCAAAAACGAAACTTCTCTCTCAGAGTCAAAAGCTTGGGACTTACTTGACCGGATGATATCCGATGGTATACTGGCTGAAACACTCCACCGCAATCAAGGGACTACGGAGGTTGTTCGGTTTCCGTATCAGCGATTTGGAGACCACATCATTGCACGCCACCTCTTGGCAGAGTATCTGAATACTGATTCGGAAACAGCTGTGCGGCGAAGCTTCTACGTGAATAGGCCATTGGGACAGTTATTCGAGTTAGAGGGTAATAATCAGCGCTTTTCTGAACCGGGCTTAGCGGAGGCGGTCATGATTGAGTTCCCCCAACGAGTAAAGAGAGTAGATGATATTCCCGAGGATGAGCGGGAGCTCGCTTTCTACATTCCAAAGAAGCGGAGTTATGGCGCACCACTAAAAGATATATTTTTAGATGGGTTGTATTGGCGGAGCGCGAACTCATTCACTGAACAAACTGACGATTTGGTGGGTTTCTACTTGGAAGAGTTAGACGAGAGGGTTCAGAGAAAAACGTTCGATATTCTGGTTGGTCTTGCGTCCCGTCCCGGCCACCCGTATGATGCAGATCGGCTGTATGGATACTTGGTAGATATGAATATGGCTGAGCGTGATGAGCAGTGGTCTGAATATCTGCGGCGAACAACTGATTACTCAACTGTCCACAGGATTCTGAAATGGATAGAAACTGCGCCGATTGACGGGTTCTCCGAGAATACAGCACAAAATTCGATTACTCTACTGTCTACCTTCCTCACAACTACAGATAGATATCTACGGGATCGGGTTACGCATAAACTGTACTTAGTGGGACTTCACCATCCCGGACTCCTCTTTGAGGAGACTCTTCGGACCTTCTCTTTCAACGACCCCTATATCAGAGAACGAATGCTAGCGAGTTGCTATGGAGTTGCAATGTCGATTTGGGCAGATCCGGACGGAGATTCTCTACGGGGTGAAATAACAGGCTTCGCAGGAGAACTGGTTGAGAGAATGTTTCAGGAAGATTCGGATTATGGCACCAAACACATCTTGTCGCGGCAATACGCGGGAGGTGTCGTTGAGCTTGCTAGGAAAGTAGATGGGGGCTGTATTTCGCAGGGTGAAGTCGGGTTGACCGATCCTCCGTTAGATCAAATTGGTTCTCCGTTTCAAGACCCTGATACGATTGATGAGGATGAGCTTGAAGATGTTGAACCTGCGTTCCATATGGACTTTAGTAACTATACTGTGGGCAGGTTAGTGCCAGACAGGGGGAACTATGTCAATGATCATCCCGAGTACCAGGCTATTTTTAATCAGATCAAGAAACGGGTTCAGGATCTTGGGTATTCGTATGAGAACTTTGAGTCGATTGATGATGAAATTGATAGGCGGAATAACCGGAGAAGGGATGAGACGAAGGTAGATCGATACGGGAAAAAGTACTCTTGGATTGCCTACTTTGAGATGTATGGAAAACGTGTTGATGAGGGTGTGTTGCCAACTTATGAGGACGAGGTACGTCCGCCGGACTGCGATATTGACCCGAGCTTCCCAAATGAGGCTAAAGAGTGGAGGCCTGAGTTACCCAAGCTATTTGAAACGGAGTATTCGGAGTACAGAGAGTGGATTTCAAGCGGTCCCAACCCGAGTTATGAAGACTTGTTTGTGAAGAATACGGTTGATGGTGTGGATGGGCCTTGGGTATTGCTTGATGGGAAGATTGAGCAAGCTTCCTTTGATGCGCTCAGGCTATTTACCTTCTTGAGAGGTGTTTTAATTGCTGAAGACGACATTTCTGAGTTGAATCAGAAGTTGCAGGAAACTGAGTATCCAGGGAATAGAAACATCCCGGAGCCGCAAGAGGATATCTATACTTACGCCGGTGAAATCCCGTGGTCTGATCGGTACGGGCCGTATCTGCGCGAAGACGATGGGTCAGCAAAGAGGCATATCGATCGGGCCTTTGGCTCTCATATAGGCAGTAGCAGTGAATTAGAGGTAGAAATTCCGGTGCATGTCTTTGCATGGGAGTCGCATCACAGCAAGCTAAATCAAGTGAGCGGTATGAGGTTCCCCACACCTGCGCTATGTGAACATTTAGGTCTAGTTAATCACAATCAGACATCCGATCTATTCGACTCAGATGGAGAACAAGCTACGATTTACAGGGAGTTCCACTGCGATAACGCACGGTTCGATTCCTGGCTGCTGTACATTCGGAGGGACTTATTGGAGAGGTATCTTGACGAGATTAATCAGACAATTGCTTGGCTTCCTTGGGGTGAACGCACTTTGGATCATCAAGAGATTCAGGCAAGATCTGATGAATTATCTGACCTGCATAGTGACTACGAGCACATTAATAAGGGAGTTGTCTCATATGAAGAATATATCGCTGACTAGTGAGCGATGGCAAGCAGAGCCCTCGGCTGTCTATTTGATGACTATGCACTTTGGATTAGTACGGCATCAAAAAGCCATCAGCTGAGAAGGGTTTCAACAGGGCCAAGATTATCACGAAATCCTGTCTATTTCGATGTACGGTTGGGTACCGACCGAACGGACCGGTATGGACGGCACAGGCCGGAACGTATAGTTCGCAATCCCAACGGTGATCTTACATGAAACTGGAAAACACACGAATCGCGATGTTGGTCGGACCCGGATTCGAGGACCTGGAGTTCTGGGCCGTCTACATGCGTATGGAAGAGGAAGGAGCAGATATCGACGTCGTCGGCATGGAGGCCGACGTAGAGTACACGGGCAAGAGCGGCGGACTCACCGCCGAGACCGAGTTCGCGGCCGAGGAGGTCGACCCACCGGTGTTTGACGCGGTGCTCGTGCCCGGCGGCTGGACGCCCGACAAGATTCGCCGTGACGAATCGATACTCGACCTCGTCCGAGACATCTACGAGGACGGCAATATCGTCGGGTTGATCTGTCACGCCGGGCTGGTCGGCATTTCCGCCGGCATCGTCGAGGGCTCGGACGCGACTGGGTCACTCGGCATCAAGGACGACCTCGTAAACGCCGGCGCGAACTGGGTCGACGAACCGGCGTTCCGCGACGGCAACATCGTCTGGGGACGCGTCGTTGCGGACATCCCCGATTACAACCGCGTCCTGGTGAACACACTGGCAGAGCACCCTGCATAGGAACCAGTCTCAGTTCACGGTGAGCGTGGCTGCATCCGAGGTAGCGTACACGCACGAGTGCGGGTGTTCTACTTCCGATGGCTCGATACGGAGAGCCCCGGTTGGCTAATTTTTATAACACCGCCTAAGGTACGGTTTCAGTGGGACACGGATTTGTGGTCAATACCCCCTAGTAACTCCCGACCACACATCCGAATCCCGTGTGTGTAGGGCCGGACGTTGGTTGCGTCCGGCCGGTCGTCGACGTCGTCAGCCGTCGGTATGAGAGAAACTCACCACAAAGCGTATATCGTGAGTGGAGAACTTTCTGTGTGGGCGGTGGTCCCCGCGAGTTTCCCACCTCCAGTTTACAGTTGCCGGGACCTCGCCCAATTGCATCCCAGCCGGGTGTTGCCCACGCCCGGTTTTTGCAACTTGTTTCGGGAGGTAACGCTGGTGTTACGGGTGATTTTATGTCGTCCGCAAGTAATGTACAGATGCCGATTGGATAACGGCTGTCAGAGGCACCTGTGGCTGGTCTATACATCAGCCACCGTTTCGAAACCGAAGACTGCAAGCTGCTTAATTCTCCCAGAGTGATTGGATACGCCCCTCGATAGCATCAAGAATCGTAGAGTAGACATCCAGCGGATGGCGTGATGACAGTGACAAGTCGGTGGCTTCCACTGCGGTTGGTGGTTGGTGGAAGTGCACTCGTGCGTTGTGTGGGTTCGGATGACGGTCCCAGCGACACTCCCATCGGCTTTCATCCTCGTGTGTTTCGACGTAGTGGAACGAGAAATCTCCCGTCGTGAACCAGCGAATGTCGAGTCGAGCCGCTACGACACCCTCAGGATACTGTCCAGCGTCGACTAAGGCGTGAAGCAGGCGAGGCTCGTAGCTGTCGGGATCGAATTTCGTCTCGGCAATGAGTGCCTCAGTTCGAAGGTGCCGGGCCAGGAGTTGCAGCGTCTGTCGGTCGGGTGGACCGGGAGAACCTGAATTCGGTGTGGTTGGGTCTGGCCCCATCTATGCCGGGATGAGGTGCCCATCGTTCTCTGCGAGCTGGCGGGCGAGTTCGTACAGTCGAATATCCCGAATAACACCGTGCCACTCACTGACTGCAGCCATCCGGTCATGAATAGCCTCGTGACTGTCCTGGTCGTAAACGCTCACAGCAGTTGGATCGGTAGCGTCAAATTCGTCTTCATAGTCGGCCCGTTCTTCTTCGAGCTCACTGACCCGTTCGATAATCTCCTCGACGGTCAGTTCGTCAGCAATCCGGCTGGCATCTTGCCATTCGAGATACCCCTCGTTGCGTTCGTACTGCACGGGCCGACCGTCGCGGTTCACACTGACGATACCCATTTTCGCCAGTCGATCGAGATGCTTTTTCGCAGCGTTCGGAGAGCAATCTGCGACGTCTGCAATCTCGGCAGCGGGGGTGGGTGACGTAATCCCCATAGCGACATCGTAGACACGACTGAACGTATCCTCCCCCTGCTGCCACCGTCGTTCGGTGGCTGGTGACTCTGGCGCCGGGTCAAACTCCGTCATAAGCATAAGTAGGGTACGAAGCGCAATATATCTTTGTAAGATTCAGATATGTGCGTTTCATTGAGAGATACAGCTTCGACGGAGATGAGACTTAGTCGCTAGCAATAGGAGCGCGGTACGGGCCGGGCTCGTTCATCACAAGGTCGTCGTAGTGAGCAGTCCGGGCGACTAATCGGGGTACGTCGGGTTCCAAGTCAGTCGTCAGCGAACCAGCGAACCCAGGCTCTGTGAGATAGATGTAAAAAGCCAATTCGACGATCGCGTGGACAGCGTACAGCATCTCAAGAGAGTTGACGCCGGGAATCAGTCTATCCTCAGCGAACGCGTTCGTACTGGGAGAGTCTGCTGAAAGGCCACCAGGCATGCCACTGCCCGGCTCGGAGCTCCGAGTCGCGAACGGTTCCTCAGCGAGCGAGTGCTGCCATGCGGGGTCGACGACGCAGAGAAATTCATCGAGTATCGTCCGGACGAGACTGCCGCTCGCGAGCATGATTTCATCGAATCCAGGAGAGTGGTCCGTGAGAGCTTGGGTCGGCCCTTTCTTGGGTTCGGAATGAGTGTCGATGTGAAGATATTTCGAGGATTTCGCTTTGTTCGCGAGTTCTACAGAGAGGAAGGTGCCACCCTGTGCGGTCGACAGCGCGAGCTGGAGTTCATCGAGGGCTTGAGAGACCACAGGAATGTACTCTTTCGAGTAACCCAGTTCGCCAATAGCAGCGTGGATCGAACTGAGTGTGACTGGGCTGTACTTAGGCGTATTGCTGGGGGTATCGACGTCTGATGACCCGTCGTTTTGCGAGGGTGTAGTCATCTTCGGAGGGTAGTTACGCCGGCATGGAATATGAACTCGCGCAGTGTTCGGGTGCCACACTAGGAACCGTGGTGTGTGGTTTCTGTTTGAGCGGGTGAAAATAGCAAATCGGACACCCTCCGTGTGCGATATATATTATCGAATAGAACACGCTCTTCATAGTTACCCCACAAATTCAAAGTGTTTTCGCCTCGTGGGGTAACTATGGCAGAGAGGCCCCCGACTCCGGATCTTCCGAAGTATCTTCGCGAGCCACTCGAGAAACAGTCCCCGGAACGGCTGGAAACGGTAGCGGCCTACGCAAGTGACCTTGCTGAGTGGAAACGAGAACAACGAAAGGCAGAACTGGAACAACGTCGAGCCGAGGAAGAAGTTGACGAAGAGGAGCTTGAAGAACTTAGTGAACGAGATATCTCGACCGATCCCGAGGACTACAGCGATGTTCCGGGTGGAGCCTACATCACGGTGAAGACTACGAAGGAGACTGGCGATAAATCGTACCGATATTTCTACTGGCAGTGGCGAGAGGGCGATTCGTGGAAGAATGAATACATTGCCCCGGTTAACCCCAAGTGAAGATTGTCGATGAGTTTGAAAGCGATGACCCCCTCCCCCCGTCATCGATGTGTAAAACCGTGAGAAGGGGGGCGGGGGAGAAGACGAAATCGAGGAAAACGGAGGGAACAGCCGTAAACACGGGCGAGAGGTCCTCACACTCTATAAATAACTTCTCTAGAACTTATGACTCTAGTCTGACGAAGTTTTATGTAACCCCCGAGTTAACCTAATCCGCAGTGGACCTAGAGTGAGTGTCAACTGGAGTGTCTCTCCAGTTGATCGAACGAGGTCAATTGCTTTGGACAACTGTCTTTCTACACCCTTCTTCTCTTACTATCACTAGCGTTAGACGCTCTCTACCTGAATGAGACTACTTGTTCTGTCGCCTCTACCCATCCCTCACTGGTGATTTACACATCGATGACGGGGGGAGGGGGGGTTGGAGTATGAACTCGAGGTAATTCTTCAGGGACCTCCCCCTCTCTTTTGAATGAATGCATCCTCCAGAATCAGTAGAATATAGTGAGATTGCTTGCCACTATAGACGACCTGGACTCTGTATTCAATAATCTCGATCGCCCTTGTTCGGTTTCGTGGAATCAGTCACTGCATCGAAATCAGTTACACTTCGATGACGGGGGGTGGGGTCAGGAACTTACACATCGACGGCGGGGGGTGTGTCCCTACTCGAACTTGATGAAAATACCGTCCCTCAGTCTTGGTGGAACTCTTTGAGCTGTGCGTTAACCACCGTTCGGAGTAGTTCTCCTTGTCCAACGATGCCCTCTAAACGAGTATCGTCGGTGACTCGATCCATAATCCCCGTAGGGTCACCCGTGAAGGTGAACTCCATGTACATCCCCCCGCCGCGGCCTCGACTCTTCCTCGACGTCGAGATGAGCCCGTACGTAGAAAGTTCTTTGACGTACTTGACATACGTCTCTCGAGTCATTTGATCCGCGTCGAGCTCATCAGTAACCCACTGATACACTTTGAATCCAACTGGGCTCGGAACGGAACTGCCTGAACGCTTCGAATAATGTGCGACGGCGGCAGTGGCGTACAGCGAGATCTTCTTCTGCGTCGTGAGCCCCTCCACGAGTTTCAACGAGCGGTCCTTATCGATTTCTTCCTGGGATTCTCGGACGTGGTGTTCGTCGACGCTGTCCTCACCACGCTCGTCGGCGAGGTCGCCGGCGCCACGGAACAGGTCAATTGCCTTCCGAGCGTCCCCGTGACTCTGCGCTGCAAAAGCAGCGACGAGTGGAATCACGTCATCAGAGAGGGCGTCTGGTCGGAAGGCATCGCGACGATTCTGGAGTATCTCGCGCAGTTGATTAGCGTCGTAATCTGGGAAGTAGACGTCCCGTGGGTTGAACGAACTCTCGGCTCGGCCGTCGATGTCCTCCATGAATTTCGGGTCGTTCGTCAGCGCTGCGACGGATACTCTGCCCTCTATTTCGTTCGTATTGCTGGCTCGTGAGAGCTGGTAGAGCAACTTCGAGTAGGCGGGTTCGTCGTTAGCGCGGCGTCCGACCAGGAGGTCGATCTCGTCGAGGATGAAGATGACCGAATCGTAGTGTTCGTTGATGAGTTCGTAGAGACGTCGGTACTTGCGTTTCGTCGACACGCCAGTTTCGGGGACGCCCACTTCTGCGCCGACGTCTTTGGCGACTGTCTGGACAAGTTCGTAGACCGCTTGATCGAGCGTATTGATCGGCTGGCAGTTGATGTCGACAACACCGAAGCTCTCGCCCTTCGATTTGCAGAGCTCGACAATTTGCTGGGTCACAGCACCGATAATGAGTGACTTTCCAGTACCGGCGGGGCCGTAGAGGAGCATATTCGGCGGTCGGTTTGCTTGCAGTGTCGGCTTCAGGAATGACACGACCGATTCGAGCTGATCGTCGCGACCGACGATTCGCTCTTCGTCGATGATGGTGTCGGGCTCGACGAGATCCCGATTGACGAATACTGACCCGTTACCCTCCTCGTTGAGCATATCCCGAATCGACTGCTGTGTACTCTCGCTAGAATCCTCTTCAGAAAGAGTGAGGGATGCGTCGTCGGCAGCGTGATTATCTTCAGTGGCGTTGGGCTTCTCCTCTACCTCTGATTGCGTTGATTCCCCTTCCAACGTAGATTGGTCGCTCCCACCCTGATTGCTGCCGGCCATACTCCTGCTGTGTGACGCAGGTACTAAAAAGATTAACCTCCGTCGATGTATATATCTCCGCCTCATTTGGGCTATCCCTCATATTTGCCAATCTGGAATATATGGGCTCTGTACCGGTAACGAAGTACATTACTGTGGTTCACCCCCCGTGCTCGAAGTGTAACAGCGAGCGGATTGGCCGGATTTGGATAACGCTCTGATATTGTCGTTCAAATCATTTGTCAGCCACACCCCCCGTCATCGATGTGTAACTTGCACATCTCCGGCAGACCTCGACTGGAATCTCTCCCAGACATATTGCACCCCCCGTCATCGATGTGTAAATGTTGACTCTTGCGTTTAGCTGAACGTAGGCGCTAAGGCTCCTTCCTCAACGAGCGAGTAGGGTCGGGTAGTTCACCAGCTGTGCTTCTCTATTGGAGTATTTCCCCGGAAATCCGGTGTCCCCCCTATCACGTTTCAACAATAGTCTCTCAGTCTCCTCGTAGTTGTTTCAGCGAGCTCCCGTCGAATATCTGTCCGGTCCCACCCTTTTGGAGAGAGGATACTCTCGACCGCTCGAACGAGCTGTGTCTCGTAGTACTCGGGATCGTATTCCTCAATCTCTTCATGAGCTAGGGCGACACGGTCCCGAGATAATTTCTGATCGTCGACTACCACGTACTCGATGTCCTGTCCCGGATGGACGCCCAATTCTTGATCTCGTGCCCGTTTGAGCGCGGCCACGTTCTGCGTGTTCTGGGTATACCCTTCCAGTGGTTTTGAGACTCGATTCCGTTCGACAAGTTGGTCGGCAACAACCTCCCCGGAATGCAGTCTCGCAATCGCCGCTTTGAGCCGGCGGATGACTGCGTCTGCTGACCGTGTCTCATCAAGCACCTCTATAAACTCCCGTTGTACCGCTTCGATGAACGGCGGTGTCGACCGCTGGCGGGCTTCGATGCCACGGAGCTTGAACTCCTCTTGGCCACTGACCTTCCCGAAGTATTTCGTCAACGCGCCGGCGTCGCTCTCTCGCTGCGGGACGAACGCCACCCAATCGTAGTGAGCTTCGTACTCGAGGCGAATCTCGACTTCATCGGTAATGTCCATCGCGAGCGTTTCGAGGTCCTCACGAGCATCGTCGTCGACGTCGGGGTCTGGGGTCACCCAGATGGAGTCAACGATGCCATGGACGACGCGCCAGCCGCCCGCCTCTAGGCGCTGTTTCGCCACGAGCAATATCTCACGAGCGTAGGCGTTGATCGCTTCGTGGCACTCGATACGACCGAATTTCGCGTTACTGAACCCTTGGTAGCCGAAGCACGCGACGAGGATCCACTTCAGCGCTCCCGAGCGACCCTCGAGTTCGTCGAGGCGCTTTTCGTTGGGCTCGTCACGTTGGCGTTCTCGACGGATGGCCGCCTTGATCTCGTCTCGGGCGTCGATGATCGGCTGGAGGACGTCGACGAGGTAGCCACGCTCGTCACAAATCGAGTACCCCAATTCGGGCACATCGCCACGGTCGCTATGGCAGTCACACCTGATGACGTCCGGTGAGACGTTTCGCGTACAGATGATGTTCGGATACAAACTCGAAAAGTCGAGTTCGTGAACGTTCTCGTGGAAACCGACCTCCGGTGCGAAGATGAACCCGCCACGGTCGGCGTCGTGCAGCGTGCCCATTGGCTTGAAGAATTCGTGACGCCAGGAGTTCCACGGGACGAGCACGCCGCGGTCGTGGGCTTCACAGATCTGAATTGCCGTCAGGACGTTCCCGATAGATGCCCAGGCGAGTTCTTGGACGGGCTTTTTCGAGCGCGACACGAGGTCGAGGACACCATCGAGGTTCGTCTCTCCGTAGAAGAACGTGTTCGACTCGTCGATGATGGCCCGGCCGGGCACGTTGTATCGCGCTGGCGAGTGGCCCACTTGGCCGTAGCTGGCGTAGGTCGACGCACCCGCGAGCTGCTGATAGTCCACGTCCGGCCACCGACTCAGCGAGAAGTCGTCGACGCCGGCGGCCGTCGCCATCTCGTACAGCGTCGGGACAATCTCGCTGGTTGAGCAGACCAGGATGTCCGGATCATGTCCTTCGAGCGCCCCCTGGACGGCGGTCAAGAGCTCCGTCGGCGAGCCGGTGACGGTGTCGCCGGCGACGGACAGTTCTCCATAGATATCGTTGCTCGTTTCGGTCACCGGGACGCTGAGGCGGAGCGTCGACAGCTCGCTCGCCGGCGTTGGATCGACGCTGTTCTCCAAGCAGTACCGGAACTCTCGCGAGAAATCGACGTTGAAGCATGCGATACCACCGATCGGATAGTCGGACAACTGGCGTGCCTGCCGAGCGAGCGGAGTGACGCGGTCGATGTGGGCGGCGTCGACGGCGAGGACTGTCTCCTCGCCTCGCCGAAAGCCCGGCCGTCGCGCAACCATCTCGGTCGTGACGACATCCGGGTGCTGGTCGTACACCGACTGGAGTGTCGTGAGGTCGAGGTCAGTCTCTGGGTCGCGAGGGGCGACGTAGAAGCGAGGGGTGTAGTCATTGCGCTCGGTCGCGACGGCGCTGTCGTCGGTTGCTTCCCACTCCAGGACGCGGCCGTCGTCCAGAAAGTCGATGGTGAACGGCATCGTCACGAGTTCGAGTCCGGTGGAGCTGTCTCCTGGTCCTCGCTTACTGCGACCGCGGCTTCGAGTTCCTCGAGACGCTCTTCGTGGTCGTCGAGGCGGGCCTCTTGTTCGAGATTGATGCTAAGCAGCGCCGGCAGCAGCGGGTTCTGGTGGTTCAACAGCCCGCTCGCGTCAGCATGCTCGCGGGCGTATTCGAACAGTCGGTCGAACCGGGGCTGGTCGCGACGCCGCAGTGCCCGGCGGAACTCCGCCCAACGTTCTTCGATGGCCCGGAGAGCGTCTCGGTACGTTGGGTTGGTGCGCCCCATCGCTATCGGCCTCCTGTCCCGGTCGCGGTCCACGCATCGAGTAAGGGGTCCGCGGTGGCCGAAACCGTCTCACCGTCGGCTGTGACGCCTGTCCCGACGCCTTCCTGGGTCGGCGTTGACGGCGTCGCCGGTTCCACGCCGACCTGCGTGGCGCGTGCCGCGAGCAACTGTCGCCAGTAGGCAAACGTCGTCTGGTAGTAAGCGCTGTCGTCGACGGGGTAGAGGAGTGTCTCGAAGTCATCGCCACTAATTTTCGGTCCCATCCGGGTCTGCTCGCACTCCAGATAGTGATCAGCGGCCGTCTCGACCGGTGCCGCGAACTCGTCGCGCTTGCTTCGGGTGACCAGAACGGGGATGTCGTACCCCTCAGCATAGGTCGCTAGCTTGGCGAGCGCTCGGGCTTGGAGCGTCTCGGCGTGTGCCTCTCCAAGGGTATCGTCGGCACGGTACTGTGCATCGATGGCTGGGGCGACGATGAGTGAGGGTGTGTGAGGAGACGTCTCCCCATCGCAATCCGTGGACCGTCGCTCTCCCAAGCTGTCCCCTGTTGTCGATTCCTGAATACAGTGGTTCACTGCCGTCGGGAGATCACAGACAGCGCCGTAATGTTGGTAGGCGGTGAATCCGCGTGCAACGTGGATCCGGTCGAGCAACCGTTGGCTGGGAGCGATTCGTGAGAGCGTGGTGGTCGTGGCGTGCCCGTTGGCGTCAACCCAGAAAGCGGGCCCGTCGCGCATGAGGAGATGATCGAGGACTATCGACTGCAGGATTGGCACGCCCCGACTGCCGTCGACGTCCAACAGCGTGATGCCGTCCTCAAGTGAGGGAAGTAGGATGTCGTCGCTCGCTGTATCAGGTTGGCTGGAAATGGACCGATTCCGGTCAGCTCCTCGCGTTGGTTGCTCAATTTCCAATCGATTCGAGGGTGGGTGGTCTGACATACGTGAGTAGAGGTCCACGGATCCGATAACCTGCGGCGTGTAGCTTCCGTGTTTCAGGAAACCGACCGTAGCAATCTGGAATAGACCGTTGTGCCCGGGATTTTGAGTGTCTAGCCCGCTTCCGCGAAACTCTCCGGAATCGTCTGCAACAGTTTAACCAACAAAACGAGCCAACGCAGTCCGAATGTTGGTTAACAGAGCAACTGTAGTGTCGAATCGCTGCGTGGGACTCAGTTAACCGGCGAACTGACTGGCTCGGTGACTACGGAATACTGCCGGTCTCGGCTTGTCCCTTCGGCTTCTAGAAGGTTGTACTGGACCATCTTCGAGAGGTATGTCCGAATCGTTCGTTTCGTTCGCGGGTCGTCGACGGCGTCGCAATAGCGTTCGTGAATAGCTCCTGGTCCGAGCGGACCATCCTCGTGAACGATTTCGTAGACGGATTGTTGGTGTGGTGTGAGCGAATCGAGGCTCGTCTGCCTGATTTGTGCCCGGGCGTCATCCGCAGCGTCCAACAGCATTTCGTCTGTGATTCGCTCTTCATCTTCTCTGTCAGCCTTGCTAGCGGCGGTACGGAGAATCCCTATCGCGAGACGGGCGTCGCCGGCGGCCGCATCGGCGATGCGATAGAGTTGGTCGTCGGTGATGACGTCCTCGTCGAGACCCCATTTCGCACGGGCACTCAGGATGTCGTACAGCTGCTCGTCGTGGTACTTGTCCATCCGGACGTGTTCGCTGGAGCGGAGTCGGCTTACGAGCCGGTCGTCGACACGGCTGAACAGCTCCTCCTCTTTGTTAGCGATACAGACCAGCGCGAACTGCTCCAAACTGTGAAGATCGTAGAGGATGCCCGGATCTTCCAGCTGGTCGACCTCGTCGAGGATGATAACCGTTCGCGGCCCGTCGTACTGCTGAATCCGGTCGACAAGTTCATCATGCGGTGTCGACTGCCGGTGGATATCGATGGTCTGGCCGAGGTCGTCAAGAATCTGATACAGCGTGCGGAATCGGGTGTAGTTGCGCCAGCAGTTGACGTAGGTTGTCTCGATGTCCAGTACCTCTTCACGGAGTCTCTCAGTAACAAACTTCGAGATGCACGTCTTCCCGGCGCCGCTGGGGCCTGTGACAATGGCGGTGTCGGCGGGTTCCCCGTTCGTAATCGGCTCCAGAACGCTGGAGAGGTGGTTCAACTCAGCGTCGCGATGCTCAATTTCCTTCGGTATGAACCCCGCCCGAAGCACACGAGCATCACGAATCATGTTTGATCAGTAGACTGGTTTTCTAGCGCGGTATATAATGGTGGCTGGGTAGTTTCCGGAATCTGAGATGCTACAGTTCGTTCTTGACGCCAACTCCGCCGTTGTCACTCGATTCTGCTTGCGGTAAACCGTCGTTTCCAGGATTTCCGGAAAGGCTTCGAAATGTCAAGAATGCAGTCCCGATTACGGCGATAATCACGACCAATATTTTCACATAGGGACTATTGATTTTCATCATATTGCTCATAGCGATTCGCAAGACTCAGGTGACTATGCGCAGAATGAGATATTATTGTGACAAGTTCTGAGAGTGAGGCCAAGACCCATTTCACCGAAGATGGCGTTGAGTATACGCCCCACTCGATGATGCACAAAGCCATCGTCCGTATGGACCCGACGAAGTTGGAGATGCTCGATGGGTTTGAGCGCAACGAATCAGGATTCAAATTTGTCCCAGAAGGCTCGAATGTGCGAGTGATGGTGAACGGCCGCGACTGGAGCGAAAAGCGGATTCTGGTGTACGGTTGTACATCAACAAAAGAAGCTGAGGGATACGTTGAGACCATTATCGACCGCGTGACAGATATCGATCATGAAATAACGCTGGTCAGCGGACCGGATATTGCCAACATCGCTGTCAGTGGCGATCTCGGCACGCAACTTGACTTAGAGCGCCTCAGCGTCGAGATTAGCCAACAAGGGCTTGATGTTGAGTACGAACCGGAACAGTTCGCAGCAGTGATTGTACGGATTGAGGAGTTATCAGTCACCGTTTTGTTGTTCTCAACGGGGAAGTTTTCGATCCAAGGCCTGCGCAGTCTCGACGATATTGAACCTGTGATCACACGCATCCAATCACTCATTGAGTGAAGGCTACAGAACCGCACCCGTCGCGTGAACCATGCGTGTGCGTGAGAACGTACACTGGAGAGAGAAGGGTTACGAGAAGTCGTCTAACGTGCTTTCTCCAGCTATATTTTCGTCACCGAAGTAATCAGCCGACCATTCTGTCGCAGCGTCAAGATTCTGCAGCATCACCTCCGACTCGAACTCCCCTTCAAGTCGTTGATTCGTCATAACCTGCCGTATGTCTTCCAACTTTTCGACTGACATATCCTCAACACCGACCGCATCAAGTACCGCTTGATTCAGCCGTTGTTTCGCATCAGATTCTCCCTCCAGCAAGGCATCAGTTGCCTCTCGAATCGCATCACACGATTCCTCAGAGAACTCTCGAATATCAGGCACAGGAATGCCTGCTACCTCATACGTGTTTAGTTGCAGCACACCGTTTCCTTCAATCCTCCCCCAACACTCAACTGCTGCAGCGTAGAGACTCGAATTCATCACTCCAGTCAGCACCTTTGAGTCGTACTTTGGCTTGACCTGAACACACTGTACGGCGTCTGTTGTCACCGCTCCAGCACGGTTCACGACAGTAAATAGTCGCCATTTGAAAAACCGTGGATGGAACAACTCCGGCGTCATAATGTCTCCAGCGTTGAACCACACCTTCCGTGAACCGGTCGTCCCACCTTCATGCACACCTGCGTTTTCTCCTTCAGTGATGTACTGTAGGAGATTGGTGTAACCATCACGCTTCAATGCATTCTTTACATCGTCTTCCAGTTCTGTGTCCTCACCGAACTCCCTCGTCTGTGTTTTCACTCGCTCAACGTAGTCATTCACGTCAAGCATGTACTTGGTAATTTGATCCGCCGTGAGTACTTCCGACTCCATGTCCTTGATGCTCTTCACGACTGGGCTCAAAAATCGCTCGTCGATCCCACGTCGGTGCGCTTCTTCTTTATCCAGGATGAAGAAGTTCACAGCTCCCGTGCTGGGGCCACGAGACACATTGGCGAACGTGCTGAGAGGGACAAAATCATCTCGCTCAATGAGGTTGATTAACTGTAGTGGCGCGTTCAAGTAGTAATCCATCTTTTTCGGCCCTGTCTCTTCAAGATACGCTTGCCGGACCCCAACAATACGGTAGTTCGGGCGTTTTAACACATCTATCGGCTCTTGCTCAAGAGTCATACCGTACGTGACGGTGTCGTACAAGTCTACTGGCTCCATCTCATCCTGGACGCGAATGAAGTGGGTGGTTGTCTCTCGTCGTATCTCTTCATTTTCACACCGTTCTACGAGCAGCAGGCACGTGTCAACAAACGCGTCTTCGAATGCTCGTTCTGCGAACGCGACTACGGCATGAATGCGGTAATGATCGAAGAGGAACTGTTGGAAGTCCAAGCCATACTGTACAGTCATCCACTTCGGTGGGATCACGTACCCCAGCCGCCCACCATCTCGTAGGAACTGTGTCGCATGCGTGACGAAGTAGACATACGCGTCGCTGCGTTTACTGAGTTTCTTCGCCCCGTCCAAGTACGGTGATGCGTTCTCCGGTCCGAACCGTGAGAGGTGTGCTCTGAACGCGTCTTTGTCTGGGATGTCACGGTTTCGAATGTACGGGGGATTCCCGACGACTCCATCGAAATACCCGACTTCTCCGGTGTTTTGATCGTCTAACCGCGCAGATGTCAGCATCGTTCTATCCGGCTCGATATCGAAGAACGATGCGTGGTACGCGTGCAGGGTGTCGATTTCTTCTTCGATGTTTTGACTGGCCAGGTTGAGCGCGGTGAGGTGCAGGGGGAATTTGTTGATATCGATTGCGGTGATCGAGTCGAGGATCTCTTGATGTGACGCGGCTGGGTAGTTGTTCTTAAGCTCGGTGTACACTTCGACAGGGAACGTCCCACTGCCAGACGCTGGATCGAGGATGTCTGGGAGATCGTGTTCAGCTGGGGCGTCAAGCACCCATTTTGATACCGCTTCAGCGATCGTTGGCGGTGTGTAGTACTGCCCGAGTTTCTTCCGTTCGCTCTCGGGGATAAGCTCTTCAAACACGTCACCGAGGAGATCTTCGTCGATGCCGGAGATTTCCCGTTGCTCAATGTTTTCTGCGAGCGACTGGATGTTCTGAAGGGTCTTTTTATTGTTCGGGAATTGCTCGAAGAGGTCGCTGTTCCGAAAGATTGGTTTGTAATCGATCTTCTCGATTATCTCTTCGAACCGACGGCGGATGTGCTCATCGAGGAAATCGATACTCGACTCACCGACAAGTGATTGGAGTTTGTTTCCATCCGTCGGTTCGATTGGTTCAGGCGTTTGCTCTCGAACGACCTCGTAGAAGAGGATCTTATTGGTCAGCAGGTACGCGTACTGCTTCGCCGCTGTTTCCAACTGCTCATCTGTTGAGAGACCGGTAAAATCGTTTTCCCGAACCCATTTGTCGAACAGATTGATGAATTTCTCATTGGATTTGTACTTTTGCTGTGCGAGTTCTTTGTATGCGGGCCATATCGTGGAGTGGAACGTACGGAGAAGCCCGACAACTTGTTCTTTCTTTTCCTGTTCGGGAAGTGTCCCACTTTGATAAAGGTTGTCTACCCCAGCTAGCAACTGTGGGACGAACCCATCGAGATCCGGGTCAGAGAGATTGATTGGGCGGAGATTTGCGTAGTTGTACGGAACGTCATTGAGTTCGATTTCTCCATTATAATTGAACAGGTAGAAGTCGTTGCTGTTACATGTGGCGAAGAAGTCGGCTCCGATGTCGCGGGTGTAATCGCGGGCTTGCTTAATTACGTCTTTGTCGTATGGCGAAATATCATCTCGTTTAACTTCTATAACAAGACTGCCAGTGAGATTACTATCAAGGTGGATATCTGCTCGTCTGCCCTCAACGTCCTTCTCAATACTCACCTCTGAAAACTTCGTGTCGTTATTTTCTACATACCGATAAAGAGCCGAGTAGAGAAGACTGTGGAATTTCTGTTCCTTCGGAGTCCCTGACATAGTCCGAATCTATAGTGCATTGTAAAAAAATAGGTGGTTTGTCCCTACCGAAGCTCCGCCCTGCAACGTGAATTACTGAGACTCAGCGTGGCTTTTGTATATTGGGTCATTCTCTCTGAATACATGCCAACGCCAGTCGGTACAGAAGGAAGCGAATACCGAGACCTGCAGATTGTCAACATCGTGGCCTCTGGAACACTCGGTGCTGGTGAGATTGATGTTAAGATGTTGGCGGCCGACCTTGAGGTTGTAAAGACCGTTCAGCCGGGACGCCTGTACTTGTCGAAGAGTCCCGGAACACCGGTCGCAATGGTGTTTCGTTCGGGGTCTTACACGATTGCCGGGGCAGAATCGTGGCAGGAGGTGCTAGATACCGTCGAGTGGCTGTCAAAAGTGCTTAACGGCGTTGGGGTCGATATTGACCAAAAAATCATTTCGGAATCGATTGTAGTGAAGTATCTCGTCGCTACAGCAGAGCTGGGGTCGGATGTGAACCTTGCTGCGGCGGCGGTAGCGCTCGGGTTGGAGTGTACGGAATATGAGCCAGAACAGTTCCCCGCGCTAATTTACCGCCCAGATGATGTGAACTGTACCATAATGTTGTTTTCCAACGGGAAGGTGACGATTACA
This sequence comes from Haloarcula salinisoli, assembly GCF_019599405.1. Taxonomy (NCBI): domain Archaea; kingdom Methanobacteriati; phylum Methanobacteriota; class Halobacteria; order Halobacteriales; family Haloarculaceae; genus Haloarcula; species Haloarcula salinisoli. Next base: position 13,587 of record NZ_RKLQ01000004.1, on the reverse strand, counting down.
GGGGGGCAGGATGTCGAGACGACACATTATGTTTTTCGCGACATTCAAGCAATCCTGACCGAGGAAATCGGTACATGAATTGCTTAGGGTAGTCCTGTTCGCATCGACATTCCGGACACTACTGACCGCGACCGGACAGACAGGTCAGCGAGCGCCACAGAGCCACAGTCGAACGGACCCGGGAGTTCGTCAACGAAGGCCCGAACGAATCCCGTACTTCCCGATTCAACCATCACCTCGTCATCCGCGTGAACCGTTTCACCGTCTTTGTTCTCGTAGGTCGTAGGCACGAGCACGGGAATGCCCTCCTCAAGATACTCCTGCGCCACGTTTCTGAGCGCTTCGCTCTCCGTGTCGAGATTTCCGTCCGTGTCTATCGTCCACACAATCTCATCCCGCTGGTGATGGAGTATCTCTACCTCTACTATCTCGTGCTCGTCGTCGGACTCGTCCTTGTCGTCAGCGTTTGCTATCCCCTCGGCCACTGCTCGCCCAAAATCGTTCTCCATCCACTCCGCTATTTCGGCGGCATTGGGACCGGCCTGTTCGGGTCCATCCAAGGGCTGTAGTATTTTATCCCAACGCTCTTGCGTAGGAGATTGTTGATTGAGTTCTCTATCAATAAGAGAAGATAGGGACTAACGGGTAGACTATTCAGTAAACTGGTTTCCAGTTGGCAGAGTCTGCGACAAAATGACATGATAGCTCTACATCAACAATGTGCTACGCATGAGTGTTATCCCAATATGGATGCTGCAAAGGTAGTGCTTTGTACGGGTCAGTCAAAACCCGGCCAGCTTATCAATTCAGCTGTCACCGCAGAAACTCTCGATCAGGACCTTCGGACTCTTCTATGTGGTCTCCTCCATAGGTTTATGTCTATGGAGGTAATAACATAGGCTAGCGGATGGCGTCCTATACGACAATCGAAGACTGGCGCGATGTCGAAGACGGCTACGTTGTTGCAGTGACCATCCGACAGACTGACGATGAGAAGTACCCCTGTGGTTGGGACTACAGCCTGCACCTCGGCGAAGTTGGTGGCGAGACCATCATTCGATACGACAACGCTCACGAACGACAGAAAGGACACGAGCGCCACACCCAGACCGATACCGAATATATCGAGTTCCCCGGGATGCTCACGCTGTACGACCGGTTCAAGCAAGAAGCCGAAGAACTGTCGCCGGTCTCATGGAATTGGTAACCGTAGGACGCCTCCAGGAGGAACACAACATGCCAACGCTCAAAGTCACCGTCGGTGAACGCGACCGTCTCGATCGTCGTACCCGCAGCCGCATCAAGGCTGCACAGGAAGGTCAGGATCTTGAGGACGCCCAACCGGTATTAAACTTCGAATCGTACTCCGCACTTAGTCGACTCCTCAGTCCAAAGAATCTGGAACTGTTAGAGTCAATTTCAGATCACGGCCCCGAAAGTATTCGCGAGGCCGCTGAACTTGTCGACCGAGACTACAAACAGGTCCATCGGAATCTCACTGAACTCGAATCAATCGGTGTGATTGAGTTCGAAGGAGGGGGCTCCGGGCAGGCAAAAAAACCATTGTTGACCTACGATGGGCTCGAAATCGATATCCCGTTTGCTGATTCGAGTGATAATATCGGTGCTGCTGCCCCGTGACGGTTACTGAGGTCGACAAATGGTGGATAACTTACACGCTCGGTTGAGGCCACAAAAAGTATGCCCGATATCGGCATCTACGCCCGTGTCTCAACGACAGATCAGGACCCACAACGACAGCTTGACGAACTTCGAGAATTTGTTAAAAACACGTACGACGAGCCAGAGATCCACACCTACGCAGATATCATCAGCGGGACTGAAACTGAGCGTGGTGAAGAGTACCAGCGACTCCGTGTAGATATCGAAGACGGGGGCCCTAGACGTCGTCGTTGTCCACGAACTCTCACGTCTTTCTCGACTCGGCGCCGGCGAAATCCACGACTTCCTCGAATTCTGTCTCAGCCACGAAACGGGTATCCAAGATTTAGAAGTCGGACTCGAAATCAGCCTTGAGGATGACCTCGTCGACAGAGCGGTGAGTCAGCTTATCGCCGGTGTGATGGGTGACCTCGCCCGGGTTGAGCACAAACAGAAGCTCCGCCGGATTCAATCAGGTATTGACGCTGCGAAAGAGGCCGGCCGATGGACGGGGCGGCCGCCAGCTGGGTTCGATGTCGAAGACGGCTATCTCCAGGTCAACGCTGACGAGTTCCTGACTATTCGACGTGCGCTTGAACGCGTTGGGCAAGGCTACACCTACACTGAAGCAGCTGACGGAACACCTGTTGCCGAGTCAACGTTGCGGGCGCTCTACGACAACCGTCGCAGCCTCTATTTCTACGCCGAAGCTAAAGATGAGCGGCTCCAAGCCGCCGCACAAGATCTTGAACCACTTGAAGAGCCAGACATCTCCACTGAAACAAGTATTCCAGAACGCCAAATTCGAAAAATCGTTCGTGATGAGATATGTCGCCATCAGCAGTAGCTAAAATATCAGAGCTGCTTTATCGCAATTTTCAGAGATGCTTCTCATTCTCTGGCCGGTGAATCAGTCGCTTTAACGGGTATCTGGATCGACCACCAGATGTTCTACGAAAATACGCAGACTGAGATAGCTGCGGAATCGTGGGTGTGTTTAGCACATCCAGGAACACTTGACCCGTGAAGAGACACAAAACGCGCTCATCCTCTCGAATTCCCCGAGTCGCTTGACAGCGGCGGCCTGACAAACAGGCGTTCGACGGCGACTAGAAGGACAAATGAGACTATCGCCGTCGCTATGAGAGCCACGCGTGGCTCCTGGTATGTGTTGAGCTGTCCGCTCACTGCGAGAGAGGAAATAATACCGAACAGCGCCATGCAGTTGTGGAACACGAGCGCGCCGTAGAACGCTCCGCCAACGAAGTAGATGAGCCCCGTTCCAATCCCTACGACTGTGAGACTTCCGACCATCTCGGCCGTGTTGAACGGTGGGCTGTGTGCGAAGTGGTACACACCGAAGAGCACCGCAGAGATAACGAGTGCAATTCCGTCTGCGAGTGTTGGATTCAGACGACGATGACGTAACAGGGCGGCTACGCTGCCACCGACGAGGGCCCAGCACACGACAAGCTCGGCAATCGAAACCGGTAGTACCTGCGCGAAAACGTTTAGCACCACGATTGGATCGGCGGTCGGCGGCTGTTGAAACATGTAGAGACCGATGCCGAGAAGTCCGCCAAAAATAACTGCGCTAACCGTCCGACGGAGTGACCGCAATCCGAGTTGCTCGCGGGTAGTGAACCCGGCTGCGACGAACTCCCGGACCAGAACCAATGAGAGGACGGTGCCGACAAGAACGTTAGCCACGCTCGTGTACAGGAGCCTATCCGCCACTGCGTCTGGACGGAGTAACGTTTGGATTCGCCCTTCTAACAGCCACGTGATTGCCGTCCATGCCCCGTAGGCACCTATTGCGACGACCGTCTTCAATTCGGGAGATAGCGTCCGAAGAGCCGAAATACGTAATGCGTCGTTCGTTGAGCGAACAATAGACATCATACCACATGATTTGCACGCTCACCCGATAACTGATATCCATGATATGACCGCGGGGGCGCTGACTCACATTCCCCTGTCATTCGATTGATTTCAAGCGTATATTTCGGCGAACCATTCACTCGACTCCTGACGGAGTCAGGTTTCCTCGTCTCGGATGACCATTATCTTCACTCGCTGGACACCATCGAAATCCCGGAGTCGGTACGTCAGCTCACGGACACGGTCGACATCCCCGCGACAGAACAGCGATTCCAGACACCACTCTCCCTGATGGGTGTGACCGGTGTTGAGAATCACGTCTTGATACTCATGTTGGATCCCATGCAACTCCTGTATCACGTCGTGGTGGCGATAATCGAACCCGATGAGTGCAACGACTTCGCCGGTTACCGCTTCGAGCTGAGAATGTGCCTCGATGTACTCCTGCATGGCTTCTCTCACTGCCCGCGAACGATTGTCGAGACCCTCTTCCTGCCAGACTTGGTCGAACTCCGCGACGATCTCGTCCGGGATATTGAAACTGGTCCGCATAGTCGTCCTCACGGCGTCCCCGTTGAAGAGTTCTCAGTATGATGGATCCCCGATTTCGGTATTAACAACCGTTATCCGCGGTCTCAGCCAAGCCTGCGACAGAGGGATGTTACACAACGAGGCGGCCGGGCTACTGGTCGGCGCTATTGTACTCGGTGCGATTCATGGAATTGAACCGGGGCACGGCTGGCCGGTCGCAGCATCGTACGCACTTGACCAGACGAACAAGTGGATCTATGGCTTTGCTGCGAGTTTCATCCTCGGTATCGGACATCTCATCAGCAGCATCGCGATGGTCGCGGTGTTCTTCTACGCGAAAGATTACTTCAATCTCACACAGGTAAACGAGCCGCTGACGATACTGGCTGGTGTACAAATTGGTGGTCCAGTCAGTCTCGTCGCCGGTATCTTGCTTATCGCCCTCGGGATTCGTGAGTACCGACACGGCCATTCACACGGCCAATCTGGTCCCGAGCACGAGCATAGGCACGACAACGACCATCATCACGACCACGGCGATCCCCACACCCATGAGCACAATGACGAGGGATTACTCACACGTCTAAAAGCCGTCATTCCATTCGTCGGTGGCCACTCCCACGAGCACGATGACCTTGACAGCGCCACAGACCGGGGACTGTTCGGCATCGCTTGGTTCGCGTTTGTCCTCGGCTTTGCTCACGAAGAGGAGTTCGAGATAATCGCACTCTGTGCCGGCTCGAACCACTGCTTGGAACTCATGAGTGTCTATGCGATTACCGTCATCGTCGGTATCGTCGGATTGACGATGCTGTTGATTGCTGGCTATCAGAATTACGAGGAGAAGGTCGACCGATTCACGCCGTATCTACCGGCATTTTCCGCTGTCGTTCTCAGTGTCATGGGAATCGGATTCATTCTAGGAGTGTTCTGACGGGACAACTGACGAGTATTTCAGCAGGCAGTCCGTGTCATCCACCCTTCTTCGCTGTCACTACATAGACCGTCTCCCCGTGAAATGTCTCGATGGAGACCTCCGCGAACATATCTTCGACTGACTGGACGATTGGGGCCTCTGGATACCAGTTAGTAATATATGCAGAGATGCCTTCGATGAGCGGGTTGAGCCAGCGAAGCGGTGCAGTCTGGAACGACCGAGCGTCGAGAACTGCGATGCGTCCCCCGGGCAGCAAAACGTCGGATATTCCCGCTACGACTGCCTCGATATCGCCCATCGCGCTCAAGGAGAGTGTCGCGCACACCCCATCGAAGCGGTCATTCGCCAGTGGCAGTCTCCTAGCGTCGGCTCGAAGTACTTCGACTTCACAGTCCAACTGTTCACCGCGTTCCTTCGCCCGCTTGACCATGCCGGGGCTGGCGTCGACGCCCACGATAGTTCCAGTTGGCCCAACGACGTCGGCAAGACGCTCAAAGTTTGGACCGGGCCCACATCCAACATCGAGGACGGTATCACCGGGGTCCAGCGAGAGGGCGGCGACCGTCCGGTCGCGAAATTCGCCCGTGCGGCCAAGAAGAAAGGCCGCGACGAAGGCGGCGTACACCCGGTCGTGTCGGCTCCACCAGTCGTAGACGCGCTGGCTGTGCGTGTGGTCGCGACGGTCGAAGGCCCACTGGCGAAACGCGTCAATCACGAGAGATCGACTCCGCGGAGTCTGCGGGCATTGATAGCGACGATGACCGTCGACAGCGACATGAACACCGCGCCGATGGCTGGCGACAGGAGAATACCTATCGGTGCGAGGACGCCGGCTGCGAGAGGTAATGCGAATACGTTGTAACCGGTCGCCCACACGAGGTTCTCCTGCATCTTCCGGTAGCTGGCCTTCGAGAGTTTGATGAGTCGAACGACGTCGCGGGGGTTGTTCTCGACGAGGATGATGTCACCCGACTCGATTGCTACGTCGGTACCGGACCCGATGGCGATCCCGACGTCTGCCCTGGTCAGCGCCGGCGCATCGTTGACGCCATCGCCGACCATTGCCACCAGTTTTCCCTCGGATTGGAGTTGTTCGACTTTCGTGTCTTTCTCCTCGGGGAGCACTTCAGCGAAGTACTGGTCGATACCGAGTTCTTCGGAGACGGCCTTCGCGACGTCTTCGGAGTCACCGGTCAACATCGCCACCTCGATGTCCATCGTGTGCAGCGCGTCGATAGTCTGTCTGCTTTCCTCCCGGATGACGTCCGCCAGCGCGAACGCAGCGACGACCTCGGATTCGTCTTGGATGAGGTAGATAACTGTCTGGGCGTTTGAGCCGGCCTCATCGGCAAAGGAAGCCATCGACGATGGTCTGTCGATGCCGAGCTTCTCGATTAGGTTGGGACCGCCAAGATGGACTAGCTTGCCTTCTACGGTTGCTTTGACCCCGAGACCACGGAGATTCTCGAAGTTCGAGACGCTCGCTCGCTTGACGCCACGTTCTTCGGCGGCAGTCCGAATGGCACGGGCAATCATGTGCTCAGAGTCGCCTTCCACGCCAGCAGCGACCTCGAACGCTTCTTCTTCGGTCCAGCTATCAGCTGTTTCGACCCCGACGACACCTTGCTCACCCTTGGTGAGCGTCCCGGTCTTATCGAACATCACCGTGTCCAGGTTCCGGGCTTCCTCCATGGCGATGCGGTCGCGGATGAGTATCCCGTTTCGGGCGGCCGTTGACGTGTTGATTGCGACGACGAGCGGGACGGCCAGACCGAGTGCATGTGGACAGGCGATGACGAGCACCGTGACGACGCGTTCCAGTACGGCGATGTTCAGCCCCACCGCAATGACCCATGCCACACCCGTGATAGCCGCCACACCCAAAGCGGCGTAGAACAGCCAACCGGACGCCCGGTCGGCGAGCAGCTGTGTCTTTGACTTCGACTGCTGGGCATCCTCGACGAGCCGCATGATGCCGGCGAGTGTGGTATCGTCGCCCGTTTTCGTCACGCGGACACGGAGGCTCCCGTCTTGGTTGACCGTCCCAGCGACGACATCAGAACCTTCCTCTTTGTCCACGGGTCGCGATTCCCCCGTAATCATCGACTCGTCGACCGAAGAGGCCCCCTCGACGACTTCGCCGTCGGCTGGCACACTCGCTCCAGGTCGGACGAGTAGTACGTCTCCGTCCTGAAGTTCCGAGACGTGTACCTCCTCGGTCTCGCCACTCTCGGTGACTCGCTCGGCAGTATCGGGCATGAGTTTGGCCAGTTCGTCGAGCGCACCGGAGGCGGCTCGCACCGACCGCATTTCGATCCAGTGACCGAGCAGCATGATGTCTATCAGCGTGACCAATTCCCAGAAGAACGGCGTCGTACCGGGAATGAATAGGCTGGCGACGGAATAGAGAAATGCGACGACGATCGCCATCGAGATGAGCGTCATCATCCCCGGTGATCGGTCTTTCAGCTCGGGAACCGCCATCTTGAGGAACGGAACGCCACCGTAAGCGAATACGACCACCGCGAAGACAGGCGTTATCCAGGTGCTCCCGGGAAAAGTCGGCGAAGAGAATCCGAGCGCCCCCTGAATGAACGGGCTGTAGAGGAGGACGGGTATCGACAGCAATGTCGAGACGAAGAACCGACGGCGGAACATCTGTTCGTGACCGGCGTGCATCCCACCGTGACCGTCGTGATCCGCGTGGTCACCGTCTTCGTCGTGACCTGCGTGCTCGCCGTGTTCTGCTCGGTCGTGTAACTCCCGTTCGGCTTCGTCGGCCCGTTCGGCTTCGTGTTCGAGCAGTTCCTGTTCGACGCTGGAATCGGTACGGGTTCCGGGACCGCCTTGTTGTGGATGGTTGTGTTGGTGCTCGTTACCGGGTTTATCAGTTCCATCGCTGGCAGATTCGAGTTCACAGATGCGGCAACAGGCGCAAGCGTCGTCTGATTGCGGAGTAGCGGGGCGGTCTGGCGGCTGTTCGTCCGGCGGGTCGTGGTCTGAGTGGTTGGTCATGTGTTGTTTATTGGTAATGTTACCCATTGTACTAGCTACACGCCGACACTATCGCGTACGGCCGGCGGGAGGACTCGAATGAGAACGACAGGATGATTGTCAGTACGTTGCCGGTTCAGACCTGCGCGGTGTATCCCGCATCTTCGACGGCCTCCACGAGACTCGATACGTCAGTGTCCCCCTCGACAGTGACCTGTTCGGCGTCTCGATCGGCGGCGGCACCTGTGACTCCGGAGACTTCCTCTACCGCTTCTTCGACTGTCTGTTCACAGTGTCCGCAGGTCATCCCTTCGACGGTGATAGTGGTGGCCATACACTACTCTCTACGCACCCATCTTTTATTCTGGTTTCCCCTTCGATATGAGGGATAAGAAACCCACCTGACTTTGGAATCAAATCCAATATTGTCGGAGAGCTTTAGTCACTCATTGCCGTACTCGGCGTATGCGCGAACTTGACGAAACTGACCTCGAAATCCTTCAGTTGCTGCAATCGAACGCACGTCGGGCCTACAGTGACATCGCAGATGTCGTCGGACTCTCAGCACCCGCCGTTTCGGACCGGGTAGCAAAGATGCAGGACATGGGCGTAATCAATCGTTTTACGCTCGATATCGACCGCTCACAGCTTCAGAAGGGCATCCCAGTGTTACTCACTCTCGATGTAGCTCGGGAGGGTCCAGACGTTTCCGCGCTTCGGAGTACCTTGCTTGATGATGGGGCAGTGGAACACGTGTTCACCTCGGCCGACGGTGAACTGATAGTGTACGCTCGGGTACCTGACAACGACGTTTCGAGCTGGCTCGCTGATACCGTGGCCCAAGATGCAATCGCTGATGTCGAGGTGACGCTTCTTGCGGCGGCTGATTGGTCCCCAGACCTTGGCGGGGCAGAGTTCGCGCTCACCTGCGCCCAGTGTGAGAATACGGTCGACAGCGAGGGGACTGCCGTTCGAATCGACGGGGAGTTGTATCAGTTCTGTTGTCAGTCGTGTGAAGCCCGGTTTACCGAGAAGTACGAACAGCTTCAGCAGGGAGCTGATTGAGACGACGCTGCTCGACGGGTAGATTTACAATCAAAAGTCCAGGTGGCGATTTGCTGAATAGACAAAGGCAAAAACCGATTGAATATAGAGGGTGTATGTATGAGTGATGAGTAAGCGAAAAAGCCACGTCGACATCCAGGGGATGAGTTGTGCGAACTGCGCACAGACAATCACCGATGCAGTCACCTCGGTTGACGGCGTCTCGGACGCGAACATCAACTTCGCGACCGACGAGGGGAGCGTCGAATACGATCCCGACGAGGTATCGCTCGACCAAGTCTTCGATGCTATAGAAGAGGCCGGGTACACGCCAATTACGGATTCGGTGACGATCGGTATCACCGATATGACGTGTGCCAACTGTTCGGAGACAGTAGAAGATGCACTTGGGCAGACGCCGGGTGTCGTTGCGGCCGATGTCAACTTCGCGACTGACGAGGCACAGGTCACGTATAACCCGGCCGAAGCGAGCCGCTCGGATCTATACGATGCTATCCAGGAGGCTGGCTACTCACCCGTACGTGAAGGTGGTGACACTAATGACGGTTCTGACGGTGATGCACGAGAGGCTGCTCGACAAGAAGAAATCCGTCGGCAACTCCGACTGACGCTGTTCGGCGCTGGACTATCCCTTCCCTTGCTGGTGTTCATGGCAGACCATCTGCTGGGGCTCGGACTCGTGGGCGACGAGCTCTTTGGCGTTCCATCCGGTTGGATAGCGTTTGTCCTGGCGACGCCCGTCCAACTAGTGCTCGGCAAGCCGTTCTACGAGAACTCCTACAAAGCGCTCGTCAAGAACGGCCGTGCCAATATGGACGTCCTGATTGCGCTGGGCTCGACGACCGCGTACGTCTACTCCGTGGCGGTTCTGCTTGAGGTAATCGCCGGCGGACTGTACTTCGACACCGCGGCGTTCATTCTCGTCTTCATCACGCTTGGAAACTACCTCGAAGCCCGCTCGAAGGGACAGGCCGGCGAGGCACTCCGCAAGTTGCTGGAAATGGAGGCTGACACCGCCACTGTCGTTGATGAGGACGGAAACGAGGAGGAAATTCCGCTCGAAGATGTCGAGGTTGGTGATCGGATGAAGGTCCGCCCCGGCGAGCAGATTCCGACTGACGGAGTCGTTGTCGATGGGCAAAGTGCCGTCGACGAGTCGATGGTGACTGGTGAGTCCGTCCCCGTCGAGAAAGGCGAAGGAGACGAGGTGGTCGGCTCGACGATCAACGAAAACGGCGTGCTCGTCGTGGAAGCGACGAAGGTCGGAAAGGACACCGCCCTCCAGCAGATCGTCCAGACTGTCAAGGAGGCGCAGTCGCGCCAGCCGGACATTCAGAATCTTGCCGACCGCATCTCTGCGTACTTCGTGCCTGCAGTCATCGCGAACGCAGTTCTCTGGGGAATCGTCTGGTACCTGTTCCCCGAGGTCCTTGCGGGCTTCGTTGATGCGCTGCCGCTATGGGGTCTCGTCGCGGGTGGTCCCGTCGCCGCTGGCGGTGTCTCAATCTTCGAGTTTGCGATAATCGTGTTCGCCTCGTCCGTACTGATCGCCTGTCCATGTGCGCTGGGGCTGGCGACGCCCGCGGCCACCATGGTCGGGACGACCATCGGTGCACAGCACGGCGTCCTGTTCAAAGGTGGCGACATCCTTGAACGCGCGAAGGACGTCGACACCGTCGTCTTCGACAAGACTGGAACGCTCACCGAAGGCCAGATGGAACTGACCGATGTGGTGGTCTTTGATGGCGAGGGCCAGCCCGTCGCCGATGGTGGCGATCCTGCCGTAGACGGTGGCCAGCTAACCACGCACGATCAACTCAGCGAGGATGACGTGTTGCGACTCGCAGCCACGGCTGAGAGCGGGAGCGAACACCCGCTCGCCCGTGCGATTGTCGATGGGGCCGAAGATCGCGGTATCGATGTGACTGACCCCGACGACTTCGAGAACGTCCCTGGACACGGTATCATAGCGACCGTGAGCAACAGCGAGGTGCTGGTCGGTAATCGAAAACTCCTCCGTGACAACGGAATCGACCCTTCGCCGGCCGAGGACACGATGGAGCGCCTCGAAAACGAGGGCAAAACGGCGATGCTAGTCGCATACGAGGGCAAACTCGTCGGCGTGGTCGCCGATGCCGACACGGTCAAAGAGAGTGCGAAGGACGCCGTGAGCCAACTGCAGGAGCGTAGAGTCGACGTGATGATGATCACCGGCGACAACGAGCGCACCGCCCGTGCTGTCGCCGAACAGGTCGGCATCGACCCCGAGAACGTCCGTGCCGAAGTCCTCCCCGAAGACAAGTCCAATGCTGTCGAGGCGATTCAAAACGATGGACGCAAAGCAATGATGGTCGGTGACGGCGTCAACGACGCTCCGGCACTCGCGGTCGCGTACGTTGGCACGGCTATCGGCAGCGGGACGGACGTCGCCATCGAAGCGGCGGACGTTACGCTGATGCGTGACGATCCGTTGGATGTCGTGAAGGCAATCCGCATCTCGGATGCGACGCTCGTGAAGATCAAGCAGAACCTCGTGTGGGCGCTGGGCTACAACACGGCGATGATTCCGCTGGCCTCGCTCGGCCTGCTCCAGCCCGTCCTCGCCGCCGGCGCGATGGCCTTCTCCAGCGTGTCGGTGCTCTCGAACAGCCTGCTGTTCCGCCGGTACACCCCCGACCACGACTACGAACTGCTGGGCTGGTTCCGATAGACCGAATGCATCCGGAGTTTTCGGTTCTATCTTCGCTGCTGTGACTAAACCGTAGTGTCGACTGGACTGACGACTAAAATTCAGTCTCGGTTTCGGATATTCGGAATCGCCCCGCTCCGAGCTTGGTTTGTTAAGAACAACGGCAAAAAATCAGCCCCGCGATGTATTAGATATGCAAACTGCCATCGTCGACGGGATTTTCGAATCCTTACGGATCGGGTTCGGCTTCCTTTGGACAGCGGCGTGGGCCATCATCATGGGCCTCGTCATCACGAGTCTCGTGCAGGTCTACGTCTCGAAGGAACGGATGGCTCGAGTACTGGGCGAGGAGACTGTGGGTGGCGTCACGAAAGCGACGTTGTTTGGCGCTGCAAGCAGCGGGTGTAGCTTCGGTGCGATTGCTATCGGGAAAGGGCTGTTCAAGAAGGGGGCACACGTGGTGAACGTCCTCGCCTTCATGTTCGCCTCGACGAATCTCATCGTCGAGCTGGGGCTGATGATTCTCATCCTGCTTGGCTGGGAGTTCCTCGTCGCGGAACTGCTCGGTGGTGTCATTCTCATCGCGGTGATGGCGGTCCTTGTCCATTTGACCCTCCCGGAGAATCTCTTCGACGAAGTCAGACAGACGCTCAACGACCGTGACCACGACCACGGTATTACCGAGGACCCGACCTGCGGGATGGAAGGCAAAGACGAGTACTCGCTGGTGACCGATGGGGGCGAGACGCTGAAGTTCTGCTCGGAAGGCTGTATGGAGACCTACGAGCAGGAAGCCGCCAGCAGCGGCGGGTGGCGCGATGAACTCTTGTCGTGGGGCGGCTGGTACAAGATCGGCAATCAGTACCGCAAGGAGTGGTCGATGATATGGAAGGACGTCGTAGCCGGCTTTCTCGTCTCAGGGTTCGTCATCGTGTTCGTTCCACAATCAGTGTGGAACACGCTGTTCCTCCAGGGCGAGGGTGTACTCGTTAGCGCCGAGAACGCAATCATGGGCGTCGCTATCGCCGTCATCAGCTTCGTCGGAAGCATGGGTAACGTCCCATTCGCCGTCGCCCTATGGGGCGGGGGTATCAGCTTTGCCGGCGTCATTGCGTTCGTCTACGCGGACCTCATCACGATTCCCGTCCTGAACGTCTACCGAAAGTACTACGGCTGGAAGGTGATGCTGTACATCCTCGGCGTCTTCTTCGTGACGATGGCTTTCACGGGCTTTCTCATGGAAGAACTGTTCGACGTGCTCGGTATCGTCCCAGACCTCGCGGGCGGACAGACTGCGACAGAACAGACATACTTTGAGTTCAACTACACGTTCTACCTCAACGTCATCGCGTTTGCCCTCTCGGGGTTCCTGCTCTACGTCTACCGTCGAGGACTCGGTGCCCCCGGTCAGTATCGTGACCCCGTCTGTGGGATGCGAACCGACAATAGCGGGCCGAGTATTACCCACGACGGGGAGACGTACTACTTCTGTTCGGAGCGCTGCAAGCAGTCCTTCGACGAGCACCCGACAGAGTTCTCAGACCAACACCCACACGTTTCTGAAGGGGGTGGGGCCGACAGCCATGACCATTGACCGAATCCCGTCACACCGCGTCGACGAGAGGCGACAGCCCGTATCGGTACACCTGTCAGACTACTGTATCTCGGCAGTAGCGACAGCCACACTATGTCCCAGCAAACCCACTTCGGAGGTGACTAACAGTGTCCGTTGACCTGGTCATCCACGATGCACTCGTCTTGACTGTCGACGAACGCAACCGGCTCTACGAGCGTGGGACGGTCGTCGTCGACGACGGACGTATCACAG
>NZ_RKLQ01000003.1 GCF_019599405.1 Haloarcula salinisoli | reverse complement strand
CACCGCTGGACTTCCTGGAGAGTGCGTCCACCTGGCGTGTGGCCAACGTCTCCGCCGAGACGTTCGACATCGAATTGAACGCGGCCGCTGGGGGCGACCGCCGGTTCGCCTGGCAGGCCTCCCTGTAGGAGCTCCGATCAGTTGGCCTGATAGAACTGTTCTGTCTGCTTGGCGACCGAGTCCCAGGAGAGTTCCGCTGCCATTCGTTTCGAGTTTTTACCCATCGACCGCCTGAGCTCCGAGTTCTGCAGTATCGCGGAGAGCGAATTGGCCATCATCTCGTCGTCGCCAGGTTCCACAGTGTACCCGGAACCGGATTTTCTGATCAACTGGTCGTACTCGCCGACGGTAGTCGCGACGACGGGAGTCCCATGGGCGAACGCGATTGTCATCGTCCCGCTGTGGCCCTGTTGCTTGATATGAGGGACCACGACGACACTCGCTTGGGCGAACAGTTCCGGAACTTCAGCGTTAGGAATAAACTCGTTTTTGATATCGAACAGGTCCGGATGGGCGTCGACTAGTTCACTAGTGCCGTCCGGCAGGTTCCCCGAGCCGGCAATAACGGTCGTGAGGTCGTTTATTTCCTCGCCGAGACGTATTGTCGCCTCGACCAGTTGGTTGAGGTCTTTATATCCTGTGATATTTCCGAAAAAGAGGATAGTATTCTCATCGGGATCCCGTTCGGCCGGAGTGGTATCCGCTTCGGGAGCGAAGATCCTGAACGCGCCGTGGGGAATCGTTTCGACAGGGCTGTCGGGGTATTTTTCCTGAAGGTCCGTTTTATTCTGTTCCGTATGTGCGATGTACCGATCCGTCTGTATAGGGTCGAAGGTGTGGCGGAGAACGCTGTCGACGTTCATCGCAGCGACAACCTTCATATTTTCTTGGGCCGGCAAGTCTCTGCCAGGAATCCGAAGTAACCGGGTGTTCTCGGTTTCGTGTCTCGTCTCGACAATAGGAACGGACACGTCGATATTCGGAAGAAACGGTCGCAGATACGAGTGAGGCTTGTGAGTGAAGTGGACGACATCTGGGTTCAGTTCCGGGATTCTAGAGAGTTCGCGGAGACTCAGGCAGGATTTCACGACGTTAGTGACCGAAAGGTCCAGTTCCGATATCTTCGAAAACGAGACGTTGGGATTGCTGAACCACTCTTTCGTCTCAACTCCCGAACTGAAGAACTCGTCTGCGGTCGTCTCGTCGGGTTTCACCACTGTGACTTTGTTCCCGATTTCATGGAGCGAGTTGGCTAGCTCGGCTGTATAGTGTGGGATGCCGCCTTCGCCGGTCGTCAAAACGAGAACAGCGTGCATGTATAAATTACCCGTTGATGACGTCGATATTAGTTCTTGCTGTATAAAGTTTATAGCCGTTAAAATTAGATGAGAGGGGCGAGTGGGGCCAGATCAGACCGCCGTTGCTGGTTCGTGGCTCTCAGTTCCGGCAGGATGTCCAGTCGTGGTCCCTCCCTCCGACGGTCGCTACGGTGCCATCTGTGGCACTAGCGGGCCCTGAACTGAGCGCATGGGGCCGGAATATTTACCAACCGAGTAGGAGGATATTATTTCAAGATGGGGTACGAGATAGTAGATGGGGATATTCTAAAATCAGCCGGCAGAGGTTCAGATATTTATGTCATCGCCGAGGCCGGCGTCAACCACAACGGCGATATGGAACTCGCCAGACAGCTCGTCGACGCCGCGGCCGACGCCGGCGCCGACGCCGTGAAGTTCCAGACGTTCCGGGCTGACCGGCTGGTAACGCCGACGGCCGAGCAAGCCGAGTACCAGACCGAACAGACAGAAACCGAGTCCCAGTACGAGATGCTCAAGCGGTACGAGCTCACGCGGGAGGCCCACGAGGAACTGCAATCGTACTGCGACGAGCGAGATATCACGTTCCTCTCGACGCCGTTCGACCCCGAGAGCGCCGATATGCTCGATGACCTCGAGGTCCCGCTCGTCAAACTCGGTTCGGGCGAACTCGACAATCACCCCCTCCTCAGACACGTCGCCGAGTTCGGACGCCCGATGGTCGTCAGTACGGGGATGGGGACACTCGAAGAAGTCAGACAGGCACGCGAGGTCATCCGAGCGACCGACCCTGACGCCGACCTCGCGTTCCTGCACTGTACCTCGTGCTATCCCGCGGATATCCAGGACGTGAATCTCCGCGCGATGAAGACGATGGTCGACGAACTCGACGTTCCGGTCGGGTACTCCGACCACACGACGTCAGTGGAGATGCCCGCGATGGCCGTGGCCGCCGGCGCAGACATCGTCGAGAAACACTTCACGGTCGACCGGTCGCTGCCGGGGCCGGACCACGAGGCCTCCCTGGAGCCCGACGAACTCGACCGAGCGATAACGCTGGCACGCACCGCCGCAACCGCCCGCGGGAGCGGGGTCAAGGAACCCACCGAAGCGGAGCTGGAGAACCGCCACCACATCCGCAAGAGCCTGCACGCGGCGACGGATATCGACGCCGGTGAGGTGTTGACAGCGGAGACAGTCAGCGTCCTCAGACCCACGGACGGCCTGTCCCCGACGAGCTACGACGACGTGCTCGGCGTGGAAGTCACGGCACCGCTCGGCGCCGGAGACCCGATTACCGATGCAGTACTCGCGGAGGATATCGAATGACCCGCGCCGTCCTCTGTGTCGCGGCCCACCCCGACGACGAGGTCCTGGGCGCCGGGGGAACGCTCGCCAAGCACGCCGCCGCGGGCCACGAGGTGACGGTGCTGGTCGTCACCGAGGGGACCACGGCACAGTACGACGACGAGAGCCTCATCGAGCAGAAACGCGAGGAGGCGCGAGCCTGTGCCGAGCGGCTCGGCGTCGCCGACGTTCGCTTCGGGGACCTCCCGGACATGCGACTCGACACCGTCGCCCACGTCGAGGTCAACGCAGTCATCGAAGCGGCCGTCGACGACGTCGAGCCCGACGTGGTCTACACCCACTCCCCTCACGACGTGAACAAGGACCACGCGGCTCTCGCTGAGTCGACCCGCGTCGCCACACGGCCGGGCTCAGGCGTCGAGCGGGTGCTGGCCTACGAGGTTCCCTCCTCGACGGGGTGGGCCGGCGGCGACAGCGAGCGGTTCCAGCCGACGACGTACGTCGAGGTGACGGACTATATCGACCGGAAGGTCGAGGCCTTCGAAGCCTACGGGACCGAGACGCGGGAGTACCCCCATCCCCGGTCCGAGCGGGCGATACGGGCGCTCGGTGACACCCGCGGGACCGAGGCCGGGTTCGAGGTCGCGGAGGCGTTCCAGCTCGTCAGCGAGTACCGGAGGGAGCTGTGAGCCGGACGGTCGGCGTGGTGACCGGCACCCGTGCGGAGTACGGGCTGCTCCGGGGGGCGATGAAACGCATCGAAGCACACGACGAGCTGACACTCCAGGTGGTCGTCACGGGGATGCACCTCTCTGAGCGCCACGGACGGACAGTCACCGAAATCGAAGACGACGGATTTGATATCGACCGGCGTGTCCACATGCAGGTCGACGGGGACTCGGGGCGGGCGATGGCCAAATCGCTGGGCGTCGGTCTTAGCGGGATGGCCGACGCGCTGGCGGACCTCGACCCCGATATCGTCCTCGTCCTGGGCGACCGGGGCGAGGCGCTGGCCGGGGGCGTCGCGGCCGCCCACATGAACCTCCCGGTCGCCCACATCCACGGCGGTGACGCGATGGAGGGAGCCATCATCGACGACAGCATCCGGCACGCGCTGACGAAGTTCGCCCACGTCCACTTCCCGGTCTCCGAACAGAGCGCCGAGCGTATCGAGAAACTGGGCGAGGAGCCCTGGCGCATCACGACCGTCGGGGCGCCGGGGCTAGACGAGATTCGCGAGGCGGCCGTCACGGCGCCCGAGACGCTGTACGAGACGTATGGACTCGACCCGGGCCGGCCGCTCTTGCTGACGGTGCAACATCCAGTGACGACGGCGCCGGAGCGGGCTGGCGAGCAGATGCGGGCGACGCTTGACGCGCTCGCGGCCCGGGAGCGGGCGCAAGTGGTGGTCATATATCCGAACGCGGACGCCGGCGGCGGCCGGATGATAGACGCCATCGAGAGCCACGACGCGGCCGACCGGTTCCACGCCTTCGAGAGCCTCCCGCGGGCGGACTACCTCGGATTGCTGGACGCGGCCGACGCGCTGGTGGGCAACTCCAGCAGCGGCATCATCGAAGCGCCGTCGTTCGGGCTCCCCGTGGTCGACGTCGGGCCGCGCCAGACCGGCCGCCAGCGGGCCGACAACACGCTCTCTGTCCCACACGAGACCCAGGCCATCGGGGCCGCTATCGAGCGGTGTCTCACCGACGAGTCGTTTCAGGCGCGTGCGCGGAACTGCGAGAATCCCTACGACTACGGCGGGGCCGCCGAGCGAATCGTCTCGCGGCTGGCGGAGATCGACCTGACCGACCGGCTCATCGAGAAGCGGCTCACTTACTGACCACCGTAGTCACCGAACCCGTAGTAACCGACGCCATAGGTCCCGGACTGGAACGGCTCGCTCGTCGCGCCCGTCGTCAGGACGACCGCCCCGGTCGCGACCGACGCGAGCATCTCCCGGCGATTCACCGAGTGTCGGCCGGGTGTGTTACCGTCGTCGCTGGTCATTAGTGGTGTCAGTATCGCGTATCGTGGGCGACCGGATCCCGGACGGCCCCAAACAGCACCTGGTGGACGTTCATCGGCCAGACGGCAAGCGGGTCCTCAGTGCCCGACTCGGTGAACGGTTCCTCGAAGATGCGGTGGCGAGCCACGACGTCGAACCCACGCTCTGCCAGTGCGTCGTCCAGGTCCGGCCTGGCCGACAGGCCGGGATAGTCTTCGAGGATGTCCCGTACGTACAGTCCGTGTGCCGTCAGCCGCTCGAGTTCCGACAGGGCGTCGTCGAACCGCTCGTCGAGCACCTCGAAAAAGCCCATCGCGAGCGTGTAGTCGAAAAAGTCGTCGCCGTAGTCCAGCCCAGCAGCCACGTCGTCCTGTTCGAACCGCAGCGTGATCTTCTCGTGTGGTGATTCGGTGTGACGGCGGGCGTTCTCGATTCGGGACGCCGAGAGGTCGGCACCCACGATCTCCAGCGGGAACCCGTCGTAGCCGGCCGCCCGCCACCGCCCGGCGATGAAGTCGGCGACGCGCTGGGTCCCGTCGCCGTCGCCACAGCCGGCGTCGAGAATCCGACTGGTGCCGGGCGCCGCGAACCGGCCCCACTCCACCGGCGGGTGGAACCACGCCTTCCGTCGCTTCAGGTAGGCCCACTTCGTCCGGTCGATGGGTCTGTCGAGGTCGCGGTAGTACGCCTGCGAGTCGGCGACAAAAGTCTCGTCGGCGTTTGCCTCGTACTCGGCCCGAGCGCGGCAGTGACGCTCGTTGTCCTCGCGGCGTCTGGCCCGTTCGTCGGAGTAATCCGAGACGGCAGCCATCGGGTCCGCGAGGAGCCCCCACGACTCCAGTTCACGGAAGTCCGCCGGCGTCGGGATACGCATACGAAGACCATGGCCGTCCGAGAGTAAATATTTCTGGTTCAGGGGCACAAATTTTATGCCAGCGGTGCGCGAGGCAGTGACAATGCGGACCGTCTTCGTCAGCCACAACGACCTCGGACTGGCCTGTCTCGAGGAACTCCACAACCTCGGGGCCGACATCCCCGCGATTATCACGCGACCGCGAGACGAGTCGGTTGCGGACCAGACGACGTTCGACGGAATCGCGGCGCGGACAGGTGCGGACGTACACGAGGTCGAGTCGGTCAACACCGACGCAGTCGTCGACCAGTTGCGGGCCTACGACCCCGAGTTGCTGTACGTGGTCGGCTGGTCGAGACTCGTCGAACAGCGAGTACTCGATATCCCGAGCGTCGCGGCTCTGGGGATGCACCCCGCACCGCTCCCGCGCGGACGAGGTCGGGCACCTATCGCGTGGAACCTCATCAAAGGACTCGACGAGACTGCACTGTCGATGTTCCACCTCGTCGAAGCGGCCGACGCGGGCGACCTCGTCGCCCAGTGGCCTATCGACATCGACATCCAGGACGACGCCGCGTCGCTGTACGAGAAGGTCGTCGCGGCCGGACGGTCGCTGATACGGCAGACCTACCCGGAGTTCGAACGCGGGGCGGTCCCCCGGACCCCACAGGACGAGACCGAGGCGACCTGGTGGCCAAAGCGCACGCCCGACCAGGGTGGCATCGACTGGCGCCAGCCGCCCGGAACCGTCTACGACTGGATTCGTGGCCAGAGCCACCCCTACCCCGGCGCGTTCAGCTATCTCGACGGTCGTAAAGTGACCGTCTGGGCCGCGGCCCCACCCGACGGCGAGCGGGTATTCTGTCAGCCGGGGGAGTTACTGGGCCGGGAGGGGGAGCGACTCCGGGTCGGCGCCTGGGAAGGCGCTATCGACCTGCTGCGGGTGCAGGTGGCAGACGACGAGGAGCGGCCAGCCGCCGAGCTACTGGACTACGAGTGGGCGGGGGTCGGAGACGTGTTCGAGTCGGTTCGGGCTACCGGGAGCGACCGGCCGTAGATACCTCGCGACCGGGGTCCCTGCACCCTTTTGTACGCACGCGGCGATGGTGATTCTATGTCCGACCCGGACCCCCTGCTTATCACTGGTGCAAGCAGTGGCATCGGCCGCTCGCTCGCGAAGCGGTTTGCGGGGGAGTACCATGTCATCGGCGTGGCCCGCCGTATCGAGCGCATGACAGACGAGTATGCAGACGAACCGTGGGTGACCCCGTACGAACTCGACCTCTCGGATGCGGCGGCGGTCAGCGAGACGCTTGCCGAACTGCAAGCGGAGTTCGGGACGATTTCGCATCTCATCAACAATGCCGGCGTGAACCGAGGGGACACCCTGCTCGACGCCGATGAGCGTGACCTCCGGCTGTCCATGGAGGTAAACGCCTTCGCTCCGGTACAGATTCTCCAGGCGCTCCTCCCGGGGATGCGTGAGAGGGATTTCGGCCGGGTCATCAACGTCACCTCCGGTGCTCCGCTGAACTGCCCACCGGGCGCTGGCGCCTACAGCGCCTCGAAGGCCGCGCTCAACACCTACACCCGGACGGCCGCGGCGGAGAACGACGACCGCGACATCAAGATTAACCTCATGAGCCCCGGTCCCTGTCGGACGGAGATGGCGCCGGACGCGCCGCTTCCCCCGTCGGCCTGTCACTCTACGGCCGAGTATCTCCTCGACCTAGACGCCGAAGGGCCAACCGGCGAGTTCTTCTGGCTCGAGCATCGGGTCCCGCTGACACCCGACCTCTCGGGCACCGAGTGGGAGGCCGGCGAACCCGGCCCGAACCTCGAGCCGATAGACGCTCAGTAGGCGTCGAGCAGACCGGCACCTTCGGCGTCGTCGGTCTCGCTCTCGGGCGTAATCGAGAGTTCCAGATAGTAGCGCTCGCCGTCGACGTCGACGTAGGCGTTGTCGAACGGGGGAAACGTCAGCGCCCGTAGCCTGTCGAGCAGTTCGCGGACGGTGTACTCGGCCTCGGGGTCGAGTTCACAGAGCTCGCTGAACTCGGCTTTCGTATGCCAGGCCGCCTCACCATCGTCCTGTGCACTGGCGTCGACCTCGCCGGCCTCGATAGCCGGCCAGGTGTCGCTGAACAGGTCGACACACGCCGCTTCCAGGCGCTCGTACAGCGTCCGACCGGTGTCGGCGAAGGATGTCTCGACCGTTCGTCTGGCGACGATGTCGCCCTCGTCGACGGCCTCGGTCATGTAGTGAATCGTCACGCCGGCCGGCCGGTTCTCGACGATGCTCCAGACGTTCGGGTTGTAGCCACGAGTCTCGGGCAGCAGGCCGGGGTGGACGTTCAGACACCCCTCGTCCGGAACGGCGAGTATCTCCGGCGGAACGACGTGTTCGAACCCACAGGCGACGACGAGGTCCGGCGCGAGTTCCCGGACGAGCGAGAGCTGGTCGGGCCTGGTCAGGAGCGCGTGGACCCGCACGCCGTCGCGGGCACAGAGCCACTCGTATATCTCGAAGCCGGCGTTGTTCGCACCGAGAAAGACGACGTCCATATCCCGACCACCGAGCGAGTGAAAATAATACCGGGGGTCAAAACGTGACGTCCTCGACGGCGACGGTGTCACCGGTCGACAGCGACCGTCGGCCGGCGACGACGGTTCGGATGACGTCCAGCGTCTCCCGGGGCGGGATTGCGGGCTCCCCGGTCCGGACCATCTCGAAGAAGTGCCACAGCGTCCGGCGGAACGCCCGGAAGTTGTCACGGAGCCGGTGTCGCGTCACCTCGTCCCGCCCGTAGAATGACACGTCGAAGGTGATGGGCGCGTCCCCCAGCGCCGCTATCTGGACGGTCGCCTCGCCAGTCGTCGTGATAGTCACCGTCGTGGGCTGGCTCCCAGTGGCCGTCACCGTCTCCGGGCGAGCGTCGAGCACGCCGAAGACGGCATCGAGGAGGTGGACGCCGTACTTCGACCAGTCGTTGAGCACGACGCCATCGACGAGCGTGATGGGGCCGTACTGGGCTGTGTCGGCGCGTGGCCCGTCGAGCTCCCGGGCGTACCGGAACCCCGAACAGGACAGCAACAGTCCGTCCCGGAGATATGGCTCGAATGCGGCCACCTCGTCGGGGTCCAGCGCCAGCGGTTTGTCGACGAACGTCGGAATCCCGCGGTCGAGAAACGGCTCGGCCATCTCGAGATGGGTCTCGTAGTCGTCCCGGGCGACCAGCACCGCGTCGACGGCGTCGGCCATCCCGTCGAGCGAGTCCGCGGCGGTGGGTATCTTCGCCGCCCGGCAAAGTGTGTCGGTCTCCTCGGGGTCCTGTGTCCAGGCCTGTGTGACCTCGACACCGTCGAAGCCAAACTCCGACGGGTCCTTCTCTGCGAGGTAGTCGTGGATGACCGACCAGTCCGACGCCCGAAACCCGGCGTCGTCGTAGCCGTTGACGATGGAGGCAAAGGAGTACGGATGGCCGTTGCCCTCGCTGATACCGACGACGCCAACGTCAATCCCGGACATGGCCCTCCGCCAGCAGGGTCTCCGCGACCGCGAAATCCAGTTCGGTGTCGATATCCAGCGACCGGCCCGGCTCCATCACCACGGCCTCGCTCTCCCCGAACAGCAGCGACGGTCCCGACTCCGTGACCGCGTCCACGTCGAAAGCGTAGACGGCACCGTTGAGCTGATACGCGTCGGGGAGTGACTGCCGGGGTTGCCACGGGGTGCCCTCGGGCAGGAACGTTTGCGGCGTGCCGTCCTCGACTCGCCACGTCCGGTGTGGGTTCACCTCGGCGTCGGTGAACGTCGCGACGGAGTCGACGCCCGGCTCGGCCAGTCGGTCCAGACACGCCTCGATGTCTGCCGGTCGCCTGAACGGCGTCGTCGGTTCGAGCATCACCACGTACTCCGGCGGGTCGTCGCTCGACGCGAGCTGGTCGACCGTGTAACGGACGGTGTCGGCGACGAGCGACTCGTCAGTTGCGAGGCGGGCGGGCCGCTCTGACACCTCGGCCCCCCACTCCCTGGCGATCTCGGCTATCTCCTCGTCGTCGGTCGAGACGATGGCTCGGTCGATGGCTCGCGTTTCTTTGGCGACGTCGATCGGCCACGCGACCAGCGGTTTCGACCCAAGCTCCCTGACGTTCTTGCCCGGTACCCCCTTGCTCCCGCCGCGCGCGGGAACGAGCGCGACGACCGAATCGCCACCTATCATGGGGTATCCTGTGAGCTACAGATGTATCGGTGTTTCTTTCTCCGGTTCCCGCCAGAATACTATCGCGACCGTCGAAAATCACTGCACACCCGACCGCACGATAGCGTTCACGAGAGCGAAGCTCTCGTACAGCCCATCAGAAACCGGATATTTCTGAGGACAGTGCAGTCGGGTGTACATCGTTGCAAGTGTCACTATCGCCGGTCACTGTATCGTCCAGCCGCCGTCGACGACGAGGTCGTGGCCGGTGACGTACGAGGCGGCGTCCGACGCGAGATAGCAGACCGCGCCGGCGACGTCCTCGGGTGTGGCCATCCGACCGAGGACCGTCCGCTGTTCGTACCGCTCGACGAACGTCTCGTCGTGGCCGTCGAAGACGCCGCCGGGGCTGACGACGTTCGCCCGGACGCCGTCGGGGCCCAGATACGACGCGAGGTAGCGAGTGAGATTCAACACGCCACCCTTGATAGCCGCGTACTCCACCGGGCTTGTCATCTCCAGGCCCTCGTACAGCGAGAAGTCGGGCGCTTGCCGGCCGTAGATCGAGCCCAGGTTGACGATGCTCCCGCCCTCGGGCTGGTCGCGCATTACAGCGCCGGCCGCTTTCGAGGTGAGATAGTAGCTGCCCAGATGCGCGAGGAGATTCTCACACCAGTCGTCGTAGTCGACGGCCTCGTACTGGCGGCCGTAGTTCTCGTTCCGTGGATAGGCGCAGTTGGCGAGGACGTCGAGGCGCTCTTCTTCGTCGAGGACGCGCTCGAAGAGGTCCGCGACGGCCGTCTCGTCGGTCACGTCCGCCTGGCGGAACCACGCGTCGTCGCCGAGTCGTTGTGCCACGCGGCTACCGTCGCTGTCTGGCAGGTCTGTGAGCACGACCGTCGCGCCCTGGTCGGCGAGCCCCTCGGCGACCGCTTCGCCGATCAACCCGCCGCCACCGGTGACCAGCGCGACCTTTCCGTCGAGTTCGAACATTCGCTTCGTCGGTACAGCGTCCGAATATAACTGTTCTCCGGCTACGGCAGGGAGAACGTCGCGTCGCCGTGCTCGACGTTCGCACAGTCCCGCCGTGAGAGTGTCAGTGGGGTCTCCCGGAACTCGGTCGCATCGGCGTCGCCATCGACTGTGGTGAACGCGCCGGTAAATCCCGCGTCGGAGACGAGCTCGACCGTCCGGTCGGTGTACGACTCCGCGCCCCCGTAGGGGTACGCGAACAGGTCGACGGGCTCCCCGAGCAGCGCCGACAGCTGTCGCCGCGACGCCCGTATCTCCCATCGCTGTGCGGCGGTGGGGAGGTCCGACAACACCGGATGCGTGACCGTGTGTGCGCCGATAGTCATGCCCGCCTCCGAGAGGTCGCGCAGCTGTGACGCCGAGAGGTAGAGCTCCGAGACGTCCGTCTGGGCAGCCGGGAACTGCCCTTCGAGGCGGTCGAGCACGCCGGAAACGGAGTGGTCCGGGACCGCGCGGTTGAGCAGATGCTTGAACTGGCGAACGCTATCGGCAGTATCTCGGCCCTCGTACATGCTCCGGACGTCGCCCAGAAGGTCGATATCCGCCGCCTCGAGGATTTCATCCAGCGCATCCAGCAGTTCGGGGCCGGGATACTCGCTGACGAGCGAGTGAATCCGCTGGACGGGCAGCCGGCGTCCGTACACTAGCGGTGCCGTGGGAACGAAGAACACCCCCCAGAGTCCCCGCTCGCGAAGTTCGGGGAGGACCCACTCGTGATGGTCGGCGAGTCCGTCGTCGAAGGTCAACACGATACCGTCTGTCGGGGGCGACTGCTCCCCCCGGAGACAGCGACGGAACGTCGCTTCCGAGAGCATGGTGAACTCGTCCCGGAGATAGTCGAGCTGGGCACGGAAATCCCCGATGTCGAGGTGATAGTACCCCGACGGCGGCCGGGGCGTCTCGCCCCGGACGTAGTGATACATCACCGCCCGCATGCGTCCAGTGCCTCTTCGAGCGCGGTCACGATGCGGTCCCGCTCGTGGCGCGAGAGGGACGGATGCATCGGCAGGGAGAGCACCTGTTCGGAGATGGCCTCGGTCCGGGGGAGCTCCCCCGCCGTGTAGCCGTACTGGTCCCGGTAGTACTGCGTGAGATGGACCGGGTCGAAATACACCTTCGAAGCGATTCCCCGCTCGGCCAGCTCGTCGATGACCCTGTCCCGGTCGATGGCCGGGTCGAAGCGAACGGTGTACAGCTGGTAGACGTTCCGGCCGTCGGGTGGTTCGGCCGGCGGGTGGACGTGGTCGAGGGTAGCGAGGCGGTCGTTCAGGTCCGTCGCTACCTCCCGGCGCCGCGCGACGATGTCGTCGATACGCTCTATCTGGGCGACCCCGATGCCAGCGACCACGTCCGGCATGCGGAGGTTGAAGCCAAGCGAAACGTACTCGCCGGTGTCGGCGCTGTCGAAGTACTCTCCCGACACGCGGCCGTGTGACCGGAACTGTTCGAGACGCGCGGCCAGTTCGTCGTCGTCCGTCACGACGGCCCCGCCCTCGCCCGTCGTGATGACCTTGTTCTGACAGAAACTCAGGACGCCCGCGTCGCCGGCGGTGCCGACCGGGGCTCCGTTCACTGTTGCGCCCTGTGCCTCGGCCGCGTCCTCGATGAGGGTGAGGTCGTGGTCCCTGGCCAGCTCACGCAGCGCCTCGATACGGCAGGGGATGCCGGCGTAGTGTATCGGCATGATCGCGGCCGTCGAGTCCGTGATGCGGTCGGCAACGTCGTCGGGGTCGAGTGCGTACCGGTCCCGGTCTATCTCCGCGAACACCGGCGTCGCACCGACCGCCTCGACGGCGTTGGCGGTCGCGATAAACGTAAACGACGGGACGATGACCTCGTCGCCGGGGCCGATATCACACCCCTCCAGCGCGCCGACGAGCGCGCTGGTCCCCGAGTTGAACACGACAGCGTGCTCGACGCCCATCGTCTCGGCCAGCAGCGATTCGAACTCGTCGACGTACGGGCCGTTCGCCCAGTAGCTGCCCCGCGTGATCGAATCGACCGCGTTACCGACCTCCTCGGCGGTCCAGTCGATACGGAACAGCGGGACGGGGTCGACCGACCCCTCAGTCATGCTGGGGGACGGCCGATAGCCGCGTAGTCGTGCTCGTGTTGGCCGATTCGATGTTCTCGGTCTCCTGGAGCAGCTGCCGGATCTCCTCGTGACCGAGCGGAGTCGGCTTATTCGAGGACAGGCCGTCCATCAGCTGCTCGCGAGTCTCGTCGGCAACCTCCGGCCCGGCATCCGAGGCCGGCGGATGGACCACGTATTCGCCGTTGCTGCGGACAGTTCTGTGAGCTTCGTCCTGGCTCACCAGAATCTCGTGCAGTCGTTCACCGGGACGCCGACCGGTCTTCTCGACGTTGACTCTCCCGGACTCTGGCGCATGGTCGGCATATATCTCTGTCATTACCTCCGCCAGGTCCTCGATACGGATCGTATCGAGCTCCGGAATGTACGTCACACCGCTCGGACTGTCCCCGATGTGGTCGACTATAAACGCAGCGGCGTCCGTCTTCGTGATAACGAACCGGGTCATCCGTTCGTCCGTCAGCGTCACCGGCCCGCCGTTCTCAATCTGCTCGAGAAAGACCGGCACGACGGACCCTGACGACCCGAGCACGTTCCCCAGTCTGACCGAGCCAAACGACGGCCCGTCGGGGCCGGATCGCCTGTCGGCCGTGAGTGTCACGCGTTCCGCGAGCATCTTGCTCGCACCCATCACCGACGATGGATTCGTCGCCTTGTCCGTACTCACCGTCAGCACAGATTCGACGCCATGGCGCTTGGCGAGTTTGATGACGTTTTTCGTCCCCTCGACGTTGGTCTTGACACTCTCGTAAGGTTGCCGTTCGCACTGTGGCACCTGTTTGAGAGCTGCCGCGTGAACGATGTGGTCAGCGTTCCGGACGGCAGTGTCCAGTCGCTCGATGTCCCGCACGTCCCCGAGTTCGAACTCGACCGATGAGCCAGCCCTGTCGAACGACGCTCGCTGTTCGAACACCCGTCGTTCGTCGTTATCGAAAACGGATACCTCACAGGAAATAGGCGATTGCAACAGATAATCGACGACCGCTGAACCGACTGAGCCACAGCCGCCAGTGACAAGGACTGACTCCCCCCTGCGTACTAGCCCCATATACGAATTGTTTGTTCCAGCCCATGTAGATAATCATTTCGGTTGGGGTTAGATGTAAAAATAGTCATACTCTCTGTACCGACTGAGACGGACCACGAGTGAAGACCAGACAAGTTATCACCGTAGGGACACCACAGCGACGGTTATCGTCGTAACTTATAGGTAGCGAGGATTGTTTTCTGAAATTTGACAATAAAAACACATTATATCAATATAGCAGCTGCAAACAAGTATAATCGTCCGGCAAGAACCCATCCATTAATTTTAAGTCGGAGCTAAGTTGATATATAATAGATAGCAAGCCAATTCATATGGGGAATCGGCACAAACAACAGCAGGGGAGGGGCAGTACCTCGCCACGCCCTCGAATGGGGGTCATCAGGTTACAGGCGGTGTAGTATGTCGGGCAACTCAAATCAAATGGGTAACAGTGTGCAAACTAGCGAACAACACCAGTTGGACAGTACGGAAACAGCGGAACTCGAGTCACAGAGAGAGCTTTCAGCGGACGAGCTGCTCGTGGGGGCCGACAGTACCCAGTCGCCGGCCCTCACGGTCATCATGCCGACCCTCAACGAGGAGGAGGGTATCACGGAGTGTATCGAGCGCATCAAGACGGCGGTCGTCGAGATGCAGGTCTCCACCGAGATAATTATCAGCGACAGCTCCACCGACCGGACGCCGGAAATCGCACGTGAGATGGGTGCCATCGTCGTCGAGCCCGACGTCGGTGGGTACGGCAGTGCGTACAAGTACGCCTTCGAACGTGCTCGTGGAGATTACATCGCGATCGGCGACGCAGACACGACGTACGACTTCGAGGAACTCCCGAAGCTCATCAGGTTAGCGACGAAGGACGACGTCGACATGACGATGGGGAGCCGACTCGAGGGTGATATCAAGCCCGGCGCGATGCCGTCGCTCCACCAGTACATCGGGAATCCGCTCCTGACGCGGTTCCTGAACACCTTCTACGATGCCGGTGTCAGCGACGCCCACAGCGGGATGCGCGTCATCGACCGGGAGGCACTGGAGGAACTGGAACTCAAGACGACCGGCATGGAGTTCGCCAGCGAGATGATCATGGACGCGGCGGCAAAGGACATGACCATCGAGGAGCGGCCCATCACCTACCACGAACGGGAAGGGGAAGCGACGCTCGATAGCTTCCAGGACGGGTGGCGCCACGTTCGGTTCATGCTGGTGAACGCGCCAGGGTATCTCTTCACCGCGCCCGCGACCCTGTTCGTGTTGCTCGGGGCTGCCGTCATGGGGCTCTCGCTGGGCGGCGTCCAGCTCGGCCCCGTGACGTTCGGGTTGCAGACGATGGTCGCCGGGAGTCTCGCGACGCTCGTCGGCTACCAGATCGGGGCGCTGGCGATATTCAGTTCCGTCGCGACGAACCCCATCCGGGAGCCGTCGGACCCGATTACGAACCTCGTCCGGGACCGCCTGTCGCTCGAAAAAGGTGCAGCGATGGGACTGGTGGTGCTCGGTCTCGGCCTCGTGATGCTGAGTTTCGGGTTCATCGCCTGGATGCTGGACGGGAGTGGTGCGCTCCCCTCCCCGTCGGTGAATCTGCTCGCTGCGACGATCACGCTACTCGGGGTGACAACTGTCTTCAGTTCGTTCTTCCTCGGAACGATCAAACGAGCGAAACGGGCCGGGTAGTCAGATAGACCCCAATTTCACACCCTCACCGACAGGACGGCTGCCCGCGGTGCGAACCAATCGAGCGGTGAGGAGTACACAGGTAGCACACAGTTACGATGACCGCTAATTCACGAATCACGGGCGCCGTTTCGGCGTCTGCCGTACAGATGGGAGGGACCGGTGAGAACGACCGAGACATACCCAGCGACGGTCGGGGCGCGGCGAGAGTACGAACGGGTGTGAAGGCGCTCGTGTCGAGTTCGGAGAAGGTGTTGCTCCTTCGTGAACACCACTGTGATGGACGGGCGTTCTGGACACTTCCCGGTGGTGGCGTCCATCGCGGCGAGAAACCAGAGCGGGCACTGCACCGAGAGCTCACCGAGGAGTTACAGTGTGGCGCGGTTGTCGGGACCGCTATCGACTGGTACGCGTACGCACACGCTTCCACGCCAGACCTGCTGTCGGTGTACACCGTGTACGACTGCGCGGTCGTCGAACGGCCGGCTCCGAACGCGACGGAGGGCATCGACCAGTGCCGGTGGGTGCGACCGGACTCGCTCCCGCCACGGACGTTGTCACAGGTGCGCTCCGTTGTATCGGGCGCTCACGCACCACCCCGGTAGTCGGCTTATAGGCATCCCACGGTCCCGGGTAAGTGTGTACACCGGACCGCTGTGAAACGCTTCGGACGTGTGAGCGGTGACGTCAGTTCGGCGGTGACGTCGATTGCTGCTCCGTGTACTGTCGGCAGACCCGCTCGATACCCGTCTGGAAGTCTATCTGTGGGGTCCAGCCCGTCGCCTCCTGTATCTTCGTCGCGTCGGCACAGGTATCGTGGACGTAGACGTCTTCCGGAATCGGGTTCTCGACGTACGCCGGCGCGACGTCAGTCCCGAGCTCGTCGTTGATCATCTCGACGACGGTGTTGAAACTGTAGCGTTCCCCCGTACCGAGGTTGTAGATACCGGTCAGTTCGTGTTCGGCTGTCTGTTCGATGCCCCGGACGATATCCGAGACGTGCGTGAAGTCGCGGGTCTGTTCACCGTCGCCGTAGAGTTTGGGTCGGGTACCGTGGGCGATGTCATCGGCGAACTGCGCGATGACGTTCGCGTATTCGCCCTTGTGTTCTTCGGCGCCCCCGTAGCCCTGGTAGACGGAAAAGAACCGGAGCCCCGCCATATTCATGTCGTAGTGGTTCGCGAAGTACTCGCCGTAGCGTTCACGGGCGAGTTTGGAGGCCTCGTAGCCGGTGTTCGTCTCGACGGGCATATCCTCTGGCGACGGTTCCGTGCGGCTTCCGTAGATGGACGACGTCGTCGCGTAGACGACGGTGTCACAGCCGTCCTGTCGGGCCTGGTCGACGGTGTTGACGAACCCCTCGACGTTGACGCGAGCACCCTTCGTGGGGTCGTCCTCGTGCATCGCGTAGGACGACAGTGCCGCCAGGTGGACGACGACATCGACGTCCGTCGGCAGGTCGTCGTCGAGGACGCTCTGATTCCGGTACTCCACGTCGTCGTTCAGATTCTCCGGCGTGCCAAGATAGCCGCTGTCGACGGCGATGACATCGTTGTCATCTGCGAGCGTATTCGCGAAGTTCGATCCGATGAACCCGGCACCGCCCGTGACTAGAATCCGCTTGTCTAACATGCCTCATCTATCGAGGTATGCTTACATTACCTTGTTGATTTAATTTAGACTTTCAATGATTATATTTTCTAGAGTGTACGAGGGGCGGACGAACAGCCGCGTGCCCACCAATCGACCCAGCCGCCGCGACCGCGGCGGCGCGTGAGTGTGCCACTGACAGCAGCCCGCCGGGCCACCGTATCCGCTGTTCGTGGCGAGCCGTTCCGAACGAGATCCCCCCAACAGTTAGACGCTACCGGGCCCTAGTAGAGGTATGAGTCTCGACAGCGTCTTCGGGCAGGTGCCAGACCCCAGTTCCTACTCCTTTCCCGACTACGCACTGCCCCAGGGCGAGCCCGTCCGCCCGGTTGCCGTGACCGAGGCCGAACTCGACTCGCTTCTGGACCTCTACGAGCGGTTCGCCGCCGTCGACCCGACCGGCATCGACTCCAACCCGTTCCTGCGGGCGACCAGCGACTTTCTCGAGCAGACGTTCGGAACGACGCTGGAGCGCCCGGACGAGCGGCTCCACGACGACATCGCGACCTTGCTCTCGGATTTCGCCGAGGACCTCGGTGATGACTCGCTGGGCGTCGTCGACGTGACGTCGGCCCACTTCCGGACGCTCTATTTTTTCCTGACGAGCTGCAAGGCCTACCACGTCGCGCCCCACATCCAGTTTTCGCCAGACGAGGACGCCGTCGAGACGCTGTACGAGCTGTACCGGCGCGTCGTCGACCAGGAGTTCTACCTGAAACGGCCCCGGTCGGTGCTGGAGTAGCTGGCAAGCACTGATACGCCCGGCGCCCCGAGCCCGAGCATGGACAGAAACGACGTCCGCCGCGCCTGGGACGACGTGGCCGAGACATACGCGACCCGCCGGGACCCTGACGGCTCCGACGCCGACCTCGTCGAGGACCTGCTGGCCGAGTTGCCGAGCGACCCCACCGTGCTGGACGTGGGCTGTGGCGATGGCGCCCGCACACTGGCGAACCTCCCCGCCGGCGCGGTCGGGCTGGACTTCTCCCGGCGCGGGCTGGAACTGGCCGCCGACACCGTCCCCGACGCCCGCCTCGTCCAGGGCGACATGACCGCCCTCCCGGTGGCCGACGACAGCGTCGACGGTATCACCGCGTACCACGCCGTGTTCCACGTCCCCCGGGAGCGCCACCCCGAGGTGTACCGGGAGTTCGCCCGCGTACTCCGTCCGGGTGGCGTCGTCCTCATGACCCTGCCAAGCGGCGACTTCGAGACGGTCCGGCGCGGGTGGATGGGCGGCTCGATGTTCTTCTCGGCGCCCGGGCGCCGGGCGACGCTGGACCAGCTCGAAGCCGCCGGCTTCGAGGAAGTCTGGACCGCGACGGCCGACGACCCGCTGGGCAGTTCGACGGAGTTTGCGTTCGCCCGGCTGGGATGAGGCCCCAAGCGCATATACAGTTAGAAAACCAACATTTCTGCATGACGCTCGAAGTGTCAGTCCCCGACCCGCCCGCCCAGTCCGAGGGCGCGCCCGGCATGGGGTACAACGACGTCGAACCGCCCGAAGCCGACGCCAGCGACGACTACCACCGGGACGATATCGAAGCGGCGCTTGCCGCCGGCGCGTGGGTCGACGGGTTCGAGGCGTGGGCGGCCCAGACGGAACTCGAAGAGAGCGAGTTCAGGCTGCTAGAGCGCCACGGCCTCGTCGACGGACTCGACTTCTTCTGGGACCCCGCCAGCGAGGCGGTCGCGTACCACGCCCCGACCCTGTCCGACGACGCGCGCGAGGCGCTGCACGGGAACGCTGCCGACGTCGTCGATGCAGAACTGAAGTCCCTGGGAGAACACGTCTCGGAGACGCTGTCCGAGGCGTACCTCGTCCGGGAGGACGGGCGGGTGCGGTTCGTCACCGAGGAGTAGCGAGGGCGACCGAAGCGAGCCCTCGACGGAGCGGCGAACGCGCGGCGCTACGCGCCGCGATGGCGAGCGGCTGCGCCGCGAGCCCACACGGAGCTGTGGAGTAACGAGCCGTCGAACAGCGAGGGACCGACGAACGTGGAGAGCGGACCGCGTAGCGCCGCGACCACCCGTCGTACTCGACGCGCATACTGTTCCCGATGGGGTATCCGGTGTGAGTTACGTCTCGTCCAGTTCCGCTTGCCACTCCTGGACTTTCGCCATCAGCTCGACGGGCGGCGTCTCGTTGACGTCGAGTTCGCTGAGTTCTTCGAGTACGTCCTCGGTCGCCGGGTCGAGCTGGTCAGCGGCGCCGTCCGTCGCAACCGGGTCGGTCTCGTCGCTCCCGCCGTCCGCGCTGGCACCGTCGAACTGTCCCGACGAGAGGTCGAAGACGGCCTGTGTCGTCCCCTCCTCGCCGCTGTCGGCCCCCCGAACTTCGATGGCCTTGTCGTCGCGCAGGCGGTCCAGCACCTCCCGCGAGCGGTCGACGACCGGTTCGGGGACGCCGGCCAGGTCGGCGACGTGAACCCCATACGAACGGTTCGTCGGCCCCTCGCGGACAGTCCGCATGAACGTGACGTCGCCGTCGCGCTCGTCGGCCGCGACGTGGACGTTTTGCACGTTCGACAGGGACTCCCCGAGCGACGTTAGCTCGTGGTAGTGAGTCGCAAAGAGGGTCTTTGCGTGTATCCGCGTCGAGATGTATTCGACGGCCGCCCACGCGATGGAGATGCCGTCGAACGTCGCGGTCCCGCGCCCGACCTCGTCTAGGATTATCAGCGAGTCCGCCGTGGCGGAGTGCAGAATATTGGACAGCTCCTGCATCTCGACCATGAACGTCGAGCGCCCCTGGGCGAGTTCGTCCAGCGCGCCCACGCGCGTATAGATGCCGTCGACCAGTCCCACTGTCGCCGACCGGGCCGGGACGAAACTGCCGGTCTGGGCTAGCAGCGTGATGAGCGCCGTCTGGCGCATATACGTCGACTTCCCGCTCATGTTCGGGCCGGTGACGACGAGGAAATCCCGGTCGTCGGGGCGCATCTGGAGGTCGTTGGGGACGAACTCGGTGGTCTGCTCGACGACGGGGTGGCGGCCGGCCTCGATATCGAGGGTCCCGTCGTCGGTCAGCTCGGGCCGGGTCCAGTCGTTCTCGACGGCGTGGACCGAAAGCGACGCCAGGCAGTCGACCTCCGCCAGCGCCCGGCCCACGTCCTGCAACAGGGGCGCGCGGTCGGCGACCCGCTCGCGCAGTCGCTCGAACAGCTCGTGTTCCATGTCGTGGCGACGCTCCTCCAGTCGAAGCACGTCCCGCTCGCGCTCGTCGAGTTCGGGGATGGTGTACCGTTTCGAGTTCTTGAGCGTCTTTATCTCCTCGTAGGCGTCGGGGACCTGGTCCGTCTCGCTTTTCCCGACCTGGATGTAATAGCCGTCAGTCTTGTTGCGGTCGACCGAGAGGTGGGTGATACCGGTCTTTTGCTTCTCGTGGTCGGGCAGCGTCTCCAGCCACTCCAGGGCCGCCTCGTGTTCGTCGATGAGTTCGTCGAGGTCGTCGTCGTACCCCCGGCGGAAGAGCCCGCCCTGGGTGACGGTGCCGGGCGGGTCCTCGACGAGTGCGGCGTCGAGTTCCGCAGCGAGGGCGGCCGCCCCCTCGCGGTCTACGGTCGAAAGGACGTCCGCGAGTGGTGAGTCGGCCAGCCGCTCGGTCTCTGCGACGGCGTCGGCGACTTCGGACAGCAGGACGAGCGTGTCCCGGACCGCCCGCAAGTCACGTGCGTCGGCACTGCCTGAGGTGGCCCGCGCCGCGAGCCGTTCGAGGTCGTACCCGTCGGCGAGTGTCTCCCGAATCGCCTCGCGGGCCATCGCCTCGCGAGTCAGCGCCGCCACGGCGGACTGTCGCCGGACGAGTTCACCCCGCTCGCGTCGGGGTCGCTGGAGCCAGCGTTTCAGCAGCCGGCCGCCCGCGGCGGTGACGGTGTGGTCGACGGTCGAAAAGAGCGAGCCCGCACTGTCGCCCTGCATCGTCTCGGTGAGTTCGAGGTTGCGCTGGGTGGTCGCGTCGAGCGAGACGTGTTCGCGGGCGCCGTAGGCCTGTAGACGAGTGACGGCCGCGAGCGTCCCGACGCCGGTCTCCTCGACGTAGGACAGCACCGCGCCGGCGGCCGCGATGGCCGCGTCGTCGTCCGCGATACCGACGCTTTCGAGCGTCTCGGCGCCGAACTGCTCGCGGACCCGGTGGCGCGCCCGGCCCGGCGCGAACGACTCCGTCGCGTGCAGCGAGACGGCCGCGTCGGAGCGCTCGTCGAGTGTCGCCAGGAACTCGTCGTCGTTCCTGAGTTCGGGGCCCGGCAGTACTTCGGCGGGCGAGAAGGTGTACAGCTCGGTCAGCACCGCGCTCACGTCGGCGTCGTCTAGCTGGGTGACCTGGAACCGACCCGTCGTCACGTCGGCGACCGCGAGGCCGTAGGTGTCCCCCTCGCTACCACGGCCCCCGTCGTGGCGAACGACGGCGGCGAGATGCTGGGCGCTGGCGTCGCCGGTCGCCAGATGCGTTCCCGGCGTCACCACGCGGGTTATCTCGCGGGCGTGGCCGTCGGCGGTCTCGTGCTGGTCGGCGACGGCGACCCGGTAGCCCCGTTCGACCAGCGCGGAGACGTAGGGGGTCAGGTCGTCCACGGGGACGCCGGCCATCGGGTACTTCGAGCCGTGGGAGGACTTCTGGCTCACCTTCAGGTCCAGCTCGTCGGCCACCAGCTCGGCGTCGTCGGCGAAGAACTCGTAGAAGTCACCGCACTGCATCGCGAGGATGTCGGCGTCGGTTTCGTCCTTGAGCGCGAGGAACTCACCGACGATACCCGTCGCCTCTGTCATACTCACCCGTGTGGTCGTCCCCGGCGTAAGGATTGCGGGTGCGGGACGTCGGCGCCACGGGGGAGATAACGGACACACAGCGCACCGCGTCGCGGTGCGGATTCGACGCGCCGACCCTGTCGCCGGGGCCGCCGTTCCTGTCAATCAAGCTATTGAACTGACACGTCCCCGTACGGGACAGTATGGCCGAGGACCCACTCAACAATCTCGACCGGCGCATCCTCCACTTGCTCCAGGTCGACGCCCGCGGTGCCACGGATACGAATATCGCGTCGGAGACCGACGTAACCGGGACGACCGTCCACAATCGCATCGAGCAACTCGAAGAGGAGGGAATCATCCTCGGGTACAACCCCGAAATCAACTACGAGCGGGCCGGATATCCCATGCGCGTCCTCTTTATCTGTTCGACCGAACTCTCCGAGCGGTCGGAGATGGCACAGAAGGCACTCGAGGTCAGGGGCGTGGTCAACGTCCGGGAGATGCTGGCCGGAGAAGAGAACCTCCACGTCGAGGTCGTAGCCGAATCGACGTCCGACGTCAAGGAGAGCACCCAGCAGCTGGACGAACTCGGCTTGCGCACCATCACCAGCAATATTCTGGCAGAAGAACACGTCCAGCCGTGGAACCACTTCCACCAGGAGATGGCAGGCGAGCCCGACTCGCTCCCGGACGACGACAGCACCGAGGGGTGACAACCCCCGGAGCGAGAACGGATTGATATGCTGAAATTTTTTCAGCGAGAACTGGGTGCTTGCGCGACATCCGCTCGGGAAACGCAACCGTAATACATACTTTTCACAGAATTTTCAAATATGTAATATTACAGTCAAGCAGACATTATAACGCTGCGGGCCGTCAGTCGAGTATGGCAGCGCTGAACACATCACGACTAACCGAGACGTTCGAGGTACTGGTACATCCACACCGGCGCTACGTGCTGTACCATCTGGCCTGCAACTCCGGGGCCACCGGCACCGATGCGCTCGCAGCCGCGATCGCCAGGTGGAACGTGGAGTCGGGTGCTGACCGGACGACCAGCATCGACACGATCAGGATAGCCCTGTATCACAGCCACCTCCCGAAGCTCGCAGACGCCGGCTTCATCACTGTCGACCGAAACAGCGATGCAGTCGAGCTCGAGGACAGTGACACCCTCGACAGTTTTCTCGGGGACGCGGCGTCCATCGACGAGTGTGCCCACCTGTCGCTGTCGGCCGGGGCCGACAGGAACTAGCGGTACCGACCAGTCGTACAGCCATCGGGGCGGTGCCGGGCGACTCCCGGCTCACGAACCACAAATAGTCCTACATAGCGGTATAGAGACGCCAGGGCACCGAAAACACCATTTACGTGGTCGTCGGAGTGCGACCAATGACAGACCCGTTCCGCGTCGCCTTCGTCTGTGTACAAAATGCCGGCCGCTCCCAGATGTCGACCGCCTTCGCCGAGCGCGAGGTCGAAGAGCGCGAGCTCGGCGACCACGTCGAGGTCGTCACTGGCGGGACCGACCCCGCAGACCACGTCCACGAGGAAGTGGTCGAGATAATGCGGGAACTCGACGTCGACCTCTCGGACCGGACGCCGCGTTCGGTCTCGACCGAGGAACTGTTGGCGTGTGACCTCGTGGTGACGATGGGCTGTTCGACGCTGGAGTTAGACGCCGACGTCGAGGTCCGGGACTGGGCGCTCGACGACCCCGACGGGCAGGACCTCGATGCGGTTCGGGAGATTCGCGACGATATCCGCGACCGTGTCGGCGACGTGTTCGACGACATCGCGGCGCGACTGGAGCGCGCTTGAGGCGGCCGACCGTCGCCCCACCGGCGTTTAGAAATCCGAACGCGGTTCCGGTGTGACAGCCGAGCGAACGGCGGCCAAGTATATTACCGGCGAGCCGTAAGCGGTCCATAATGCGCAGGACGGACCGCGGGTGGGCCGCCGGAGCGTTCACACTGCTTCTCGTCGTGTCGATGACTGGCGCCGCCGTCGCGAGCGGGACCGGGCAGGTCGGGACCACGCTGGCGACGGACGCCGACCTGGCGACCGGCAACGCGACACAGACCGACGACGCCATCGTCCGGACGGGCACGTACGCGCTGACGCCCGACCGGCCGGGGGAAGTGCGGGTAACGCTCAGTTACCGGCTGCCCGACCGGGTGCGGTCGCTGCGGGCCTCGCTCGTCGACGAGGGGACGGTCACCGACACGGACGGGTTCAACCGCGTCAACGATACGACCTACAAATGGGACGAGTCGACGTCGAACCCGAGTATCACGCTCAGATTCAATCCGAACGAGACCACCAGCAAGACCGGCCCGGAAGCGGCCGACGGTCGGTATATCTTCGCCGATACCGGGGAATGGGCGCTGCTCAGGCAGTTCCGGACATCCACTGGATACAGCTACACCGGGTCTCAGCCGGGCGTGGACCGACGGACGCGGACGGCCGGCTCGGGCGCAGTCGGCGACCGCATGGTGTTCCTCGGCGAGGTGTCGACCGTCGAACGGAGCCAGAACGGCCAGACGTTCCGACTGGTGGTCCCCGAGGCGGCAGACCTGGACGAACCCCCCGAGGCCATCCTTGACTCGCTGACCAACGCCTCGCAGTCGCTGCGAATCGGCGACCGGGACGAGACAGTCGTCGCCTTTGCGGCGCCGACCGACCGACTCGAGTGGGGCGTGCGGGGACTGGCCACCGGCGAGTCGGAGTTCTGGGTCAGGGACTTCGAACGGCTCGATGAACCGTCGAACGTCTGGCTCCACGAGTACGTCCACACGCGACAGGCGTTCCGGACCACGACCGAGACGCGCTGGCTCACCGAGGCGACGGCCCAGTACTACGCCGCGGAGCTGACCCTCGAACAGGAGCGTATCGGCTTCGACGAGTACCGCCGCTATCTCGCCAGCGGCGAGCGCTCGACCTACGACGACGTCGTGCTCTCGAACCCGTCGACGTGGACGGTCAACGCGAACTACATCAAGGGGGCGCTGGCGGCGGGGCGAGTCGACCTGGCGCTGCGGGCGGCGACGAACCGCTCGGGGACACTCGAAGTGGTGGTACGGGAACTAAACAGCAGGGAGTCGCCGGTGACGCAGGCCGAGTTCCTCGAGGCCGTCGAGACCGCCGGCGGGGCCGAGCCACGGGCGACGGCCGTCGAGATATCGGAGACCAGCGAGCCCCTCTCGATGTGGGACCAGCGGACCCAGTCACGGCTGTTCAAGACGGTCCCGGCACAGGTCGGCTACGCGCTCCCGGATACCGCCGACGGCTACCGGGCGAGCGGGCCCTACCGGAACGGCACCGTCTCGGCGACGCCGGTCCGGCTGGCGACCGGGGAGACGCTGACGGTCGATACCGTCGTCAGCAACACAGGCGGCGCGTCGGGCGAGTACGACGCCACGCTGACCGTCGACGGGAGCGTCGTCACGTCGGCGACCGGAGAGATAGACGCGGAGAGCGAGCGGACGGTCCCGCTCGCACACACCTTCGAGCGGGCCGGCGAGTACACCGTCGGCGTGGGCGAGGAGACGGTGACGGTCGTCGTCGAGGAGCCCGCCGAGCCGACCGTCAGCGAGGTCAGCGTGGACCGCGGGAAGTTCCAGGTGGGCCAGCAGGCGACCGTCACAGCGACAGTGAGCAACGACGCGGCGGTCCCCGCGAACGGCACCGTCGCGTTCACGCGGGACAGCGAGACGGTCACCGAGCGGACGGTGACGCTTGCGCCGGGCGACATGACCGAGGTGTCGGTCAGCGTCGCGTTGCCGACGGCCGGGACGGTGCGACTCGGTGCGGGGGCCGCCGACCCGGTCTCGGTAACCGTCGTCGCGCCGACCAGCGACGGTCCGGCGAGGACGAGCGAGGGCAGCGGGCCGGGCTTTACCGCCGGCCTGGTCGTGGTCGCGGCCCTGCTGGCGCTGCTGGCGCGTCGGCGATGAGCACGAAAAAGGGGACGGCCTGGAACCTCACCGCGCGAGTCGGCCGTTGATTATCCGGTCGATGATACGCTCGGGAGCGGGCGCGCGTTCACGGTCGTCGTCTTCGTCCGGAAATTCGTGTGCTGGCATCGGTGACCTCCGAGCGTGCTAGTGCGTGGCCACGGAAAAGTTGTTAGCTTGCATAAAATTTCGGCCGGGAGCCCCGACCGTGAACTCGGTCACGGGACATCGCTGACAGCGTCGTCGCTGGCGGTCGTGTGTGTCGCGAGTTCGGCGTAGACGGCACCCATCGAGAAGCCATAGACCAGATGCGCCACGAGCGTGGCTGCGAGATAGACCAGCAGGAGCGCACCGGCAAGGTCACCCCGCCCGATGACGGCGAAGCCGAGCCAGAGCACGGTGCCGAGCAACGTCCCGGCGACTGCGGGGTCCAGCGAGAGCGGGACGTACCGCTCGAGGCTCAAAAAGAGCAGCGGCCAGCCGAAGGTGCCGACCATCACGTAGATGGCAAAGCCAAGTACCGGGTCACCGGGCACACGGACGAACCGCGCGATAGCGTCGAAGACGCCGAGTCCGTACCGGACCTCGACCTCGAGAATCGTCAGGACGACCGACATCGCCGCCGTCCCGACGAACCCACCGACGATGGCGCTGGTAGTTCTATTCATACGTTGACAGTTCGTCGATAGCGGTGAAAAATCCACCCCCGGACTGAGAAAGGGCACAGGCACGATTTTGTACCATCCGGGAATATCACCACGTATGCCCGAACTCGGAAAGGTCGACCGCGACTTCTTCGACGAGTACATCTATCCGAACCTCGGCGCCGAGCGCGAGGACGTCCCGCTCGGCCCGCAACACGGGGTCGACTTCGGCGTTATCGACGTCGGCGAGCGGGCCGTCGCGATGGCCAGCGACCCTGTCTTCGTGATGCCGTCGCTCGGGTTCGAGCGCGCCGCCTGGTTTGCCTTCCACATCCTGATGAGCGACGTCGCCGTCTCCGGACTCCCGCCGACGCATCTGTCCATCGACTTCAACCTCCCGCCCGAAATCACGAACGAGGAGTTCCAGACGGTGTGGGAGACCTTCGACGAAGAGGCCCGTGAACTGGGCGTCTCGGTCGTCACGGGCCACACCGGCCGGTACGCAGGCTGTAACTACCCGATGGTCGGTGGCGCGACGGCCGTCTCGGTCGGCGACTTCGCCGAGCTCGTCCGGCCCGACGGCGCGAGCGTCGGCGACCGCATCGTCGTCACGAAAGGCCCCGCTATCGAGGCGACGGGGCTGCTTTCCATCCAGTTCGAGTCGCTCATGGCCGAGCAGTTGGACGCCGCGACCGTCGCGGACGCGACCGACCGCTTCTACGACATGAGCCCTGTCAGGGACGCCCTGACGGCGGCCGCGGCGGGGCCGGTGACGGCGATGCACGACGCGACCGAGTGTGGCATCTACGGCGGACTCTACGAGATGGCCCGCGCGGCCGGCGTCGGCATCGAACTGGAGACCGACCGCGTCCCGGTCCAGCCCGGGGTCCGGGAGGCCTGTGACTTCTTCGACATCGACCCGTGGATATCCATCAGCGAGGGGACCCTGCTCGCGGCGGTCGAGCCCGAGGGCGTCGACGACGTGCTCACAGCACTCGAATCGGAGGGGATTCCGGCGGCCGACGCCGGGGAAGTCGTCGAGGGCTCCGGGCTGGTCGTCGACGGCGAGCCGACCGACCACCCCGGCGTGGACCCCTTCTGGGGGACCTTCGAGGAGTACCTGGGAAAGCTCGAGTAAGGGGGCGAAAACCACGACCGCGACCGTCGACCTCGTGACGGCGCGGGCGCGCAATCGGTGATAGCTGTCGGTTCGAGCTGGTGAGCGAGAGGGGAGAACTAGGCGCTTGTCCGCTCGGAGGTGGGGCCTACTTCGACGGCGTAGTCGGACTGGAGCCACGCCTCGGGGTTGTCCGTATCGTAGACGACAACGTCGCCGTCGCCGGTCGTGAAAGCGCCGTACTGCTCGTCTGCTTGCTGCGTATTACTGGGGGCCGATGCCATTGTGCAGGTGATGGTTGGGCAGTTCTACCGTATAAGCCTTTCCCGGGTGTCGTATGAAGTATTATTAGCATACTAGGATGGTGCGCATATTGCCGGTTTATTCCCGGTTCGGGGACGAGTACGTACGGCTTTACGGCGACGATGGCGGGAGTCGGCACTGCTTTGGG
Source organism: Haloarcula salinisoli (assembly GCF_019599405.1). Classification (NCBI taxonomy): domain Archaea; kingdom Methanobacteriati; phylum Methanobacteriota; class Halobacteria; order Halobacteriales; family Haloarculaceae; genus Haloarcula; species Haloarcula salinisoli. The sequence continues at coordinate 191,960 of NZ_RKLQ01000003.1, read as the reverse complement.
GCCGCCCGCCGACCCCCCGGCTATGCAACGGACGGAGTCGCCGGTAGCGCCACCGGTCGTGCTCACCATCGCGGGGAGTGACTCGGGCGGCGGGGCCGGCATCCAGGCCGACCTGAAGACCATCGAGGCCGGCGGGGCCTTCGGGACCAGCGCCATCACGAGCGTCACGGCACAGAACACGACGGGGGTCCAGGGGAGCCACCTCCTGCCGACCGACGACATCGCGGCCCAGATACGCGCCGTCCGCGAGGACTTCGACGTCGCGGCGGTCAAGACCGGGATGCTCGCCACCAGCGAGGTCATCGAGCTCGTCGCGGAGCGCGCAGCCGACCTCCCGAACCTCGTCGTCGACCCGGTGATGGTGGCGACGTCGGGCGACCGCCTGCTGGCCGCCGAGGCCGAGGACGCCTACGAGGCCCTCGTCGCCGAGGCGGCGGTAGTCACACCCAACGCCGACGAAGCTGAAGTACTGACAGGCCGAGCCATCGACGACCCCGAAGACGCGGCCGCGGCGGGACAGGACCTCGTGGCGATGGGCGCCGACGCCGCCCTGGTCAAGGGCGGGCACGTCGCCGGCGACGATATCGTCGACGTGCTAGTGACCGACGACGCCGTGGGGACCTACCGCCACGACCGGGTCGACACCGACGCGACCCACGGGTCGGGCTGTACGCTCTCGGCGGCCATCGCGACCCGGCTGGCCCGCGGCGACGACCTCGGCGACGCGGTCGCAAGGGGTATCGACCTCCTCGCTCGGGCAGTCCGCTACAACTTAGACGTCGGCGAGGGGCCGGGCGCAGTCCACCACACGGTCGAACTGCGCGACACAGCCGCCCGCGAAGAGACGAGCGAGGCCGTCGAGAGCGTCGCCGCGGCGCTGACCGAGAACAAGCTCGCCCCGCTGGTCCCCGAATCGGGGATGGCCGTCGCGGGCGCGACTCCCCACGCGGAGCGGCCCGACGAGGTGGCTGCCGTCGACGGGCGCATCACGCTGACGATGGCCGGGCCCCGGCCGAACCACGGCGTCCGCTTCGGTGCGGAACCGGAGCTGGCTCGCTTCCTGCTGGCGGTGCGGGAAGCGGAGCCGTCCAGTCGGTTCGCGGTCACCTGCCGGCTGTCCGACGACGCCGAGAGCGCGGTCGCGACCCTCGACGGTCCCGTCGTGACCGTGGCCGACGGCGAGCGGGAAGCCGAGGCCACGCCCGAAGCGCTGGTCGAGCAAGCGCTCGACGGGCACGACGACGCGCCGGTAGCCATCGTCGACCCCGGCGCGGTCGGCGTGGCGGGGCAGGTAGTGGTGCTTGCCGACGGCGCCGCCACGGTCGTCGAGCGGGTCGAGACAGTGCTGAACGCAGTCCAACAGGGCTAGACCCGACGGTCGCTGGGCGGAGTATAGCTGCGTCGAAGAATCTCCCGGACGGTCAAAAAAGCGCGACCGAGTCGCGCCTTACAGCCCCGAGCTGAGCCGGACCTCGTCGTCTGTTACGTGTTCGACCTGGTCCTCGTTGAGCGCGTAGTGTTCCTCGTCAGCGTCTGTCCAGCCCAGTGTCGACAGTATAGATAGTGCGAGGCGAAAACCCACGGCTTTAGCCGTGGGTAGCTCAAATCCGTCCAACCGACGGCGGGCCGAGCTTACCGAAGCCGCAGCCGGGCGGCCACACGGCGGCAGTCAGTCGCTGCGGTACTCGGTGCGGAAGCCACGGAACTCCGTCCGGTGAGCCTCCTCGTCGGCAAGAATCGTCACTGCCAGGTCTTCGGTGACGGGGTCGTCGGCGTCCTCGGCGGCATGGACGAGGTCGCGGTACGTCTCGATGGCGTCGTTTTCGGCGTCGAGGACGCCCTCGATGACGGAGAAGACGTCGGTCGAGTCCTCGGGGGGCTGCAGCGAGTCCTGCCGGGCGACGAACTCGGCCGACCCAGGCGGCTGGGCCTCCAGCTGTTTCAGGCGCTGGCCGAGCATCTCGGCGTGGCCCAACTCCTCCTGGATATCCGTCTGGAGACTCTCCTTTATCTCCTCTGCGCGGACGCCGTCGAGGACGATCGCGTTCGTCTGGTAGTTCATCACGGTCTCTATCTCGTCGCTGTACGCCTTGCGAAGCAGTTCGATGACCTGGTCGCTCGCCATACTCCTGTTTGTTCTCTCACACGTATACATACACGGGCACTGACAGGAGAGTAGGGAAGTCGTACGCCGTCCCGGCGTCAGGCACCGGACAGTAATATCGGTTAATCTATACTATCCGAAAAGGTAATGCTCGCCATCCACCGTGTGTCGGGTATCACACCCGACCCGTGGCCCGAACAGGCGGCGGCCGACCCCCGGCTCGACGAGGCGACCATCGCGCGTGTGGGCGGCGTCGTCCTCGTCGGCGTCCTCCACGACCATCCCGCGAGCATCTACCGGACCCGGACGGTGGTCGAGGCGGTCGCCCCCGACGTGCTCGCGCTCGAACTGCCGCCCCTCGCGGTGCCATTGGCGGCCCACCACGCCGACGACGAGCAGACGCCACCGGCGCTGGGCGGGGAGATGAGCGCCGCGGTCCAGGCGGCCGACACCGACCGCGTCGTCGGTATCGACGGCCCCTCCGTGGACTTTCTGCGCTATCTCGCCGCCGAACTGTACGCCGAGCGGGCCGCCCCGACTACTGTTCGCCGGACGGCCGCGGCGCTCCGGTCGGTCACCTCGCGGGCCGTCAGGCGGCGGGTCACAGCCGCTATCGCGGCACTGACCGCGGTGCAGGTCACTGTCGACCCGCCCACGACGTACGACACCGGTCACAGGGACGACCCGGACACGCAGGCCGACGAGGAGCGGCGCCGTATCGACACCGCTCAGGCGATGTTGCAGGCCTTTAGCTCGCCGCCGGCGGCCGCGATTCGCCGGGCGGCCCGCGAGCGGTACATGGCCGACCGGCTGGCGGCACTCGCCGGTGCCGGGGCTGTCGTCGCCGTCGTCGGACAGGCCCACCTCGACGCCGTCGCCGGCCACCTGCGCGACGGCACGTGACCAGACGGCGAGTGGGTGTGCACAGCTTGCGCACGACCGACGCCTGTTCTTGCCGGTCGAGCGGATACGAGGCTGTATGAGTGAACAACAGGCGAGCGAGCGGATAACGGTCTACTCTGACTACGTCTGCCCGTTCTGTTATCTCGGCCGGGCATCACTGGACCAGTACCAGGCGAACCGCGAGGCGCCCCTCGAAATCGACTGGCACCCCTTCGACCTCCGGAGCGGACAGCGCCGCGCGGACGGCACCATCGACCACAGCGTCGACACCGGGAAAGACGACGAGTACTACGAGGAGGCCAAGCAGGGCGTCCGGCGGCTCCAGGAGAAATACGGCGTGGAGATGGACCTCGAGATAGCCACCGACGTCGACTCCCTGCCGGCCCAGATCGTCTCCTACGCGCTCAAAGAGAGCGAGGACTACGAGACGTGGCTCGCCTTCGACGAGGCCGTCCTCGACGCGCTCTGGCGGGACGGGCGCGACATCGGGGACGCCGACGTGCTGGCCGACATCGCCGACTCGGTCGGTGTCGACCACGAGCGCGTCCACGACATCCTTGCGGACGAGGCCCACCGCGAGGCTGTCCACGAGCAGTTCCAGCGCGCACAGCAACAGGGTGTCACCGGTGTCCCGACGTTCGCCTACGACGGCCACGCCGCTCGCGGTGCGGTGCCACCCGAGCAACTGGAACGGCTGGTCGACGGCGTATAAAAGGAGTTCTTACTGCCCGCGACGGCCGGTTCGCGCGTCGACGCGCATCTCGACGTAGCGACGGTTCCACGTGTCGAGGTGGGTGCGTATCGACCGCAGTACGCTCGCGAACGCGCCGTCCGTCGGGGCCGGGTCGACCGCCTCTGTCTCGTCGTACGACTGCTCCGCCGCAGTTGGCCCTTCGGGATAGCTCATTACGATACACACTACCACACCTGCAATAATAAATATTAGGGATTTGTGTCCGCGCACGCGGGCCACAAAAGTAATCTACGGGTAACGTGGATTACGTATTATCCCGATTACGGGCGGTTCTACACGAATCATCGCAATAGATGGGAGATAGAACAACGATTTTATACTGCAATTCCCAACACAGGATTCACGCTCAATGACCACGTCGTCATCGTCCGACAGCATTCAGAAGGCCTTCCTGAAGTACCAGCACGTATTCGTGTTCCTCGCGCCACTGCTGTTTATCGTGTCTGTGTACTTCCTGGCCCCGACAAGCGGCTCCGGCACCGGCTACTGGCTGGAATACTGGTGGCTCTTTTTCTTCTTCCTCCTCGGAGCGACTATCGTCAACACCGTCGGTATCAGCGGGTCCGCGCTCTTTGTCCCCTTCCTCATCTTCATCTTTCCCCTGCTCGCCGGCGAGACGCTGGACTCCCAGACGCTCGTGAAAATCGGCCTCATCAGCGAGTCCTTCGGCCTCTCTTCCTCCGCGCTGGCGTTCGTCCAGTACGGGCTCGTCGACCGGAAGCTGGCGCTCAGTCTGGTGCTGGGAGCCGTCCCCTTCGTGGTCGCCGGCGCCCTGCTCTCCTTTGTCATCCCCGCCCCGGTGTTCCACGCGCTGCTCGGACTGGCGCTCATCGCCGCCTCCGTCCTCCTGTTCAAGGCCGACCTGGGCCACGAGGAGCCCGGTGAGGCCAGCAGCGAGGAGGCGGAAGTCTCAGCTGACGGCGGGCCCGAACTGCCCGACGACAGTGACAAGCTCGGCCCGGCCGGCGTCGAGACGGCCGAGGACGGTACGGTCACCCGGGTCGACCGCGAGGGCGACGACTACAGCTACTCGCGGGCCGGCTGGCTCGAACGCTTCGGGAACTACAGCATCGGCGGCGTCTTCCAGGGACTGGCCGGTTTCGGCGTCGGCGAGCTGGGCATCATCTCGATGCTCCGAACGAACGTCCCGGTGCGGATTGCCATCGGCACCAACCACATCGTCGTCGCACTCACTGCGGTGCTGGCCTCGCTGGTCCACGTCTTCGGCGGCGCCGTGGTCCCCGGCGGCCACAGTCTCGATCTGGCCTCGACGCCGTGGAACATGGTCGTCTGGACGGTGCCGGCGACGGTCACGGGCGGCCAGATTGCCCCCTACGTCTCGGCGGCCATCGACACGGAGCTCATCAAGAAGGGCGTCGGCATCCTCTTCGGGATTATCGCGGTCGCGCTGTTCCTGATGGCCTCGGGCGCGGTCTGAAGCGGGCACTGTGCCCAAGCTGTTTACTCCGTCGACGTTCTCTGCCCTGCTATGTACGACGACATCCTGCTCCCGACCGACGGCAGCGACGGTATCGCACAGGCTGCGACACACGCCGAAGCCATCGCACAGCGGTTCGACGCCACCGTCCACGTGCTCTCGGTGGTCGACACGCGCAACCGTTTCGAGAGCCCGGCCAGCGGCCTCTCGTCTGAGGCCTGGAAGGAGGCAGAGGGCGAGCGGGCAGACCACGCCATCGAGACGACGGTCGCGGCGCTGGGAGACGGCGTGGCCGTCGAGACCGACGTCATCGAGGGCGTCCCGAAGACGGCCATCCTCGAGTACGTCGACGAGGAGGGGATGGACATAGTCGTGATGGGCACCCACGGCCGGACCGGGCTGGACCACTACCTCATCGGTAGCGTCGCCGAGAAGGTCGTCCGCCGGTCGCCGGTGCCGGTCGTCACGGTCCGGCTGACCGACGATTAGGCTGGCGTCGAGGCCGTCTCGCCAGCCGGGGTCGACCCGGACCCGTCGTCGCTCGCCCCGCGGAGCTGGTCGAACGCCGCGGCGATAACGGCAAGGGAAAACAGCGAGGCCGGCGACTGGATGGCGGCGAGCGAGAGCTGTCCGAGTGCGGGCGGCAAGAGCAGTCCCGCGACCACCCCGCCGACGGCGCCAACCCCCCGGACACGCCGACGACGACGAGCAAGAGCACCCCCAGCATGAGCCAGTTACCTTTGCTCAGGCGGTAGCTCGACCGCAGGGCGTCGACGAAGTTCCGGTCCTCGACGGCGACGTAGGGGAGCATAAACAGGAACGCGATGTAGGCCAGAAGTCCGGGGACGACGAGCAGGAGGGAGCCGACAGCCACGGCCAGCCCGTACACCAGCCCGCCCACGACGACGTTCGCGATAGCCAGCGGGACGTTCCGGGTAAAGGCCCCCGAGGGGAACTGACCCCCGTCGCCGGCGACGAACGTCCGGACGGCGACGACGGAGAGATACGAGCCCACGAGGACGCCCAGCAGGTAGCCACCGACGGCGACCGACAGCGGGACGTCGAGCACCAGCGGTATCACCTCGGCCGGCTCGGTGAGCCCGACCCGCTCGTAGATGCGGACCAGCATCGTGTTGCTGAGCGGCAAGAGCGCGGCCGTCAGGGCGATGTACGCGGCAAGCAGTATCGCGCCGGTACGACTGAGCAGTTGCGCCCCGGCCGAGCGGAGAACGGGGCCAATCTGGAGGGACATCACCCGAGGACTACGGCGAATACCGTGAAAACGTTTGGCCACGCCTGTGAGACACTCTCAGTCGCTGGCCGCGAACGCGGTGAGGTCCTCGCTCGGCACGAAGCCGTCGGCCCGGCGGTCGACCAGCTCGCCGTCGACGAACAGGAGGAAGGTGGGGACGCTTCGCACGGCGAAGTCGGCCACGGCGTCGAGGTCCGTTCGGGGGTTGAACTCGACGACGGTCGCGTCGGTCGTGCGGTCGACGCCGTCGAGAATCGGCGACATCGACTTGCAGATGGTACAGCCGGCGGTGCGGACCATCACCAGCACCCGCTCGTGGTCGGCCAGCAGCGTATCGAGCTGCTCGCGGGTGTCGACTGTGCGTACGCCGTCGCTCGTCATGGACGCCCTACGGAGCCGACGGACAAAAGGCCTCGCCGGCCCGCACGCGCCGCCGGCGCTGGGCACCGTGCGTGCTATCGGCGCCTCGTGGCACTGGCAGGCTACCGCGTTGTGATACCGCCGGGCGACCGTCGATACCGTACGGATAGACGGTGTCGAGGAGGCGCCCGACGGCGTCGAGACGCTACGCACGCCAGCGATGGTCGCCGACCTCCTGCTCGTAAGTGTGGTTCCGGCGGTGTTGCTGGCGGTGGGGACGCTGCCGCCGTCGCTTTGAGCTGGGCGTCGTGGTGGCGGGGCTCTTCCTGGGGCTGCCACTGGCGACTCCGTCGTCAGTGGGCGGGTGCTGAATCTCTACGTCCACCTGCTGGGCTACGCGCTCGGATTTATCGCCTCGTACATCCTCGTCGTTCTGGATTCGAGCGCGTCCGATAGGAGCCGCTGAAATGACGCCCGACCGTGGGGTATTTTGCCGGCGACCCCGCCAGGTCGGATATGGACGCGGCCCTCGGGCCACCGGCGAAGATGGCCGAGCTGGACGACGAGCTGACGCCGATGATGGCCCAGTACTTCGAGCTGTGCGAACAGTACGACGAGGCACTGGTCCTCTTTCAGGTTGGGGACTTCTACGAGGCGTTTTGCGAGGCCGCAGAGCGGGTCGCCCGGCTGTGTGAGATAACGCTCACCCAGCGCAGCGATTCCACGGGCGAGTACGCGATGGCGGGCATCCCCATCGACAACGCCGAGAGCTACATCGAGACGCTGCTGGACGCGGGCTATCGGGTCGCCATCGCCGACCAGGTCGAGGACCCCGACGAGGTCAGCGGCGTCGTCGAGCGGGCCGTCACGCGGGTCGTCACGCCGGGGACGCTGACCGAGGCGGAGCTGCTCGACGGGGCCGACAGCAACTACGTCGCGGCGCTTGCCCGGGGCGAGGCGTACGGCCTCGCCCTCGTCGATATCTCGACCGGCGCGTGTTACGCGACCAGCGTGGACTCGACGACGGCCGTCGCCGACGAGCTGCGCCGCTTCGGACCCGCCGAAGCCATCGTCGGGCCCGACGTCGATGTGGACGAGGCCGTCTTTGGCGGGGCCTGTCTGGTCACCGAGTACGACGCCGACGCCTTCGACGTCGACCGGGCCGAGGCGCGCATCGAGCGGTACTTCGGGCCGCCCGAGCGGCTGCTGGCGGGCGAGAGCGAGGTGCGGGCCACGGGCGCCCTGCTTTCCTACGCCGAGTACACCCGGGGAAAGTCGGGGGCCGTCGGCCCGGACGGGGAGCCGGTCGACCCCGACGTCGACCCGGAGGGGACCCTGGACTATCTGAACCACCTCACCCGCTACGACCCCCGGGAGTACATGCTGCTCGACGCCGTCGCCGTCGAGAGCCTGGAGCTGTTCGACCGGCGCTCGGTGCGTGGCCACGGGAACCTGACGCTCGTGGACACGCTCGACGAGACGGCGTCTGCGTTGGGGCGGCGCAAGCTCACGGACTGGCTGCGTCGCCCGCTGCTAGACACAGACCGCATCGAGGCGCGCCACGAGGCCGTCGGCGAGTTGAAGTGCAGCCCCGGGACCCGCGAGCGGCTCCACGAGCTGCTCTCGCAGGTGTACGACATCGAGCGGCTCATCTCGCGGGTGTCTCGCGGCCGGGCCAACGCCCGTGACCTGCGCTCGCTGGCGGCGACGCTGTCGGTGGTGCCCGGCATCCGCGAGGCCCTCGCCGACGCGGACGCACGGCTACTGGCGGACCTGCACGCCACGCTGGACCCGCTCACGGAGACCCGCGAGGAGATAGAGGCCGCTATCCGGCCGGACCCGCCCCAGCAGGTCACCGAGGGCGGCGTGATTCGTTCGGGGTACGACGACGAGCTGGACGAGCTGCGCTCGACGGAGCGGTCGGGCAAGGCGTGGATCGACGACCTCGAAGCGAGCGAACGCGAGCGCACCGGCATCGAATCGCTGAAGGTCGGCCACACCGCGGTGCATGGCTACTACATCGAGGTGACAAACGCCAACCTCGATGCGGTGCCCGAGGACTACCAGCGCCGACAGACGCTCAAGAACAGCGAGCGCTACTACACGCCCGAACTGAAGAGCCGCGAAGAGGAGATTCTCCGGGCCGAGGCGGCGGCCGACGACCTGGAGTACGAGCTGTTCTGTCGGGTCCGGGACGCCGTCGCCGCCGAGGCCGAACGCGTCCAGGCGCTGGCCGAGAAGCTCGCTCGACTGGACGCTCTCGTGGCTTTCGGCGAGGTCGCCGCGACGCGGGGGTACTGCCGGCCCACCGTCGGCGCCGACGGCATCGACATCGAGGCCGGGCGCCACCCCGTCGTCGAGCGAACCGAGGAGTCGTTTGTCCCGAACGATACCGACCTTCACAGCTCCGAGCACGGCGACGCCCCCCACTTCGTCGTCCTCACCGGCCCGAACATGAGCGGGAAGTCCACCTACATGCGCCAGGTCGCACTCTGCTCGGTCCTCGCCCAGACCGGCTCGTTCGTCCCGGCGTCGTCGGCTGCCCTGCCGATACTCGACCGGGTGTTCACGCGTGTCGGCGCCAGCGACGACATCGCCGGCGGTCGCTCCACCTTCATGATAGAGATGACGGAGCTTGCGACCATCCTGACGGAGGCGACCGCCGACTCGCTGGTCCTGCTGGACGAGGTCGGTCGTGGCACCTCGACGGCCGACGGGCTGGCCATCGCCCGCGCAGTGACGGAGTACCTTCACGACGAGGTGGGGGCCTACACCCTCTTTGCGACCCACCACCACGACCTCACGGCGGCGGCCGACGACCTGTCGGGGGTGGCCAACCGCCACTTCGAGACCTCCCGGGAAGACGGCTCGGTCGTCTTCGACCACGAACTGGCCGACGGGCCGGCCGCCGCGTCCTACGGCGTCGAGGTGGCGGCGATGGCCGGGGTGCCCGAGCCCGTCGTCGAGGCCGCCCGGGAGCGTCTGGCGGCAGACGGCGAGGCCCCGGCAGCCGAGGCAAGCGGCCGAGGTGGGAGCGGGAATGACGGCGCCGTCTCCGACCGGCCGACCGGCGAGGGGCTGCCAGCGGGTCGAGCGGCCGACGACGACATCGAGTCCCTGCTTCGGGAGGTCGACGTGGCGACGATGACGCCACTGGACGCGCTCAACACGCTGGCCGACCTCGCTGACCGGGTCGAGTAGGACTTACTAACAAGTAAGGTACCAGGCCTTTTTGTTTGAATAAATATACTAATTACATGAACTGTTCTGGTGGGAGAACAGATGGACCCCCGCTCGTCCGGCAGCAGACGGGCACCAGTTCGCTGGCAATGGCCATCCTCCGCGCCGTCGCGACCGCCGAGAACATAGACCCCCAGTCGCTCGGCCCCCTCGGCGACGTGGTCGACCCCGAAGCCCTCGAGCGATTCCTCGACGACCCTGACAGCGCAGCACACGTGACCTTCAGTTACGCCGGCCACCGCGTCGTGGTGACGGACGAAGCGGTCGAAGTGTACTAGGTCGGTTCGAGCGAGACGAACTCCAGCCCCTTCTTCGCGAGCAGCTGGCGCGCCCGGTCGGTCACCGACGGGGCGACCAGGATGCCCCGAACCGCCGTCCCCGCGTGGAGATCCCGTTCCAGGGCGTCGACGTACCGGTCGAGCTGGCCGACCGCGTCCGGTCCGACGCGGCGCCGTTTCAGCTCGACGACGACAGTTCGACCGCTTTCGTCCTCGCCGTAGATGTCGACGGCGCCGGCGGGGGTCGCCCGCTCGGTCGCCAGCGGCGTGAAGCCGGGCTCGACGAGGTCTGGGTCCTCGAGGATGCGCTCTTTGAGGTCGGCTTCGGTCCCGGTGACAGCCAACTCTTCAGGGTCGCTCACGTCGAAGGCGGCGGCGTGGGCCACCGTCTCGAAGGATATCTCGAGTGTCTCGTCCGGGTTGGACCGCTCCGAGCAAAGTTCGAGGGCGCCGTCGGCGGCACTGACCGAGTGGGCCGAGCCCGGCGGCTGCCAGTTGACCGGCTGCTGGCCCTCGTCGGTGTGGACCAGCGCCGCCCCGTCCGGTTTCAGCGTCACGTGGCGGTCGCCCGGCCCGAGCGAACTCGCCGCGCGGCCGTCGTACTCGACCGTACAGCGACCGAACAGGGTCACCATCGCGCCCCGGTCGATGGCGCGGTCGACGAGGTCACGGACGGTGTCGGTCTCCGGATACGAGAGTGTCTCGACGGCGCTGTCGGCGGTCACGGCTGGCGATTAACGGTCGTCGCCTAAAAAGGACGCGTCGTCGCCCCGGTAGAGTGTGTCGGCTCGACGGGCCAGCCCGAGCAAGAGCCCCGCCCTGGCCGCGTCGGGGGCGAGGCCGTCGGCCACCGCGTCGACGGCGTGGCTCTTGGCCTCAGTCCAGCGCGCGACCAAGCCGTCGGGGTCGTCTGTCCGTGCCAGCACGATGTCGTCGGGCTCGGCGAGCGTCGGGTCGAGCCAGCAGACACAGTACCAGCGGGGAGTCCCGTCGGCGACGAGCAGCCGCTCGTAGCTGGCGTCGAGTTCGTCGAGGACGGCCCCGGCCGACCACTCGCGGCCCAGTGGCCGGGACTGGGCGAGCGGGTCGGCCGTCACACCCCAGTGGGCGTATCGACAGTTGAAGCCGCCTCCGGGTCGCGGAACGACCACGAGCGTGCGCTGTCCCATGGCGAGGTGGTGGCCCCGGCACCCTATTTGAACGCTCGGCAGGCTGGCGACATACAGCGTCTGGTCGTGACAGCTGGCGAACGGTCACAGGCCGCTGTGTCGGGCCGTCGACGGGCGGACGCGACCAGCTAGGCGCACCCATCCGTGTGAACTATGCACAACCCTCAAGTGTCGCCTCACCGTAGTGTCAGCTATGCTCGGGAGTGAATGGCTGTACGGTGCCATCGCCCTACTGGTGGGCGTGCACATCCTGACGATGCTGTACGCCTATCGCCGCCAGGGCGAACCAGCGAACGGAGCCGCACAGTCCGACCCCGGGGCGACGCCGCCGGCCACCAGTGACGAGCAGGCGATGGGTGTGGTCACCTGTGCCAACTGCGGTGCGAGAAACCAAGAGGGCTACCAGTTCTGTCGTGAGTGTGTCGCGGACATGTCGAGTGGCACGCCGCAACGTCCCTCACGAGAGCGGCCCAACGCCCACTAATCGTGCGTCGAGGAACGCCTGCGAGGGGGGTTCCGATAGCGCCGATATCTGCTGGACCGCGACACAGACCGTCGACGAGCCCGTCTGCCAGTGGCCGCTGTTTGGACCCACATCGCCCCGTGGTTATTAGATACTGAAATAGAGCATGAATTCGGAGTGTCGCTACAGAACGCAATATAAGCGGATTTAACACCACCTTTGCATGAATTATCCGGCAGTTATTATTACATTTGATAACTTGGGCTCGCAATTTATACCCGGTAACACGCTCCCCGCTGTTATGAAAGATACTCGGCGGAGTTTCCTCCGTGCCGTCACGGCGCTGGGCGGGTTGTCCGCAACGGGAACAGTTGTCGGTGCCACGGAGACAGTCGATGCGTGGGAGTCCGACAGGGCGTACCGCGACGGTGACCAGGTGAGTCACGAGGGGTACGTCTGGCGAGCGTACTGGTACACGAAGGGTGACGAGCCAGCCGACACCGTCGCAGTGTGGGGTCGAGTCGGCCAGGAGTCGGGGACCGACGGGTATCCCGCGTGGACGGCAGACGGCGTCTACAGGGGGGGCGTCCGCGTCACTCACGAGGGCGACGACTGGGAGGCAAACTGGTGGACCGAGGGGGACGAACCCGCGGCGGAGAGTGACCTCTGGACACGAATCGGGTCGAGCGACTCGAGTGACGACGAGGAGAGCGACAGTATCGACGGCCAGACGCCGGTCGACCGCCACGGCCAGTTACAGGTCGACGGGACTGCACTCTGTGACGCAGCCGGTGACCCCGTCCAGTTACGCGGAATGAGCACACACGGAATCCAGTGGTACGGCTGGGACGAGTTCCTCACACCGGACGCGCTCGACGCGCTGGCGGACGGCTGGACGGCCGACCTCTGTCGGGTCGCGATGTACATCCAGGAGGGCGGGTACGAGACCGACCCAGAGGGCTTTACCGACGAAGTGAACCAGATAGTCGAGGCAGTCACCGACCGGGGGATGTACGCCATCATCGACTTCCACATCCACGACCCCGGCGACCCGCTGGAAAACCTCGACCACGCCGAGCGGTTCTTCGACGAGATGGCCGCCGAACACGCCGACAAGGACAACATTATTTTCGAGATCTGTAACGAACCGAACGACGTCGACTGGGCCTCGGTAAAGGAGTACGCCGAAACCATCATCCCGATTATCCGCGGCCACGATTCGGAGAGCCCGATCGTCGTCGGAACCCGGGGCTGGTCCTCGCTTGGCCTCGCCGACATCGGCGCCGACGGCCCCCAGGAGATAATCGACAACCCGGTCGAGGGTGACAATCTCCTGTATGCCTTCCACTTCTACGCAGCCACCCACGGCGAGTGGGAGCGAAACCAGCTCGCCGACGCCGCCCAGGAGCTCCCCATCTTCGTCACCGAATGTGGCAGCATGGAGGCCAGCGGCGACGGGGCCAGTGACTTCGACAGCACGCAGGCGTTCATGGATATCCTCTCGGACAACGACATCAGCTGGGCGTTCTGGAGCTACTCCGACGACTGGCGCACGTCCGGCATCTGGCAGGAGGGGACCACGGACGACTGGACGACCGACAGCCTCACCGAGACCGGCGAGTGGGTCCGCCAGCAAATACGTGGCCAGTAACCGCTACCCGTCGCGGTGGACCTGCCAGGTGAAGATGCTCTCGAAGGCGTAGTTGACGCCCATAGCGACCGCGATGGCGAGGAGACTGGCCGCGAGGAACCAGAGGTCGATTCCGGCGACGGCAAAGGACACGTCGACCCACCGCGTCAGGCCGGCGAAGGCGAGGAGCTGGATAGTCACGCCGCCCGAGCGGACGAGGTGTGACTTCCCGAGACGTTTCAGGAACGCACCGCGTCCCGACTTCCCCCGGTTGGCGAACGTCCAGTGCTCGTTGACGAGGAACATGACCAGAATCGCCGTCTCGATACCGGCGGCTTTGGCCCACAGCTGCGGGAGTCCAACGACGAGCGTGGCCGTCGTGAGGACGACGGTGTCGCTGACGGCACCGACGACACCGACCGAGAGGAACTGGCCGAATCGGACCCCCGAGAGGAGCGGTTCGAGCCGGTCTGGGACGGTATCAGTGAGACTCACTGTTGTTTGATAAGCGGCGTCTCTTGATTGTCCCGGACGGCGCCAGTGCTGTTGAACCGGTCGTCCCGGAGCGCTTTCGAGCGCTTCCGCGCTGCTAGCAGGGCGCGAAAGAGGTCGAGCGAATCCTGGACCGGCGAGACGGTCGAGCCGGGCTGGTCCTCCCACTCGATGGGGACTTCCTCGATGCACAGGTCCATCGCACCGGCGATAGCGACGAGTTCGACGTCCCACGCGAACCCCGGTTCACACAGGTGTCCTCGAATATCGTGCCAGCTCTCCGCGTCGACGGCCTTCGCGCCACACTGGTAGTCGTGGAGCCGGGCCGAGAGGAGCGTGCCGGCGAGCCAGCTGAACGTGTCGCCCAGCAGTTGCCGGAGCAGCGTCTGCTGGTCCGATATTTCCGACTCCGGATGGCGTCGCGAGCCGACAGCCAGTTCCGCGTCGCGACGCAGGACCGGGTCGAGGACGTCCTCGAACGAGTCGACCGGCGTCGCGCCGTCGGCATCGGCAAAGGCGAGTACGTCAGTCTCCAGTCGCTCGAACCCTGTCGTTATCGCCGCTCCCTTGCCGCGACGGCGCTGGACAGACTCGACGCGGGCCACGGTGTCGGCGAGCGCTGCCACTGTCTCCTCACGCGGCGAGTCGAGTTCGACCAGTATCGACGCCGGCCCGAGTTCTTCATCGATGCGTTCGAGGTAGCCACGGAGCTGGGCCACGTCCGGCCGGTAGGCGGGGACGACGACGCCGACGGACGGGTCAGTCATCGTTCCCCTCCGTGGTGGCGTTGGCGGTGCCACCGTCCGCGGTGGTGGCGCCCGTCTTCCGGTACTCGATGAGACGGATAGCCGTGTTCCCGACGGTGTCGTTTCGCTCCACCGTGTGGCTGTCCGACAGCGCGCGGTCGGTCACCCCCAGGTTCTCCCCGCGGATGTTGACGACCCACACCTGCTCGTGGGTGGTGTTCGTCAGCCCGTCGGGGGGCCCCCTGCCGGGCTGGACCGCGGCACTGTCCGCCGTCGACAGTGCGTCGTCGCTGAGATAGAACTCCGCTGCGTCCTTCGTGTAGGCTGGATTGTAGACGATGAGCGAGTCCTCCTCGAGGTCGCCTTCGATGAGTTCGGCGGTCTGGTCCCAGTCCTCGGACGGCGAGGCGGCGTGATAGCTCGGAACCATCGCAAGAAACAGCCCGAGGACAACGAACAGCACGACCGTCTGGCCGGGTCGGTAGTCGATATCGGCGATAGTCTTCCCGACGAGCAACGCCACTGCGACGAACCCGAATATCATGTACCGCACCTCGAACAGCGGAATCACCAGATTGGAGACGACGTAGGGAGCGCCGACGAGCCCAGCGAGCAGTGCGACCGACAGGGCGCTCCCGGAGACCGGGAGTCCCCGACCCCGTTCCGCGTAGAGACGCCAGAGAAAGACCATAAAGAAGATACTCGCGGCCAGCACGCCGACCTGGAACGACACCGACCCGACGGCGTACTTGGGGTAGTTGGTCGGCACGCCCGAGTACGCAAGCAGGACCTGTCGGAGTTTCGCCAGGCCCGGTTCCGAGAGCCAGCGGGTCTCCTGGCCCTCGCCCAGGAGGTAGCTCGGGGCGGCGACGAACGCGAACCACGGGGCGAACAGACAGCCGGCGATACCCTGGGTCACAGTCCATTGTTTCACCTGCGCGAAATCCCAGTCGTTGGCGAACCGTACCCCGAGATACAACAGCTGTCCGAGCACCACGAACGAGCCGTAGACGTGCGTCAGGAGCATCCCGACCGTCATGGCCACGTACCCCAGCCGGTTCACGACGCTGTGGTCGTCGAACTCGCGGACGAAGAAGTACGTCGACAGCGTGCCGAAGAACACCAGCATGGTGTACATCCGGGCGGTCTGTGCGTACTGTATCTGGAACGACGAGACGGTCATCAGTAGCGCCGCGAACAGTCCGGCGTGGCGGTCGTACAGCCGCTGGCCCAGCAGATAGACGGCACCGATAGAGGCGATACCGAACAGGAGCGAGAGCGCCCGGACGGCGACCTCTGACTGGCCGAAGACCGTCATCCACCCTTTCAGCGTCAGATAGTACAGCGGTGGGTGCGGGTCCGACGTCGTCGTGATGAGGTTGCCCACGCTCATCGACCCCCGGTGTGACACGGAGTATATCTCGTCGATCCAGAGGCTCCGGTTCAGGTTTGGGGCCCGGAGAGCGACCGCGACCAACAGCACCGGGAACAACAGCCAGTGGTTCTGTACGGCGCGCTTGACCGAGTGGCCGAACGACGTATCCTCGGCCATAGCCGACGTCGAACTCCCCCCGGCCCCGGTCGGCGTCGAGGTTCCCCCGGTCGCGGTTGGCGTCGAGGTTCCCCCGGCCGTGGTCGCCGTCGAGGTCCCTCCGGCCGCGGCTGGCGTCGAGGTCCCCCCGCCCGCGACCGTATTCGAAGCGGCCTCAGCCGCTGGGTTGGCAGCGTCCGAAGCTGCGTCTGTCGGGTCCTGTAGCAGTTCGAACCGCCCGTGATTCTCGTGGACAGTCTTCTCCCAGCCCAGGTCACCGAGGAGAATCTGCTTGGACGCACGGATATCTGCCGCCCACTGGAACACCCAGTAGAACGGGACGGTGAGAACGACGATGCTTAGCCCGAGTAGCTTCTTGACACCCGTCTCCGTCGAGACGAACCAGTACCCCAGTCCGAACGAACAGAGCCCGGCGAAGAAGAACACGGACGTGAACAGCAACATACCGGCGACGATAGGGTTCTGCGGGGTGAAGCCGATTAGGGACCCGATACCGATGAGCAAAAAGATTCCGAGCACGTTCAACGGCCCGACGTGCGGGAGGAACGACTGCCACAGCAGATGGGCGCGTTCCTTCGAGGACCCGGCAGGGTTCCTGAAGAAGTCGAGGAACGTGTACAGTTTTCCTTTCTGCCACCGGGTGCGCTGTTTGAGCCAGTTCCCCAGCTCCTGTGGGGACTCCTCCCGAGTCGTGGAGTCGACCAGTCCGAAGTTCTCGTCGGTGAGCCACAGCGCGAGCCCGACCTCGAAGTCCTCGGTGACGTTCTCCGGGTCCCACGGCGTGACCCCGGAGAGGCCGTGTTCGGACAGCCACGCTTCGTCTTCCTGGCTCCACGGGCTCCCCTTGCGCTCTCTGCGCTGCTCGGAGACGCCCTTGAGGGTCTCGCGGCCGAAGAAACACGTCGTCCCGCTGAGCGGTATCGGGAATCCCAGGCGCTTGAACGCCGGGACGATGAACCGGTACCAGTAGCCGTATTCGGCACGGAACAGCAGGTTCTTCCAGCCGTCGTCCTCGTTTGCCATGTCGACGGTGCCCTGTACGTAATCTCGACCCTCGGCGACGAACGCGGAGGCGACGCGTTCGAAGAGGTCGGGCGCGACAACGTTCTCCGCGTCGATGACGCCGACGATATCCGCGTCGGTCTGCTCGTACCCGTAGTTGAGTGCCCGCGGTTTGTTCGGGGAGCCGGGGTACTCGTCGGGGACCAGCAGGAGGTCCAGGTCGACCTCTTCCTGGAGTGATTCGACACGGGCGATAGTCTCCTCGTCGTCCGGTTCGAGCAGGACGGTGAGGTTGATTTTCTCCTGTATATAGTCGGTATCACGGATCGACCGTATCGCCTGATGAATCACCTCGTGTTCCTGATAGGCCGGAATGAACACGTCGATCTCCGGATACGCGTCCTCGTGAATTATCTCGACCCGGTCGGTGCCCAGAAACGCGGCGTCGTCGGTCGATGTCCCGGTCAGCAGGTGTGCGGCGATCGACCGGACGACGGGATAGTAGTTGTAGAGATTAGTGAACGTCCAGACGACAGCCAGGAACACCGCGAGTCCGGAGAGAACCATGGTCGGGTCGGCCGACTCGGCGAGAGCGGCTATCGGGTCCATGGAATCAAACACCCTGGCCCCGACCCACGCCCTCAGTCGAATTCAACGGCCACTCGACAGCCGACATCCACGAGACGTGGCGGTGCGTTGTGACTCCAGAAGTGACTGGCGGCTTCCACTCACGGCGTCTGTAGTTTGCTTGTAACGGCCGATACAATCGCGGACCGCATTCCGAGCGGTCGTGACCCCCGATTTCGCACATCAATCTGTAAAATATAGTGAAAGCTTATGAAATTTTTCGCCGCCTATTTATGTAATTAACTACCTACTTGTATAATTTGAGATATTACTATTCATCGGTCTCGACCGGCGTCAGGAGCGCTCGAAAACCACCCGACAGCCGTCCAGTCGCCACCGCTATCGCCGAGGACCAGTACACTGTGAGGGGCCTCGTCACGACCCGGATGTCGGATTCCTCTTCAGCACGCAAGACGCGCTAACCGCCCGACTGAAAGCATTTACTCGATTCCGTGTCAGAGAGATTTTATGTACGCCCAGTCGGTATACACAGGTGATGCCTCGAATCGAAGTCTCCGAGAACCTGTACCGACAGCTCGAAGATGAAGCAAACGGTGAGCGTCTCGACGACACCCTCTGGAAGATGGTCGGTACCTACCGCCGCAAGCACAATCCCGAATCAGACCGTCGATAGTAGCCCAGCGCGATTTTTGCTGTAACGGAGCGTGTCAGTCCCGTAGCTCGTCGAGTCGCGCCCCCAGCACCTCACGTATCGACGCCGTGTCGCCGCCGATGCGGACGATTCGGTAGCCGGCGTCGACCGCGTCCCGGGCCTCCGGGACGCCGTTGCGGATTCGCCCGACCGGCACCCCGGCGTCGAGACACGCTTCGAGCGTGCGGTCGATAGCCGCCGAGACAGCCTCGGTGTTCTTTTCGAGCGGGTCACCGCCCGACAGCGACATCGAGAGGTCCGCCGGCCCGACGAAGGCAAAGCCCAGCTGGGGCACCGAGAGAATCTCCTCGATGTTGTCGACGGCGCGCTGGTTCTCTATCATCGTCCCGACCAGCACCTCGCTGTCCTCGCCGCCGACGTAGCTGTCGACGTAGCCCGCCCACTCGCCCGACCGACCCACGCCGACCCCGCGGTCGCCAACCGCACCGTCGTACGCGAAGTGGGCCGCCCTGACACCGGCCCGGAGCTCCGCGGCGGTCTCGATGCGGGGCAGCAGGATGGTCCGGACACCGGCATCCAGCACCTTCCTGATGAGCGCCGGCTCGGGTTTGGGCAGCCGGACCAGCAGTTCGATATCGGCCGCCTCTGCAGCCCGTGTCAGCTCTTCTAGGGCGGTGCTGTCGTAGGGGCTGGGCCCGCCGTGTTCGAAGTCTAGCCAGACGTAGTCCAGGCCGACCGCGCCAAGCGTCTCGACAACCGTCGGCGAGAAGGTCTCTGCACTCGCGCCGAAGACCGTCTCACCGGCTTCGAGCGCCCGCCGCAACCCGTTCTCGGTCCTCATTCGTCGGCCTCCGACAGCGCGGCCGTGTTCCGCGTCGAGTCGGGTATCCCGCCCTCGTAGACGGTCCGGACGTTCGCCGCGGCCTGCCGGCTCATCCTGGCCAGCGCCTGCCGTGTCACGCCGCCGACGTGGGGCGTCAACAACACGTCGTCACGGCCATAGAGGGGATGGTCCTCGCCCGGCGGCTCGGACTCGAACGTGTCGAGTGCCGCCCCGCCGACGGTGCCGGCCTCGAGCGCGTCGACAAGCGCCGCCTCGTCGATGACCGCGCCGCGAGCGGTGTTGACGATGACGCCGTGTTCCCCGAGTGCCGACAGCTCCGCCGTCGAGATAGAGTGGTGTGTGTGGTCAGTCAGCGGGACGTGGATACTCACCGCGTCGGAGCGCTGGAACAGACCCTCGAACCGCTCGGCGCGCTGGACACTCTCCGGGAAGTACTCGTCGGGCTTGCGCGGATCGTAGGCGACGACGCGCATCCCCATGCCGGTGGCCAGCGCCGCCGTCTTCTGTGCGATGTTCCCGAAGCCGTACAGCCCGAGCGTGTCGTTGCTGAGCTCCCGCCCGGTAAAGGCCGCCCGTTCCCACTCACCGGACCTGACGTGTCTGTCGGCGGTGTGGAGGTTGCGGCGCAGGCCAAACAGCGAGGCGATGGCGTGTTCGGCGACGGACTGGGCGTTCGCGCCGGGCGTGTTACAGACGACGATATCGTGCTGAGCGGCCGCGTCCATGTCGACGTTGTCGAGGCCGGCGCCGTGTTTCGCGATGACTTTCAGCTTCTCCGCCCGCTCGATGACCTCGGCGGTGAGCGGTGCGACGCGGACGATGACGGCATCGTAGCGCGCGATGTCGGCCAGCGCGTCGTCGTAACTGTCGTACTCGTCCATCCCGGTACAGTCGGCGAAGTCCGCGATGGACTCCGGCCCCGACGGGTCGATTTCTTTCGGCAAAAGGACTTCCCACCTATCAGTCATGGACCCGTGTTGGCGGGACGCCGTGAAAAGTGTACAGTCTCCAGCGCCCCCCGTCTGACAGCCCTCCCGAGTGTGTCCGCTGGCGGTGTGCCACTCCCCCGTCCGGAACGCCCCCGGTATGGGCACCCCGCGTTGGTTACAACGTGGTGCTGTTGTAAGAATGCAACGGTTTTCTGTTTGTGGGATGCCGTGTGGTAAACGGCACATTACCAGCACAGACAACACCGTATTCCGTACCCGAGAGCAATGAGACAGTCCGGCTCGTGGATGACAATCTGGGACGACAGGATTCTGGAGGTCGTCCGCGAGGAGGGGAACGGCTCCCCGACGGAGCTCGCGAACCGCGAGGAGATACATATCTCGAAGTCGTCGGTCTCCCGACGGCTGACGAAGCTGGCCGACAACGGCCTCTTGCGCCCGCTCGCCAACGGCGTCTACGTCCTCTCAGAGGCGGGCGAGGCCTACCTCGAAGGTAAGTACGATGCCGAGCAAGGCCGGTATATCGGCGATGACGACGAGACGAAAACCGAGGGGGACGCGACCGAACGCCCCGGCGTGGACGGCTGACGGAGGTGGGGATGGCCCGCCGGCCCGCTGAGTGGATGACGCCGCTGGACGAGCGTATCCTGGAGTTGCTGGCGGCCGAAGGGTGGGCGACACCCCGGTCGATTGCTCGCCGAGTATCGCTCGGGGCGTCGGTCGGACGGGTTCGGGAGCGGTGTCGGCTCCTGAGCCAGACGGGACTCGTCGCGCCGCTGTCGCGGGCGTTGCTACACTACGAGATTACGGGGGCCGGACGCCGGTATCTGGCAGGTGAGCTCGACGCGAGCGAGCAGCCGGGGCCGTCGGTGAATCGGTGACCCGGGACCACTCGCCCGCGTTCGACAGCTCACCGGAGCGGACGTTTTTGTACACACGCCTTCTATTTTTCTGACACTATGCTGGAGCTGTATCAGTCCGAGGGCTGTCCCCACAGCGAGAAGGTTCGTGAAAAACTGTCGGAACTCGGCGTTTCGTACGTCAACCACAACCCGCGACTCCCCGGAGCGGACGGCGGCGACGTGACGAACGAACTCACACACAGTGTCCTCTCGACAGTCGGCGACGACCAGATTCCGTTCCTCGTCGACACCGAGCGTGGTGTCACGATGCACGAGAGTGACGACATCGTCGCGTATCTCGAACAACAGTACGCCTGACGGGCGAGCGTCGCGGTACAGAACACGGACAGCGGACGGCAGAACAGCCGTTTATATAGGCTACCGTGCACGCGGTGACCAGACTGCTGCCGAAGGTTTATTCGCCGTGTCGCTGCATATAACGGTGTATGGCGAGTTCCACGCGCGACAGCGAGCCCGACCACGAGGACGAGATTCGGATGTGGCGCGAGGGCGACGGGTGGGTCATCACCGACGTCGAGACCGGCGTCACCACGCAGGGCGAGACTCGCGAGGAGGCGCTGGAGATGCTCGACGAAGCCGTCGCACTGCATAAGGGTGAGATCGGGGAACCGATCGAAACACCCGAACAGGAGCGCGAAGCGCTCCGTGAACTGGGTATCGACCCGGACGAAGTCGAGGCTGCTCGTGAAGACAACGACGAACTTCCGGATTTCATGCGGTAGTAGACAGGGCCGAGACCGGGGTTTTGACCGGTAAATGTTTAGATTTGAGAGTTTCTTACTGATGGGGGGAACCTAAGCGCGAGTACGACGCCGAGAAAGAACGCTATATGAACGGTTGCGGTTCCTCCAACGACGAGAGCAGTGCTGCCGACGGCCCCGGAATCAATAGCTGACGACGTTGCCCCCCTGAATCATGTCACGCAACCCCGCTCAATGAATGGTCCCGCTGGGTGAACGGATACTCGAACTACTGCGTGCTGGAGGCTGGTCGACGCCGAAGTATATCGCCCGGAAGGTGTCGCTGTGGGCGTCTGTGGGCCGGGTTCGTGAGCGGTGTCATATGCTTACGCAGGCGCACCTCGTGGAGCCGCTTTCGCAGGAGTTCCAGAACTACGATATCACTGGAGCTGGCCAGCGGTACCTAGCAGGTGAGCTCGATGTGTCGAATCTTCAACGGCCGACGCCGAGCCGTGTTCTCTACAGCGATTAGATCAATAATTAGAATCGGGTTATCTCTTGTAGCTCCTCAAGAAGTGATTCTGCCCTATCTACGGAGCTATTGAACATCCCAGATTGTATTGGTCCCCAATTTTCCCCCTGAGCTTCCAGATCCGTCGCGAGTTCTTCAATAGCAGAGACAGGATATATTACAGGGAGATGATCAGGGCTAAATCGAGAGTCTTCAGACAAATCTAACAACGCTAAATCTGCGAGGATTTTAAATTGCGCAAAACACCTATCGTAACGTGTTTCATCTGGAATAAGGTCATCGAGCAATTCTGAAAGAACATCATTTATTCGCCGTCGAAGGTATTTATTACCACCTCTCCGACTAATTCTACTACCGACTCTCCATGGATTGAGATCTTCAGCTACTGGTCTTTCTATCCCGCGACCATTCTGAGTCTCTGTCTCAATTAGAAGTCTCTTTATCAGATCCCAATTTTTTGCGGCGACGCCTGCTGTCCCGATTCCGTACAACATGACTGTAGCGGGATATTGCCTCAAGTCATCCCAGAGGTCCTTTCGCCTCCCAGAAGGCGCGGTTGGGGAACCTAAGCGTCGGACTGTTTCAGATATATCATTAGTCGCAGGATTCGGTACTTCTGGTCCCCAGTATGCGCAGGTGGCTACCGCTACCATCAATGTACCTACCATATTTTCATAAGTACTCAGCCTTTGTTCGATGTTTCCCTCAGTTCCATCTATATTGAGCGGAAATCTCTCTTCATCAACGACTTGAGAGTAGACCCTCTCTCTTTCGTCTCTTATTAAATCCGAGAGGTCTATTTTTCTAGAATCACGAGTCATGTACCGTTTGACTCGCTCTCTGGCAACTTCTCTGGTTAACGGTGCTCCCGATTCTGCGCCTTCCAGAGCTTGTACCCTCTCCTTAAGGTCCGAAAAGAATTTACTGGCACCATCAATTTCCACCGGAACAGCACTGAGATGTTCTGTTAGACGTTCAGCCTGTTCTTCCAAACTACCATGATATGCCCAGTACGTAGAGTATCGTCGGCTTTCACATTCAAGTAACGCTTCGCGTAGTGCAGGGTCCCATTCAGCAGACCATCCACAAACTATGAGACCATAATCAGAAAACGCACGGTTCAGCCGACTTTCGATTTCTTCATCGTAGGATTGCAGCTCGGAATTGATGTTTTTGATATTCGTCTCCATATAATCGCCGTGGATTTTGAGGATTACAGCGTCCTGTTGAGCAAGTGGTTCCGCACCTGCAGCGGAGGTTGCATTCGTGATGACTACTGGATTGACCCCCCTTTCGCGCAGAGCTTGCTCAAGCAACTGATCGAAATTGGTTGTGATGATGATGTTGATATATCCTTCATCAACCAACCAGGCGATGCTTCTGTGCGCTTCGCTGGGTGTTTTGATACCCTCTTCACGCTCTTCTTCAGTCGGTTCGAAGTAGGGTTGAAGAATAGATTGCCGATCTTCTTTCGATGGACCGACTTGTTCCATCAACTCGTCATATGCTGGCTCTTGATCATACTTGTCCTCATACCATTGAAATGGGTCTGGGGTAGGTTCTTCACCCTCTGCTGTGGCCAGATCGCGGATCAAATCTTCGACAATGCCCCAGCCAGTGGGAACTCCTGCCTCCATAGAAACACCAGAACCTAATAAAAGCGCATAGACGCCTCGATTGTTCCTAAGAGAAAAGGTAAGGGTCATATCGTTATCAACCATGTCTTGCTACCCTCTTGAAGTAAATACGCATAATCTTTGATATAAGCAAGGAGAGGTAAACTTTCGCTTCTGTGGGTCGGGTTGATTACGGTATCAAATGCTGCGTAGACGCAGTTGGTGGAGCCGCTTTCGCAGGAATTCCAGAATTAAGATATAATTGGGACTGCTCGGCGGTATCTTGATGCGTAGTAACCAAGCAATATAGGTGAGCCAAGCAATCAGTGTCATCTCCATGTGGAAAGTGTTGAAACGTACTTAGAAAGATAGGACTACACTGTTTTGATATCTGGACATTAGTATTTGATAATCAGCCCGAATGTTTATTGTATTAGATGGACATATCCAATTTGGCGCACAACAAGAATACAGTCCCATCTAATTGTGGCTTCAATAAAATCTCTTAACCAAGACGAGATTGCAGGGTTAGGCAGTTTAACAGCCTACTCTGGACTCCTGATATACTTGTTTGTGATTGAGAGTAGTGCCAGCACATATTCTAGGATATTGATATTGTTTGCGCTGGCACCTGCAAGTATTTTGTCCGAGATGGCGAGGTTGTTTACAAACGATATAATCGAAGAGAGGTTCGAGCAACATGTTGCAATTGCTCGTATGAGGTTAGAATTGAACGAAGGAGGTGATTTTACTGATTGGTATTCCGGTGGTGGCGAAGAAATAATTGATAGATTAGATAAGAAGGCTCAAGAAGGAGTTACAACCGGAGCATCTTTCGCTCTTATTGGTCTTACAGCTCCATTCGCTCTTGGGTTTGAGTTTGGTATACTTGGTGTAGTTGGAGGATTGTTGGTAGCTACTGTATGTACCGGACTTGTGATCAAATCAATGAACAAATTAAAACGAGCGATAGAAAGGACGCCAAAGGAGATTAGTAATGAACATTAGCGGATTCAAGATTAGAAGGTTTGCCCAGGATATCTATACAAAAGAGCAAACCCCTCAGTTGCACGAACTGAATTCAGAATCTGTTCTCATTCATGGACCTAATCAAAGTGGAAAAAGTCTAACATTCAACGCCCTATTGTATGGTGTTCTTGGGCTTGATGAGTCGCTTGGCATTAGACCGGGAGGGGGTAACAAAATGTCCGTTACATTCACCGATGGCTCACGAATTACTCGTGCAGAGCCTAAGCGGAAATATGAATGGAATGGAGAGGTTTACACAAAAGATACCGCAGAAGAAAAGCTAAGAGGGCGTGTTGGCGAAACGCAAATACTCCGACATCACTTCTTACACTCCCATCTTGATCAATTACCGCTGACCACACTTAGTCGGAAGCAGCGATTAGATTTGATTCTAAGTGTAACGAATCGTAGTTCCAAACGCCGGGTCGAGGAACTTGAGTCATTAATCGAAGAAAAGAATACTCGATTAGTAGAGAAATCCGATAAACAGTCACGCTTAGAAAATCGGCATAATCGCCTGACAGTGACGATTTCCAAGTTAGAAAGGCAACAGGATGAATGGCAGGAACTAATTGAAATAGCTGAGAGTGGAAGACTAGACGAAATAAGAGACACGTTGGCTCGAGATCAGAGCTTAAAACAGGAAGTTGATCGCCTATATAAAAAGAGGAAAGGGCTTAACCGTAAGATATCTGAGAAGGAAGAAGAGATAGACGAGCTTCAACGGTTTGAGACTGAAATTGAAGATATAATCGTTGAAGCGATGAAGGAGTTTGTCTGTCCCGTATGCGAAGGACGTGTCAATTCGGAAACCGCCAAAGATCGGATACATTCAGACGATACATGCCCATTCTGCAATCAGGAGAATTCGATACAGGGTCTTAAAGAAAATCTCAGAAGTGAGAAGTTAGAGGCAGAAGGGCGACCAGAGAAACTAACTGAAGAAATAGACGAGCATGAGAATGAATTAGAAGAGGTCAATACGGAAATTAGAGAGATAGAGGAGAGGCAACCGGAACTTTCCAATCTAAACTCCAAAGCCGTAGATAGGCTGGAACAGGGAATGACAACCTCCGAAATTTTGGAGGAAGCACGTACAAACTTGTCTCAGGTCGAAACGGAGCTGAATGATTCTCAAGCCCGTTTGAGTGAAATTGAGGATGATCTATCCAAAACTGAAGAGCAACGAGAGCTGATAGACTCAGATATTGACGATTTTAAACGAGAGCTGAATGAAATACGGGCTGATAGTTATACAAGAGCTCTGAACGACTTCGAAAAAACATGGACTGAGCATTTCAACATGCTATCAGGGGAATTAGGAAGAGGAGTAGAAATCAACCCAGACAACGGTGCAATTGGATTACCTGGTGAAGATGAACGCCGGATTTACAATCGGCGAGGAGAGTTGAGCGATTCAGAAATACAGTTACTGAATATCTCTTTCGCACTTGCCTTGAATAGCCACGCGGATGCTACTGATATAATAGACTGGTCGGTCATAGTGATGGATGAGCCCTTCTCACATTTAGATGAAGATATAAAATTTCAGGCTTTAGAACACCTAAAGTCAGTAGACCAGCAAATAGTCATTACTTCATCAGATCAAGCTATGATAGAAGAATTCCCTAGCGAACGGATTCTTAAGCTAAAACGTGCAACAATAGATCAAACCAGTCTGGAGGAATGGGGAGCATGACTGACATCCCTGAGGAAGTACTCCCTAATGATGAGGCTGCTTTTCACTATCGTCTGTTGATGTTAGACGAATTCGATGGAGAAATAGATGGAGCAAAAAAGTATCATAAGTCACTGGTAGAGTTCCGCGAATCGGCAAACCTACGAGAAGATTGGCCCTTCAGACGAGTCTACTGGGGACCAATGGATCCGGGGTTTTCCAGCATCTTGGAGTCTTATGACGACCTTCAACTTGTGTATAAAGAGGATGATGGTAATATTCATATCTACAAAGAAACCGAGAAAGGCTCACGTGTAGCGAGAGGGCTGAAAGAGGGTCTACGTATTCTCAAAAAAGATCAGACTCAACAACGAGAGACAGAGCTACAATTGATAGCAAAAGTGAATAAAGATAGGCTAGGCTCCGAAATTGAAGAAGATGATATCATTCAGAAATTGAAAGAGAGTCCTTTAGGGTCCGAAGTTTGACTTCAGCTACTGGAGAAACCAATTAACGAACTCACGAAGGTCCACTCCCAATAAAGTACTCTGTTGTGCCTCACAGGGAGACTATCAGTATACAGTATCTCGGCTATCTCGTCCAGAGTTAAGCTTCCTTGCTCTACTGCTCTTTCCATCAGCTCCTCATACGTCCCAGTCGGATGGGCAGGATTCGCCCCGGCACACCGGCAGTAGTGGTTCACCGCTTTGTCTATCGCCTTGCTCTTCGTGTTCTCGCCGGTCGCATCGAGGAGTGCGTCGAGCATCCGTTCCCGATGGTCAGTCATTCGCAGGCGCATAGAATTGCACACGTACCCTGTGCATCTAGTTTTTTCGTCGAACTGGAACCGCGATATCGGGGTTATTTCGAGTGAAACCGCCCGCGCAGCAGAGATCGAGCCGAAGCCCACAGCCCACGCGGCCCGGTTCTGCACACACAGCTACTCGGTCGTGTGTGCAATTTCGGGGATTCGTTTCTGTCGAGCTACGGCCCATAGGAGTCTCGGCTCAGCTATCATAATTCATACGGGGATAGATACTTACAATTGGTTCTTCCGCTAGTTCTAAATGGGCCAAAGATTAAGGGAGGATATAAAAATGGAAATAGTAAATGGTTGAGAGTATTCTTATACCTATTTTGTCAGCAGTTTTAGGAGCATCAGCTGCGACATATTTCGCATCTTTGAGAGAGAAGCAAAAGCGTATTAGACAAAAAGTTGCATTGCCACTTTTAGACGAAATCAAAAGTTCCGCAAATAATGACTTTCCAGATTTGTCTGGAGATCCAATTTCGAAGGCAAATGAAATAGAAGAGGCGACGATGGATTTGCTAAAAGAGTCTACAAGAGAGGATATAGCCCGATATAAAAAGAACCTGTCAAATATCGCGGAGGCAGAAAACCGATTATCAAGTAGGGAGGAGATTTTTCTCCAAGTCAATCAGAATGATATTTTGAAAATGGAAGATGGAGAACTCCAGATACTCTCTTCTATATATTCTCGATTTGATTCGCAAGAGTATACTCCTGAGGCATATAGGTACGAATACAAGTCCTTCAGAAAGTGGGCGTGCGAGAATAAAGAAGATTTTCAGGATGTTGAGGACGAATATGCCGAAAAGGATTACCAAACCTCTTCTGGAAATGAAGAGGTTCACATGCACCTCTCAGGAAAGACTTTTGTTGATGCTTGGAAAGAAAAGGGAGTTAGCAACTGGAGTTCGGCTTTGAGCAGATTGATTTTCCAGGGAGAGATACTGGATTATGTGGACGATATTGACGAGTATCAGGAGTTACGAAAAGAAACCAGTCAAATAGCTAGTGATATTGAGACCGATTTGAGAGCTTTGAATAAAAAACCCTATTGGGAGCATAGAATCATGAGCAAATTGCGCTGGTGAGTATAGTACACCTATATTCTCAGTGCAATCGTATATCATGGACTGACTAGCTCTAATCAGCAATTGCCTTCTTCGTCGTCGCCAATTTACTGAACTTTCGCCCAGTGGTTCCCGGCGAGCTCGCCATCGTCGTCAACAACTTCGCGCTCGCGCAGGTCATCAATCGGAATCGAGACGGTCACACAGCCACCGGCCGGAGAGATTTTGCGCATCTCCATACAATCCGCCCTGCAGTCCATCTACTAGACCTTTCGGGTGGTTCCAGAGACTCCCGGGATCGGTACTTGCTTGCCAGCAGACTGCACGCGCCGGATATGGCCGCTACGGCGGCCACTCCACAATGTTTGGAAAGATCGACATCGAGGACGCACTGGCTGGCATCGTCTTCACTGCCATTGCATTCGTAACCAACGGTATCGTACAAATCAGTATGCTCGGCTACGACCTCGGCAGCACCGTCTTCACTCTGGCCGGGACCGAGCAAGCGCAAAGCATTCAGGGGGTCCACATCCGCCTCTCTCGTGAGTTTGCTCGCGACACAGAAGGACTCGCCGGGAGTGAGCAAACGCGCAGCGTTTGCGAACTACGGCGAGTCCACTGACCGAGTTCGAGCGCAGCGAAGAACGAGGGAAGTGGACTCGCCGGGATTTGAACCCGGGGCCTCTACCGCCTCAGCAGGGCCTTCAGGCCGCAACGCGGTGAAGGCGCTTCGGCGGGTATGTGCGAAGAAACTGATGTGCCACTCTGCGGGCGAGCATACATCGGGATAATTCGTGCGTTCGGTGTCGGAGAACCACATGAACGCAACCCCACCACACGAAGCGAAGAACCGCTATCTGAAAGACAAGTCCACTGACGTAACCGATTCGACGGTGTCAAACTACAAGACGACACTCAACATCTTCTGCGATTGGCTGTGCGATGAGGCGGGCATCACGACGTTGAACACGCTGACGAGTGACGAGATTCAGCAGTTCAAAGAGTGGCGGCTGGAGCGTGTGAAGACCATCACGCTCAAGACCGACATGACGTGCGTGAAAGACTTCATCCGCTTCTGTGAACACATCAACGCCGTCCCTGACGGGATGCATGGATTAGTCCGTATCCCGAAGCCGAACCGCGAGGACGAGGTAGCCGACGCCGTCCTTACAGGCGACGAGGCGACGAAGATTCTGGAGTACCTGGAGAAGCACGAGTACGCGAGCTTGCGTCACGTCATCTTTGCAGTACTGTGGAAGACCGGGATGCGCCGAAGCTCGTTGTACGCACTCGACAAGCGGGACTTCGAGGACGGCGCGAAGCCATATCTCCGAGTTCGTCACCGCCCCGAGACGGAATCGCCGCTCAAGAACAAGAGCCGAGGGGAGCGGGACGTGCGTATCAGTGGGGAAGTTGCAGGCATTATCCGTGACTATCTCCGGTTCAACCACAACGGCGGCGAGGACGAACACGGACGGACGCCGCTACTCATGTCCAGCCACGGGAAGCGGTGTGAACCCTCGACTATCCAGCGGAACATCTACACGGCGACTCGGCCCTGCCACTACACTGGTGAGTGTCCGATGGACCGCGACCTCGATGAGTGCGAAGCGACCTCGTACAATACGGCCAGCAAGTGTCCCGCCTCTGTGAGTCCCCACGCACTCCGCCGGGGCTACGTGACTGAAGCATTGAACGCCGGTCAGCCCAAGGAGGTGACTGCTGACCGTGTGGATATGAGCCACGAGGTCATGGACAAACATTACGACAAGGCGACGAAGGAGGAACAGATGGAAAGACGAGAGGACTATCTCGTGGACGTATAGCTCACATCTATTTATTCCAACGAGAATAGATTCATGTTGCTATAGAGTCCTTATTTGCATGTGATAGAGAAACCACTTGACGACATAATAGAAGCAGATTTGCAAGAGCTTATTGACCACGCCGTTTTGGAGGGGAAGACCATTGAATACAAGCAGGAATTACCAGAGACACGCGGCGACCGGAAGACGCTGGCTAAGGAAGCCTCCTCGTTTGCAAACACGCAAGGAGGGGACCTAATCTACGGGATTGAGGAAGACGATAATAGTGGAGAACCAGTCGATTTCCATGACTTGGAAATGTCAGACGTAGATGAGGAAGTTGGCAGACTGGATAGCATTATTCGAGACGGGGTCAACCCTCGAATACCAGGATATGATGTAAGGGCCATCGAGGTGAACAGTGACGAACACGTAATAGTCGTTAGAGTGAGAGAAAGTTTCAGAAGCCCACACAGGGTGACTCTCGGTGGTCACGACAAATTCTATGCGCGAAGTAGTAACGGCAAATACCCACTTGACGTTGAAGAACTGAGAAGGGAATTTATTCTATCAGAGACTAATGCAGAGAAAATACGGGACTATCGAGCAGACCGTCTCGCAGACATTCGTGCTAATGATACTCCTGTTGAAATCGCTGATTCGCCACTCATAGCAATACATCTCATCCCACTACGTGCATTCAGTGCGGGTAGAGATTCGCGGGTCATCGAATCATTCGATGTGTTTGATGCTCCGGATAGTTTACAGAGACAGGTCCGGCCCCACGGAAACCGGTACAATCTGGATGGACTCGTCAAATATTGCCCTTCTGATGACCCCTCTGGATACATCCAAATCTACAGGAACGGAATCATAGAGACGGTAAACGGTTTCCCCTTTGGTGCTCCATTCGATGATGGGGAAGACACGTTTTCAGCAGTCGTTGTAAGAGAAATGCTTGAGCACACTCTCCCGGACTATCTGGAGTTCTTGGAGGAAGAAGACGTACCACTGCCAATATTCCTATTCGTTTCCCTAATCGGTGCGGAGGGTATTGAGATTGAAACGCCAGTTCACAGCCCAGAGATGAGCGGAGTCTTAGACCGTAATATGGCACTCCTTCCAGAGATGGCAATTCAGGACTACTCTGATTCTACTGATGAGATGATTGACCAAGTGATAGAAGATATTTGGAACGCCTTCGGGTTTGCTCAAGAGCCGGACTTTGGCAGGTAACTCAACCTCAAGATACACCGCCTCAATTCATCGGAAGTTCGTTCTGTTTCGCTCTATCAAGTCAATACGCGAGGAGGGGGCGCAACTATTCAAACACTGTTGTGTCTGATAGCTCGTCGCTTGGCCCGTCAGATGCCGAACAAAGCCAGTCTCTTTAGCTAAGTGCGTCCGGTTTCCAACAGCCCACAGCGAAGTAAAGACTTAAAGATAGAGCGTTAAGTCTATAGTAAGAAAATTGATAAGAACTATGCAGGAGGAGTGTGTAGCGATATATATGGACGCTACTGACTCAACCTCATTTCACATCTACTATCGAATGCAAGGAAAAACGGGTATTTCGTCTCCCCGTGACCACATTATCAAAGACGGAGAAGCTCTCTGTGATTACGGCGTTTCTGTTCCCGACGAAGACGCGCTGAAACCAGTGAGCGAAGTATCCGACTCCGAGTGGGCAGTCTTTCTCGGACAATACTCGAACTTGTGTGATGAATGCGCCAAGGCGCTGGACTACTACGATGTAGTCCCGAGTGACCTCCCCAAGTCACCGGAGTTCTCTTGTCCCACCTGTGACGAGACAGCAGATTCTGTAGATTTCTCGTTCGATATTGCCTTGATTCACCACGAATCCAATGGTTCCCACTTTTCGTCGTCATTTGAAACGCACAACATTCCCCGAGAGCGGTACGATATGTGGCGAACGAATCCCGAAGAACCGTACTCCTATCCGAAGCTCAAGAAATTCATCGAGAATTACCCGCAGGTATTCCGCCCGGAAGAATATCACCAAGCGAAACGCGAAGCTCAACTACAAGAGATGGAATAGCGAACCCAGGCGAGTTTGTCCCCTATGGCATAATCAACCGTAACACGATGAGGCGGCGAGGAATCAAAACGTGGTATAATAAATCTCTGTATCCGGTCAGGCTACCATCTACCACTGCCAGTTTCGTTACTTCCGTGTAACCAAACTCAGTCATGTCACACCTACAGTAGTATTATAATGTTGTAAACAGGGAAGTACGTATGAGTACGACGGTTCGGTTCGCCCGACTGAGTTTCGAGACTAAGTTGCAGCACTTTACAGATGATTTGGAGGAGATAGAACGTCGTAAGCAGAATCTCTTGGAAGTTATCGACTACGACACGAATCTGACAAGATTGCTGGAAGATACCGATGGAGAAGGGTACATCAATCGAGGTGAGTGGAATTATGCCGGAGTGGGGACAGATGAGTATCTTATATACGGTAAATTAGGGAAGCATACAGGTCGAGAAGATAAGGTGCTTGACGAAGAAACAAAAGACTACGTCGAGACAGAAATGGAAACTGCTGACGTTTCCTTCTTTTTGATTGATGTGCGTACTTCGGTCATGGCGTACGAATACCGACGAAACGTCGGGCCAAAAGCTCCGTATCGTGTTCTCGAATATGCGTTCAACAGCCTTCATGAAGGGGTAGAGACGCTTGAGATTGCCCCCCTTATTGACAAAGAGAAGTTCATGGAGAAATTGGACGCAATCACAGAGGTCGCCTCAATTCGATTTACCAGTCTCCATCCCACAAACCCACGCAGCACAGCGGGGTCCGATAAGATGGATGAGTTTCTGGAGGAGGGTGGCATCGAAAATCTCACCCTACGAGCGGATGGAGGAGACGACGGAATTATCCTCGAAAATGTCCCGCTGTTCGATAGCGGCTTGAATCTCGCTCAGGAGGGCTATGGGACAGCGCGAGTTATCGGGAAAGAGGCCGACGGTGAGGAGGTGGACGTTCGGAGCGAAAATGTCCCTATCCGTGTACGGAGAGAGATAAATAACAAAACAGAAGCGAGGAAACAAGCACTAAAAACAGAGATTGACAACGCTCTTGCGCGGCTTGAGCAAAATATCGAGTGATGTATGAAAAGAGTATTCTAAAACGACTCGCAGATATGGGTGTTTCCCGGCTCATTTTGAGCTGGGATACTTTTGTTGGCGTCATAGTGCTATTCTCCGTATATATTCTCACAGGAGGTGACGTTCCAAAATCAGCCGCTGATAGTATGCTCAACACAATTATTGTCGTTTCTGCCTCAATCTTCTCGATTGTTCTCGCGGGATTGGCTCTCGTCACATCGTTCAGCGATAAGCTATTCATTTACGCTTGGCAGAAGATTGGAGAGTACGATAACCTAATCACTACTTTTCAATATAATCTATATATCCCATTAGGGCTGATTCTCCTTGCTACAGTCCTCGACTTTGTCTACTACTCCCCTATTGCGATGATAGTGCTTATCGCTATTTTCTCATACATGATTGTGTCCTTAGTTGACTTGGTGAATTTTATCGCAAAGTACGGCCTCCAACGTGGAGAGTTTGCCAGACAAGAGATTGAAAAAACTGCGAGAAATCAAACGGAGGAGCCGGTCGTGACGGAAGAAGAATTGGAGGATATACTGGAGAAGATAAGAAAATTATCCGAGAAGGTGGACGACGACTAATTGATTACGACTTTCTCGTGAACCAACGCGATGACGGCGGGAGATAGTCAGAACACTTCGAGGTAGTCCTCCACGACCTCACGCTCCTCCTCGGTCAAGTTGAACAAGTCATACACCGCGTCGTCAATCTCTCCTTCCAGTTCTTCGATGTTCGTCGCCGCCACCTCATCGCGGTCGTCATCGAGGCGGTTCAGCAGTTCAACAACGCCGTCATCGCTCCGAGGGATGGGAATAGTCGTTTCCTCACCACTCTTGACATTGCGACCATCTACGGCGGCGTGGACGTACTCGGCTCGACGCTTCCGGGCTTCGCGGTCATCAGAGTACATTGCTGGGTCATTAATCGTGTCCGACCGACCAGCTTGTACCGTGAAGTCACCATCCACGTCTCCCTGTACTTCGGCGTTGACTGGATACCTTCGAGTTTGCCATTCGTAATTGATGTACTCAATTTCACCGTCGTAAGTTCCGAGATACGCCTCGGGGAACCGGTTTATTTTTGTTTCTAAATCGACGATTCTGGTGATTTCAGCAATTGTTTCCGCCAATATATCAAATTCATCATGCTGGGTGATGAAGCAGGGAGATTCTCCAATATATTGCTTTCTGTACGCATAGTAACCACCTTGTTTTTGAGTAGCAATATGCTTGAAGTGAAAATCGAGCGCCTTTGAGTTCAATTGACAGCACATTTCGTCAGTTCGGTTTTGATACTGTGATTCTAACTGTACCCCATATGCACCCTTGAAATACCAGTCTCCATTAGAATCCAGCATAAACTGTGCGCAATCCGAGAACTGCCTTCCAATAATCTTGGGTTGCTCAAACCGATGGTGGCTTTTCGGATAAGTAAATGCATACCAATCTTCACGACTCGCCATCATTCCCCCTTCTCTTTCCTTTAAGACAGCCTCATGTTCTTTGAAATAGTCCCACGTTTTCGGAAGATTGGCTTTCAGATATTCTTGAGAGTACACATCAACTTCAATTCCATCTTCCGTTTGTTCAATTCGATACGGGAGAATCACGTGTTGACCTGTCCACTCACAACGCCACCGTTGAACGTCACGTCCCTGAAGCCATGGACGTAACAAGTCCGTTTCAATTTCGTATTCTTGTGATTCACCGCGCGGTACGACAGTTACAGTATCACCAGAATCAGCGGAGGAAACCCTATCTGCATCAATAGGAGTTACAACATAGACCTTATTCCATCCCGGCTGAGTCCCGTGGAAGATAGCATCTGTAACTTCTTGTACTCGTTTTTCACCTTGTCGCCGCATTTTCTGTAAAATGTCTCTTTCTTCGGGGGGGCAGAAACTCCAATAGCCACCGTCAAGATTCTTCTGTGGATAATCAAAGACATGGACGTATTCACCTCTATGCCCCGGATTGGATTCGTTTTGTCGAATATCACTCATAACGATTTCAGTAAGGTCGTCCTCATTCCGCTCAACATCGCCTCTAAGTCGAATACATCTAATTTTGTTCTCGGTGCGGGCCTGACTGTTTGATTCTGGAGACAGAAAGAGAATTGCAGGATAGTTGGTCGCTCCATCAAATAGCGGTACATCACGGAAGTCACAAACTTTCTCAATTTCAGATTGATTTCGGATTACATCTCGGAGTCCCTTTCCGTAGTTTGTTACAAAAAATTGATTAGACGTGATGAAGCCAAGTTTACCAGTTCCATCACGGAGCCAATCTAATCCTCGCTCATAGAACGGACAATATATATCGTAATTACCTGTGGTCGCATCGTAGAGAGTATCCATCATCTCCTTCTGATTATCTGGAAGATTCTGAATACGAACGTAGGGGGGGTTGCCCACGACGTAATCGTACTCCATATAATTTTTCACGACGAGGGCCAGCACCGTGTCCTCAAACATCTTGAACAGCCGCCCGTCATTGTGTTCTTCCTTGAGATACCTTACGTTCTCCAGCATATCGTTCACGTAGGGCGCGAAGAACTCCTCAACGCCGGAGTACTCCTGTGAGGTGTGCTGGTTAATTCGCTCCTCAAGACCGCTCTGGTACGTCCAGTCGAACTCACCTCCAAACTCCTCGGCAAGGGCCATGTGGTCTTTGACCGTGTCCAGAACGCCTTGCAGGGCCGCGAAGTACTCTCCGAAGTTCCCCACACCCGTCTCTAACTGGATGGTGTCGAACAGCGGCATCCGAACACGGCGCACGAGGAACCCGTCTTCCGTCTCGGCGGCTTCGTTCTCATCAACTTCGACCGGCAGCGGAACGGGAATCCGCACGTCCTGCTCGTCCTCGGTCATCGCGTCGAAGGTCATCTGTCGCGTCCCGTCGTCGCCGAGGTCTGCCCCGGTGAGTTCGCGTTCGTTCCGTAGGGTGTCCGTCCGGTAGATGGGAAGCCGAC
This sequence comes from Haloarcula salinisoli, assembly GCF_019599405.1. NCBI lineage: Archaea > Methanobacteriati > Methanobacteriota > Halobacteria > Halobacteriales > Haloarculaceae > Haloarcula > Haloarcula salinisoli. The sequence continues at coordinate 155,297 of NZ_RKLQ01000003.1, read as the reverse complement.
GAATAGTGTAATCGGGATGGGATTGCTTCGCTTCACGGTACGCGGGGAGGATTGCGACAACGAACCGAATCTGTGCCATCAAGACGGCAAACGGGTGAATGTCGAGTCCGACAACGCGTGGACGGGTACAGAGGTCTTGGAGGTGGTCTTTCCAGTCCGGGTCGTCCTCATAGCGTTCTACGTCGGCAAGATACCGTTCAACAGCTTCGACCAGGAACGTCCCCGAACCACAGGCCGGGTCGATGAGACGTTCACTGGAGACGCCGCGCTCGTAGCCGACGCCGTCCATAATGTAGTCTATGACCGGCTGAGGCGTGTAGAACTCCCCGAGAGCTTTGCGCGTCTCCGGGTCGAAATACCGCTGGTAGAGGTCGCCGAGGAGGTCGCCTTCTACGTCACCGAAGTCGAATCGGAGAACGTTGAAGAAGACCTCGGCGACAGCACGACTGAAGCGGTTTCGTGTGGCTTCGCTAATCCGCTCGACTCCACCGGATTCCCGTGCGACGGCCTCGAACTGATTTGGCCCAGTTTCGTGCCCTCGCGAAAGTTGCTCCTCGTAACCATCAGTCCACCACACGAAAATGTCGTCTTGAAACAGCCCTTCGACCAGCTGGTCCTGCATATCGTCGATGAGGTTGTCGGCGGCGACGGGGAAGGCGTCGAGATTGATGCTTTGGCCGAAGCCCTGCAATCCTCGGAAGTAATCGTCCATCCCGTCGTACCCGGTTCCCGCGAAAAAGTCGTGGTCTTCCGTAGCTTTCGCCAGGAGGAGTCGCGCGAGGAGGGCGTGGCCGCTTTCGAGACAGAACATAAAGTCCCGTAACGACTGGTTCCCGTCGATGAACGGCTCCCACGAATCCGGTACTTCGTCTGGTTCGCTCGCATAGGTTGCTTCCCAGAAGTCGTAAGCCCCCTTGACGAACTTCGCCTCTCGCTCATCGCGGAGTTCTTCGAGCAAATCCATCATCCCGGTCACGAGGTCGGCGAACGGACTGCCTTCTTCGAGCCGGAAGGTGTCGAAAAAGTGTTCTTGTCCGAGGTCGGCCTGCTCGTCAAGAGGAATCGGGTCGAGGTCTTCGAGGAACGCATTCACATCATCCGCACTTGTGAGGTCAAACTCGCGTTTCTGGAGGGCACTGACGAGGTCGCGGGCGTCACTCTCGGTAATCGACGCCATCGACACCACGATGAGCGGGCGGTCTTCGCCTCGTTGATAGAGTCGCAACTCCTCCCCATTGGTCAGTACCCCATATTCGGCCCGCAGAAACTCCATATATCCGAACAACTGCGATTCGTGGGGTGGAAGGTCGCGGCCTGTAGTTTTGAACTCGTACACCGCAGTCACAGCTTCATTCGAGTCGAGAGTGATGTAGTCGGGGCGTCTGTCGTCGGACAGAGTAAACTCACTCCGTAGGTCGGTTCCCGTGCCTTCGTAGTCAAGCGCATCGTAGAATCCATGTTCAAGAAATAGATTCTCAACGTCGCGCTCGCTCATATCATCGTCCGTTTGCTCGGCAATCGAACGAAGGGAATCGTAGAGGGCGGAGGAATCCGGCATTAATCAGTTCCATTCGCTCACCCATCAAAAAGGTGAGTATAGATACATCGCATGGGTGCGAGTTAGACTTTGTATGTGTGATTTGGTAGTTAGACAATTATATAAGTATTATTACTATTATTCGAGTGCTTCGTGTGGTTTCCACGTAGCCTCAAACTCACAGTATGCTCGCTGAGCGGTTTATTTTTATAAGAGGATGCATCCCTCTCGGAGTCATTTGGGATGGCTCTACGGGCGTCCTGTAGCCGCGTGTTGGATTGTGGGGGTAGAGAGATGGTCGGTTCGAGTGGGATGCCTACGCGTACGCCCTGCGATGTGCCGCATCTATAGGCACTACAGAGTGAAGCTAAGCCACTACTCAATCACTATTTCAGAGTTTAAACGTCATGTTCAACTCGATGACGCCGGGATAGTAACAAAACTTAGCGGTGGATTTGAAACACGTGGATTGCTACATGAACTGCCCACGGTACAACCCATTATAGTACGCCCTGTGTAGTACTATAGAGGCCGCAGCTTAGTGTGGCTACTCAGTTTGACAGTTGCTTGTGTCGCAGCACATTGAACGGAGACTCCAGGTATAAGTCCAATACAACAGTTCAAGCTGTAACCTCATCGCAGCCGTCCTTCGCGACCACGAGCAAGAACGAGTGAGCTATTGCGAACATATACCAGGACTTTGTCTATTATATAATTTTGATACTATTCTTCCTCAGTCCCGTGCGGTTTTTCAGGCCGTGTGAGAGAAAGCTCATGTCTCAAATTTACTTGTGTCCATACTCCCTGGTCTGTGATACTCGTACGTCGAGAAAATTGGCCGCTGTCGAGTCACACACTCCAAGAGATTGCACTCCTATCGACAGGGTATCGAAGCTCTCCATCACCGCGAAACTGCACCGCTGAGTGGTATATTTCTGAGAGAGACTTACGTAAGTACGGACGCGCGACGCCCACCCGTGTTCCAACCGATGCTTGGCCCTTCCACGGTCGTCGTAGATGCCGTGGGCCATCCCATCCTTGACACGATGAGCTGGGCGGTGTCTGCTCAGGTAGGACTCCGACCTCATTGTGTTGAGCATTGAGGAACGCAAGAAGGGGAGAGACAATAGAGAGGGGTAGTTCAGTGGACTAATTCACCGAGTCGAAATGCGATGACGCCGGGATGTGGTTAGAGTTCTGCTGAGGATTTCAACACCGTGCCTGGAGTTCACAGATTCAATTCTACCACTGAACTGAATTTACCCTCTCCGCGTCATCGCGGTGTAGACGTAACTAATATTCCACGAAGAACCACTTTGAATACGGACATTAACTACCACTACCGAACAGTACTACCACAACAAAACCACACTACTCCGTCCGGATTTCCCTCACTCTATAGACAACGTCTATGAGCATAAAACTACCGATATGTTGGTGTAGAATCGCTGTATTCGGGTTTTGTCCTCATTGTATCAGGAACCATATAGGAGGGAGTTCCACCATTTTCGCGTCAACCGCGTCCTCATCGCGGAGGCGACGCAGTCGCTAATCTGTGTTCCGGCGCGTACAGCCGACCTGTTTGCCACCTAATTTGTAGATACAGGCTGGTCGTTCTGCAAACGGCTGTGGACTGTCCAACCCCCACTGTGGACGGCGAAGGAACGGACTCCACAATACTCGCGGAACGCCTGCGTGCTGACAGTGGTATGATGGCCGAAAAAGACGTAAGGGCGGCGCGGGCGTCATCGCACCCCAACGCACGGAGTGCGCTACATGGGACTAACAAATTTCCTCTGCTGGTCATGTGTACGAGATACCAGAAGCCAATCTCAGGGTTCTACTTTCACTCCGGTAAACGAGAGTTTATATTATTTTGACCTGATATATTAAGTATGCAAATCACCAACCCAGTCCAGCAGTTCATACAATTATCAGTCCCAATGCAGGCATCAGTGGCTGTACTTGCACTTATTGGGGTTCAACAGCTTCGTCAGGGCCACATCGGTAGAGTAGGAATTGCGAGTGCTGGTGGTTTGGTCTTCTCGACTGCATATCCGATTTGGAATCAACTCGCTCAGATGTGGCGTGCATACACCGCTATAGCGGTTGTATTCGCAGTTGTCGCATCCGTTTCCTATCTGACAAAGACGAGTATGTCATCCGAATTTTACAAGGTCGCATTGCTCCTGTACGGTGCTGGACCGATTATTATGGTATTCCTGTACGGCTTCCCACTCTGAATAGCTGACTGGCGCACAAGCTCTCCTCTGTCATTTTCCAAAACCACCATACGGCGCGCAGTGGACTCCGAAAAATCATCAACACACAACCGGCAATCCGTGCCTCGTGACGGAGCGAACACGCGGCTCAACGGTGTATGGGTTATATAAAGAACGACCGCTATGTGGCGATTACCGAACGAGCGAAATTCGCATGGACTCGCCGGGATTTGAACCCGGGGCCTCTTCCTTGCGAAGGAAGCGATCTGCCACTGATCTACGAGCCCGCACGTGCCTCTCGAACGCGGGGTGGTAAAAACCCTGCGCGTGAGGGCGATTTTCGATAGCGATGCACACGAATGTGGAGTGTGTCCCGGCCAGCGATTCGGGGTGCGAGCCGGAGAGCCGTCGAGCGGCCCTCGCTGAACCTCCGGTTCCGCTCAGTTCCGAGTCGCGCCCGCAGGGCGCGCCTCGACCTTCGCAGAATCGGAGATTCTGCTCAGTCCCGGAAGACGTCTGTCTTCCGACCGTCGTGAAGCTGGCGCTTCACTCAGTCCTCGAGGACGATCTCGATGGAGACGTCGTTGGGCACCTGGATGCGCATCAGCTGGCGCAGGGCCCGTTCGTCGGCATCGATATCGATGAGGCGCTTGTGGACGCGCATCTCCCAGTGTTCCCACGTCGCGGTCCCCTCACCGTCGGGGGACTTGCGGGTGGGGACTTCCAGCGTCTTCGTGGGGAGCGGGACGGGGCCCGACAGTTCGACCCCCGTCTTCTCGGCGATCTCCCGCACGTCGTCGCAGATGTTGTCCAGGTCCTCGGGACTCGTGCCCGCGAGCCGAACGCGTGCCTGCTGGGACATGTGTTATCGCTCGTTGACGCTGAGGACTTTCCCAGCGGCGATGGTCTGACCCATGTCCCGAATCGCGAACGAACCGAGCTCCGGAATCTCGGAGGACGGCTCGATGCTGAGGGGTTTCTGGGGTCGGACCGTCACGACGGCGGCGTCGCCGTTCTGGATGAAGTCCGGGTTCTCCTCGGCGACCTCGCCGGAGGAGGGGTCGATCTTCTTGTCCAGGGACTCGACCGTACAGGCGACCTGTGCGGTGTGGGCGTGGAAGACCGGCGTGTAGCCCTCGGTGATGACCGACGGGTGCTGCATCACGACGATCTGGGCCTGGAACGTCTCGGCGACCGACGGCGGGTCGTCGGCGGGGCCACAGACGTCACCGCGGCGGATGTCGTCCTTGCCGACGCCACGGACGTTGAACCCGACGTTGTCACCGGGCTCGGCCTTGGGGACTTCCTCGTGGTGCATCTCGACGGTCTTGACCTCGCCGGAGACGTCAGACGGCTGGAAGCTGACGTTGTCGCCGGTGTTGAGGATACCCGTCTCGACGCGGCCTACAGGGACGGTACCGATACCGGAGATGGTGTAGACGTCCTGAATCGGCAGTCGGAGCGGCGCGTCCGTCGGCGGCTCCGGGGCCGGCAGGTTGTTGAGGGCTTCGAGCAGGATTTCGCCGTCGTACCAGCCCGTGTTGTCGGACTCGGAGGCGATGTTGTCGCCCTCGAAGGCCGAAATCGGGATGAACTCGGCGTCGTCGGTGTCGAAGCGGACCTGGTTGAGGAGGTCCTTGACCTCTTCGACGGTGGTCTTGTAGTCGGACTCGGCGTAGTCGACGAGGTCCATCTTGTTGACCGCGACGATGAGTTCGCCGATGCCCAGGGTGCGGGCCAGGAAGACGTGCTCCTGGGTCTGCGGCTGGACACCGTCGTCGGCGGCGACGACGAGGACGGCGTTGTCGGCCTGGCTCGCGCCCGTGATCATGTTCTTCACGAAGTCGCGGTGGCCGGGACAGTCGACGATGGTGAAGTCGTAGGTGTCCGTGCTGAACTCCTGGTGGGCGATGTCGATGGTGACACCACGCTCTCGCTCTTCGGCGAGGTTGTCCATGACGTAGGCGAACTCGAAGCCGCCCTTGCCCTTCTCCTCTGCCTCTTCCTTGTGCTGTTCGATGACGTGCTCGGGGACCGATCCTGTCTCGTACAGGAGTCGGCCGACGAGCGTGCTCTTACCGTGGTCGACGTGGCCGATGATGGCCAGGTTCTGGTGTTGTTCGTCGCTCATGTTGTTTCTCACGCGCAGGGGCGCTGTATCGGAGTCTTTAGCCGGTGGTTCATAAAACGATTTCGAAAGTCCGCGCCACGGAGAGGCCCGCTGTCTGGCGATTTGAGAGAGTGTGTCGTATGTGGCGGCCACACAGGGGGCACCGCGGTTACGGTGGGCCTACGACAGCTCGGGCAGCCGCCCGACGTCGGCGAGCACCGCACTCGCGGTCTCGGGGCCGCCGGCGCCCCGGCCGGAGATGTTGAGCCGCCCGGCGTGTTCGGTCTCCAGCTGGACGATGTTGCGCGTGCCCGTCGGGGCCAGCGGGGCGTGCTCGGGGACGAGCCGCGGACCGACCCGGACCTCGCCCTCGACGACCTCGGCGATCAACCGAACAGTTCGGCCGTCCTCGGCGGCCAGTTCTAACGCGGAGCCCTCGATGTCCTGGATGCCCTCGACGTCGGCGTCTTCGAGCGTGTACTCGGTGTCGTCGTCCGAGAGGACGTTCGCGACGATCACACCTTTCAACGCGGCGTCGGTGCCGTCGACGTCGAAGGTCGGGTCGGCCTCGGCGACGCCCAGGTCCTGGGCCTCCGCCAGGACGTGCTCGTAGCCTAGCCCCTCCGCGCCCATGCGCGAGAGAATGAAATTAGCGGTGCCGTTGAGCACGCCACGCACCGCGGTGATGTGTTCGGGGTCGAAGTCGTCGATAGTGGAGAGGACCGGCATCGCGCCGCCGACGGTCGCCTCGAACAGCACGGAGCCGGCGCTGTCGCGTTCGAGAGCGCGCACGTCGGCGTAGCGCTCGGCCACCGGTCCCTTGTTCGCCAGCACGACGTGGCGGTCGTTCGTGAGCGCGGCCTCGACGTGGCCGAAGCCGGGCTGGGCGTCGCCCAGCGTCGTCGGCGTGGCCTCCACGAGCACGTCGTAGGGCCCCTCGACCGCGGTCGCCGGGTCGTCGTCACCGACGATGCCATCGGTTTGCTTTCGCTCGAAGGCCCCTTCGACGTCGATACCGTCGGGGTCGACGGCAGCGCTCTGTGAGTCGGCGTAGGCGGTGACGGTGTGACCGTAGTCGGCGGCGAGTTCGACGACCGAGGAACCGACGGCGCCGGCGCCGATGACGGCGAGTCTCATAGGTCACCTCCGGGCCCGAGCGGCTCGATGACGCGCAGGTCCTTCTCGCCTGCGACCTCACGGACCGTGTCGATGACGCCCTCGGCGGCGTCCTGTTCGGTCGCCAGCCGGATACGCGCACTCGAGGCGTCTTCGGTGCCTTCCGGTGCGGACAGCGAGAGGTCGGTCACCGTCGCGTTGGTCGCCTCCTGGATGCGCGAGACGGTGTCGGAGAGGTCGGTGTTGATGAGGTGGCCCGAGAGGACGACCGTCATGGCCTCGCTGTAGCGCTCGGCGCCGGCCTGGATGACGTTGATACCGGCCCCGCGCAGCGCCTCGACGATACCCTCGAAGCGCTCCGGGGTGGCCTCCAGGTCGACCTCGACCGGGATGTGGCCCCGCGGGGTGAGGTTCCCCCGCTCGTGGAAGATAGAGAGGAGGTTGCCGCCGTTGCTGGCGATGGGTTCGAGCGCGTTCAACAGTGCGCCCGGCTCGTCGACGAGTTCGAGCCGCACTGTGTAGGACCGAACCTCGTCGGTCGAGTCGCTCATCGCCCGCTCACCTCCTGTAAGCTCGTAGGTCTCATTACCGGTCACTCAAAGCGGGTAGCTATAAGAATCCCGCCGTTTCGGACGGCGGCGTCGGGAACCGCTCGGGGTACTAATCAGTACACATTTACCATCGGCTCGACATTGTGGAGCAGAAACAGATGGTGTTAGGGGACGGGATATCGAAACAAAAGCTGCTGCTCGCAGTGGGTATCACGGTCGTCGCTATCGCTGGGGTGCTCTTGCTGACCGGTGGCTCGGACTCGGCCGGCGCGATAAACCAGGTGCCGGCGGGCGTCGACACCCTCGTCCGGGTCGACCTGGCAATCACCAGCGACCGGCTCACACAGTTCGAGGTGGTGGTCAGCGGCGTGCCGCTGGGCGGGGCGGACAACGCCACCGCAGCCTTCGGAAACGAGACCGGTATCGACCCCGGACCAGCCCGCGAGGTGGTCGTCTTCAGCGACAACCGGTCGGCCAACGAATCGGCCTACCACGGGTTCGTCCTGCACACGAACGCCGAAATCGACACCGCCGTCGAGGGCATTCAGGACACCACGAACAGCTCGTATCAGTCGACGACGTACAACGGCCAGACCGTCTACGCTCCCGCGAACGCCTCCAACCGCTACATCGGGGTGCTGGGCGAGGGGCAGCTCGTCGTCGGCACGCAGGCCGCGGTTCGGGACACCATCGACGTGAACGCGGGGGACGCCGACACCGTCGAGGGGCCGCTCCGGCAGACCTACGAGAACACGGACAACGGGACGGTTCGCTTCGCGACCACGGCGCCAGAGCGATGGGTGCCCGGCGACAGCGGCGGCTTCCTCAACACCGAGGCGTACCGGAAGCTCGACACCGCCTCGGGCACGTACTACATCGAGGGCGGCGACGCCGGGCTGACGGTCCGACTGGGTGCCTCAAGCGGGGCGAACGCCCAGACGGTCGAACAGGCGACGAAGGGTGCGGCGGTCATCGGCCAGCAAACCATCGAAAACGAGAGCGTCGCCGCGGCGCTTGACTCGGTGAACGTGACGCGAGAGGACAAGACGGTGACAGTGCGTTACGAGCAGCCACTGGGCGCGTTCCAGCGGACCGTCCGCTATCTGTACGGGGAATTCTGATGTCACTGCGGTCACTGCTGTACAAGGAGCTGCGGTGGCTGCGACACAACCTCGCGACCGTCGTCCTGGTGCTCGTCGTCCTCCCCTCTATCGTGGCGGCCGGGACCGTCGCGTTCCAGCAGGTCATCCCCCGTGACACACCGGTCGCGCTCGTCCCCGCGAACGAGAACGTCACCGAGGACGAAATGACGGCGATGCGGGGCGTGACGACCTTCTTCGCGGAGCCACACAGCTACGAGGTCGGCGAGCGCGACCAGGCCATGCGCGCGCTCACCCGCGAGGAGGTGTATGCCGTCTTCGTCGTCCCGCCCGACCTGCTGGAGAAAGACGCCGAGGTGACCGTCGAGATGTACGTCGAGGAGGAGATGGTTCCCTACGAACAGCCCTCGCTGGCTATCGCCAGCATCCTCCGGTATCAGGCCGGGCAGGTGCTGCCGGCCGACGTGAGCGTCGAGCGCACCGCGGTCGGCGAGGACCGCACGCTCTCTGAGTTCCTGGTCAGCGTCGGGGCGATGCTCGTGACTTTGCTCTTTGCCTTCGCGTACGTCCCCTACGTCGTCGCGGACGAACAGCAGGTGTTCCGGCGCATCCGCGTGGAGTCCTCGCTGTGGCAACTGCTCGCCAGCAAGTTCGTCGTGCTCACACCGCTCTTGCTCGTGCCTGTACTCACCTTCCAGGCAATCGCGTGGTATCTGGACTTCGCCGTCGACCTGGTCGCGCCGACCGCTATCGGCGTCACACTCCTCACGTTCGTCTATCTCACCGCCATCAGCCTCGGGGTGATGTTCCTGACCCGGTTCCGGACCGTCGGCCGGATGGTGAACGTCACCATCATGTTCGGGAGCCTCGCGTTCTCGAACCTGGTGTATCCGGCGGGCTTTTTCTCGCCGCTGCGCCGCGAGATAGCCAAGGCGAGCCCGCTGCACTACTCGATGGTCGTCCAGCGGGGCGTCTCTCTCAAGGGTAACGGTGTCGGGGTCTACGCCGACTACCTGCTGGGCCTGACGGGCTTTACCGCGCTTTGCCTGCTCTTTCTGGCCGGAACGGTCGTCTACTACGACCGGGGTGGCTACCGTGAGTGAACCGATTCGCTTCGACGGCGTCAACAAGTCCTACGGGGACGTGGTCGCCCTCGAGGACGTGGACCTCGAACTACAGCCCGGCGAAGTCCACTGTCTGGTCGGTCCCAACGGCAGCGGGAAGACCACACTGCTCGACCTCCTGCTGGGGCTGACTCGGCCGACGAGTGGCACCGTCACCGTCCCCGACGTGCCCATCGGCTGTAGCTTCCAGTCACCGACCTTCTATCCGGGGCTCACGGTAACGGAGAACCTCGACGTCTTCGCCCGGCTGTCGGGCTGTCCCGACGACGCCTGGCGCGAGCGGCTACTGGATGTGTTCGGGCTCGACCGTGTCGCCGGCCAGCTGGCCGGCACACTCTCCGGTGGGTGGCAGAAGAAACTCGACCTCGCGCTGGGCTTTCTGAAACGGCCCACGTATCTCCTGCTCGACGAACCGTTCAGCGAACTCGACGACGCCTCGAAACGCCGCCTGCTGGACTTTCTGGCGGATTTCTGTACCGAGGACCGGACGGTCCTGGTCGTCACCCACCACGTCGGCCGGTTCGAGGCTATCGTCGACCGGCTGACGGTCTTCGACGGCGGGCAGGTCCGGTACGACGGTGCCGTCGGCCACGACGAGAACGCCCACGACCGGTATCTGGACGTGCTCGGGCTGGAGTGAGTGCCAGCCGGTATGCGAGTCGCCACCACAGCACCGAATTTTTCATGTGTTGCTGTGTGAACGTATCGAGCATGGCACGTGAACGGGGGGCGGCATGAGATGATGGTGGACACCGTCGCGGCTGCGCTCGGCGGGCTCCTCCAGAGTGGGACCGCGGAACGAACCGTTGGCTACCTGCTGGTCGTCGGAGTCGGTCTGTATATCGTCTACAGCGGCTTCAGCACCTGGCAGCGAAAGCGACTGATTCAGGACACACCGACGGAGACGGTCGAGGCGGCGGCGGTCGGTCGAACCGAACTCGAAGGCCGTGGCTACCCGATACAGGCGTCCGTGACGCGGCCCTTCAGCGACGAGGAGTGTCTGGTCGCGGAGTACAGGGTCGAACGGTACGACAGCAACGACGACGGCGGCAAGTGGAAGACCATCGACAGCGGCACCATCGCGCCGGCGTTCGAACTCGACGACGGCACCGGGCAGATGCGAGTCGACCCTGACACCGATACCACGCTCGAATTCGAGGCCGAACACGAGGAACAGGTCCGCGTCGGGGCCAACGAGCAGACCCCACCGGCGGTCGCCGACTTCCTCGAGCTGTACAGCACCGTCGGAGTCCCGCACACGGACGGCGTCACCGGGCCCAACGAGGAGCAGCGGTACACGTCCCGATGGATACCTATCGGTGCGAAGCTGTACGTCCTGGGTGCGGCCGAGCGAGCCGAAACGGACGAAGGGACCACCAACGGGCTCGTGCTCCGGCGGGACGATGCCAGCGGCGAGTTCATCGTCTCCGCGAAACCCGCCCGAGAGCTGATCGGCACCGCCAGATGGGTCGCGCCGGCGAAGATGGCCGCCGGGCTCGCGGTGAGTACCGCCGGCGTCTACCTGCTTCTCACTGGGCCGCTGTGAACCGACCCGCCGCGCGCTCCAGGGGAGACAGCCAGAGAGCGTGCGGCCGTTTTGTACAGTACCACACCACCAAATATTACATATAGGAAGCGGTGAACGTACCAATCATGGTACTAGGAATTATCGCGGGCTTTGTCGTGCTGGTCGTCCTCGCCGTGGCGGTGGCCTACACCGTCAACGTGTACAATCAACTGGTGAACCTGGACAACCGGGTCGACCAGAGCAAACAGAACATCGACGTATTGTTGAAACAGCGACAGGACGAGCTGACGAAGCTCATCGACGCGGCCAAGGAGGCGATGGACCACGAAGAGGAGCTGTTGACCGAGCTCACCGAGGCCCGCGAGCAGGCCGAGCGGGCCTCGACCCCCAAGGAGCAGGCCGAGGCCGATGCACAGGTCCGGCAGGCGATGGGGTCGTTCCGCGCACGCGCCGAGGACTATCCCGAGCTTCGGTCCCAGGAGAATATGCTCCAGTTCCAGGAGCGCATCAGCGAGCTGGAGAACCAGATTGCCGACCGGCGTGAGGTGTACAACGAGGCCGTCACGAACTACAACACCCGCATCGAGCAGTTCCCCTACGTCGTCTTCGCCCGGCAGTTCGGCTACAACGAACGGGAGCTGTTCGAGGCGACCGAGGCCGAGAAGCAAGACGTCGACGTCGGGGAGGCCTTTGCCTGACGATGGTCGACGGCCTCGCGACCGACCTCACTCAGCTGGTGCTCCAGAGCAACAACGACGGCAGCTTCTTTCCACTGGCGCTGTTCGCCGGCGGACTGTACGCCGTCTACAACGGCTTCGATTCGTGGAAACAGATGCGGCTGATACAGGACACGGCGACCGAGAAAGTGCGCTCGGCCGCGGCGGGCCGCACCGAGCTGGAAGGGACCGGCACGGTACTCACCGACCCGGTCGAGCGACCCTTCGGCGAGGCGGACTGTCTGGTCGCGAAGTACCGAATCGAGGAGTGGCGCCACGACAACACGAACGACACCGAAGACTGGGAAACCATCGACAGCGAGACGCGGTACGACGACTTCCAGATCGACGACGGCACCGGGACCATGCGGGTCGAACCCGACGGCAGCACGGATTTCAAGTTCGACGACACACACAGCCGGCAGCTGAAGGTCGACTCGAACGACGAGGAGCCGCCCGAGATAATCGAGTTCATGGAGCAAAGCGACGACGTGGCCGTCCCCGACCGGGACGGGGTCACCGGCTCCCTGTTCTCGGCCAAACGGCGCTACACCGAGAAGTGGATTCCCGTCGAGGATGAGCTGTATCTGCTCGGCGGTGCCGAGCCGGTCGAACCCGACGAGACGACGAGCAGCGGGCTCGTCCTGCGGGAAGACGACGCCAGCGAGGAGTTCATCGTCTCCCAGAAGGGGGAGGAAGACATCGTCTCAGACACGAAGTGGAAGGCCCCGGCGAAGATGGCCGGCGGAGTGGCGGCGAGTGCGGTCGGGCTGTTCTTCCTGCTCGGAGGGCTCTAACGTGGGCCGGACGGGACGAGAGAGCGACGCTGCGACGATGGCGCCCGCCTGACGATGGTGTGGTGGGTGGAACTCGGGGCCGCGCTGCAGAGCGGGAACCTCGGTAGCAGAATTGTTCCGTACGTCTTCATCCTCGGTGGACTGCTCTTCATCTGGGAGGGGGTCAGGGAGTGGAAACGGCGCCGGCTGGTCGATGACACACCGACCGAGACGGTCCGCTCGGCCGCGGCCGGCCGGACCGAACTCGAGGGCGCGGGAACCCCCATCGGGGAGCCAGTCGAGCGTCCCTTCGCCGACGGCGAGTGTCTGGTCGCGAGATACAGAATCGACCGTGCCGGTGGTGGCAGTTCGAAGACGATAGCCACCGGGACGCGGTGGACCGCCTTCGAGGTCGACGACGGCACCGGAACGATGCGGGTCGAACCTGACGACGGGACGACCTTCGAGTTCGACAGTGCACACAGGCGCGAGGTCAGAGTCGACGGCGGGGAGGCCGAACCGCCGGCCATCGCCGAGTTCTGCCGCGCCAGCAGCGAGGTCGATACGCAGGCAACCGACAGTGTTACCCGCTCGTATTTCGCCCACGACCGACGGTATATCGAGTGGTGGATACCGGTCGGCACAGAGGTGTACGTGCTCGGGGCGGCCGAGCTCAGCGAGGACGACAGCGGACTCGTCCTCCGCCGGGACGATACCAGCGACGAGTTCATCGTCTCGGCGCTGGGTCCGTCGGACGCGCTCTCACGGACGGGCCACGGGGTAGAGTCGCTGCTGTTCATCGGACTCCTCTTTATCGGCCTCGGTCTGTACGCGCTCGTCGCTGCGATGTAGGCTCGGCGCCCGTCGCGATAGGGGGAAAGGAGAGCCAACCCACCCACGCCTGAGACGGCGACTAGCCGTTTACTCCACCGGCGTCCCCACCAAATAATTCATACGCACGGCTCAGGAGATACGAACGATGACACCGGCAATGGTCGTCTTCGACATCACACGGTTGCTCCTCCAGAGCGACGAGGGCGACAGCACCTTGTTCTTCCTGGCGATGTTCGGCGGCGGGCTCTACTTCGTCTACAGCGGCTTTCGGACCTGGCAGCGGATGCGGCTGATACAGGACACCCCGACCGAGAAGATACGCTCGGCGGCGGCCGGCCGGACCGAGGTCGAAGGGGCCGGCCGGCCGGTCGGGACGCCAGTCGGGCGCCCCTTCGGTGACGGGGACTGTCTGGTCGCGACCTACACGGTCGAACGGTACGACAGCGACGACGACGGCGGCGACTGGGAGACCATCGACAGCGGGACCCGGTACGGGCCCATCCAGCTCGACGACGGCACCGGTACCCTGGTTGTCGAACCGGACGACGAGACGCGGTTCGAGTTCGACGACGCCCACGTCCGCGAGATAGAGGTCGGGGGGCGCGAGCAGGAGCCGCCGGAAATCGCCGACTTCCTCAGGGCGAACGGCGACGTGAGCGTCCCCGACCGGGACGGCGTCACCGGCTTCCTGTTCTCCGAGCGGCGGCGGTACACGGAGCGGTGGATACCCGTCGGCCAGCAGCTGTACGTCCTGGGCGGGGCCCAGCCGGGCGAGCCGAGCGAGACAAACAGCAGCGGGCTCGTCCTGCGCCGTGACGAGGCCAGCGGCGAGTTCATCGTCTCCGCCGAGAGCGAGGACGAACTGGTCACGGAGGCGAAGTGGAAGGCCCCGGTGAAGATGGCAGGCGGACTGGCCGCGAGCGTGGCCGGGCTCTACCTCCTGCTCAACGGGGGGCTCTAGGCCCCGACTGTTTTGACAGACCGCTGTGAACCACGCACACGTGAGCGAGGAGGAGGCCACCGTGGAGGCCGGCGAGTGCACGACCGTCGAGAGCGGTGCCGACGCGGCCGACGCCGACGACGCGGCCGCGTCCTTTCTCGAACTCGACGCCGACCTCGACACGGGTCAGGACCCCGAAACCGGCGCCGACAGCGGCCACGTCGCCGACGCCGAACGGGTCCCCCGGGAGCGATGCCCCGATGGCTACCCGCTGGGCGCGCGCACCGACGAGGTACTCGCACTGACTGTCGACATCGGACTGGACGAACGGGTCGTCTATCTGGCCTGGCCCGACGAGGCGACCGACGCCCCCCTCGTCTGGTATCTCGACGCGACCGGTATCGAACTGCGGGAGCTGTACGGCCGCGAGGTCCAACTGGCGGAGCGAGAGGGCCACACCACGCTGGCGACGCCCGCGGAGGCCCCACGCGGGAGCGGGCGCTGGTACGGCGGCGTGCTGGGCGGGGCGGCGCTTTCGGCCGGGCTGCTCGCCACCCTGCCGGCCGCCGGGCCCACGCTGGGCCCGCCGCTGGGCCTGCTGTGGGGCGCGCTGACGCTCGTGGGCCTCCCCTACGCCGTCTACAGAGACGCCTGGTACGTCCGGACCCACAGCGACTGGGACGGCGGCCCGCTGTTCTGGGCGACCCTGTCGGCCCTGCCGCTTCTGAATCTCGTCTCCGTGGCCAGCTATCTGTACTCCCGGAGCAAGGCGAACTTCTTCGGGTTCGAGCCGTCGCTGCGGACCCGCGTTGTCGACGCTGTGCGGTCGCTGCTGTGAGCGGGGACGTCAGCGAGTTCGTTCCACGGTAATTGGGCAAGAATTATCTCCGTGTCCGTACTGGCCGGTGTATGGGCAGCGAACTGGCCACGGCCGGAGCGAGCCTGGCCCCAGGGGCCAGCGGGGAGCGGCCCTGACGATGGCGAACTTCCTGGTGCTGTTCGGTGGGGGCTTCCTGTTCATATTCGGTCTCGTGTGTGTCCTCGACGGCTTCGAGAACTGGCGACAGGCGCGGCTGATAGAGGACACACCGACGGAGACGGTTGCAGCGGCGGCCGCCGGTCGCACCGAACTGGCGGGTGTCGGCCGGACACTCGACACACCGGTCGACCGGTTGCTCGCGGAGGAGCACTGCCTGGTGTCGCGATACGAAATCGAGCGGTGGGACGACTCCGACGACGACGGACGGTGGCACACCGTCGCCCGCGGGACGGTGTGGGAACCGTTTCAGGTCGACGACGGCACCGGAACGATGCGGGTCGAACCCGACGACGGCACGAACTTCGTGGTCAACGACGACCACCGCAAGCAGCGAACCGTCGGGGCGTACGAGGACGAGCCGGCATACCTCACCGAGTACCGCCGTGCACACATCGGCGAACCGGTCCCCCAATCCGACCCGCCCGAAAAGCGCCGGTACACCGAGACGTGGATACCTGTCGGTGCCGACCTCTACCTCCTCGGTGGGGCCGAGCCATCCGACTCGGGCGACGGGACCACCAGCGGGCTGGTCCTGCGCCGGGACGCGACAAGCGACAGCCTCGTCGTCTCCGAGAAGTCCCAGACTGAACTGGTCGAGGGGGGAAAGGCCCGGGACATACCGATGCTGGTCGGGGGTACCCTTGCCAGCGCGGCCGGACTCTACTTCGTGCACGATAACCTGGCCATCGTCATCGGCGGCTTCCTGGCACTGGCGGCGCTCAGTCACCTGCTCTTCGAGAGCGAGTTGGCGGGACGGTAGACCGGGTTCTCAGGGCAAATACCGGTCGTAGAGGTCGTCTATCCACTCGTTGTAGGCATCGCCCTTCGGCGACCCCCAGGGGTTGCGGGAGAAGTAGTACATCGCGGCAAACAGCGTCGCAATCCACAGCGCGACCGCCGGCGGGGCCACGAATCCCCACAGTACCGTCGACGTGCCCGCGATGAGCGCGGCGACGAGGAGGTCGACCAGTTGGTGGAGTCGGTCGGACATAGCGAGGGTTCGACGCGGACGGGCCTAAGTTTGCGGAAAGCAGTGAGAGCAACGAGACAGAGAGAGAAACATACCGCGCCGAACGCAGTGAGGCGCGGTTCACCGTCAGAGCTTTGCTCTGACGAGCCTGCCGTCGCTGCGCTCCGGCAGAGCACCCGAACTCGCGCCCGCGGGCGCGAGTTCGGCCTTTTTCGCGCACGTTTTTCAAGGAGTGGTTCGAGCGCGCCGAAGGCGCGACTCGAACCCGACGCAGAAAAAGGTGCTCTAGAAGTAGTCGATAGCGGCGGGCAGTTCCGTCTTCATGCCCTTGCGCTCTCGAATCTCCGTGATCTTCTCCGGCTGGAGGTTGTCGGCCATGACCTGGAAGCCGGCGTTCTCGGTGTTCCAGGAAGCACGGCCCTCGGTGGCGCTCCGGATGTCACTGGAGAAGCCGATCATCTCGTCGACGGGCGCGACGCCCTCGACGACCATGAGGTCACCCTCCTGGTACATGTCGTCGACGCGGCCACGGCGGCCCTGAATCTCGCCGGACGCGGCGCCCATGTGGTCGTTGGGCACGTCGATACGGACCTGCTGGATCGGCTCCATCAGCTTGATGTCCGCGTCGATGAGGGCGTTGTGGACGGCCTCCCGAACGGCAGGGATGACCTGTGCGGGACCACGGTGGATAGCGTCCTCGTGGAGTCGAGCGTCGTGGAGGCGCAGGAGCGACCCCTCGACAGGCTCTGCGGCCAGCGGCCCGTCGTCGAGTGCCTCTTCGAGGCCCTCGATGACCAGTTCCATCGTCTCGTTGAGGTGCTGGATACCCTTCGTCTCGTCGAGCAGGATGTTCGTGCCGTGGATGTGCTCGATGTTCTGGGAGTCGTCCTTGTCCATGCCGGCTTCCTGCAGCGCTTCGCGGCGCTCCAGTTCGGGCATGTCCATGGACGCCTCGCCCATCTTGATGGTCTCGACGATGTCGTCGCCGAGCGGTTCGACGGTGATGTAGAACCGGTTGTGGTTGTTCGGCGAGCGACCCTCGACCTCGCGGGACTCGCTCTGGACGGCCTCGCGGTAGACGACGATGGGCTCACCGGTGTTGATCGGGATGCCCTGGTTGCGCTCGATACGCTGGCCGATGACCTCCAGGTGGAGCTCACCCTGGCCGGAGATGAGGTGTTCCCCGGTGTCCTCGTTGATCTCGATCTGGATAGTCGGGTCCTCTTTGGCGACCTGCTGGAGCGTCTTGATGAGGTTCGGCAGGTCGTCCATGTTCTGTGCCTCGACGGACTTCGTGATGACCGGCTCCGAGATGTGTTCGATGGACTCGAAGGGAGTCATCTCGACGGAGGAGACGGTGGAACCGGCGATGGCGTCCTTGAGGCCGGTGACGGCGGCGATGTTCCCGGCGGGGACGTGGTCCACTTCCTCACGCTCGCCACCCATGTAGATACCGACGCTCTGGATGCGGTTCTTGCCCGCGGTCCCGGAGACGTACAGCTCCTGGCCCTTCTCCAGCGTGCCGGAGAAGACACGACCGGCGGCGATCTCGCCCGCGTGGGGGTCGACACCGATGTCGGTGACCATCAGGACGACTTCGCCGTCCTCGTTGACCAGTCGCATGTCGTCGGCGAGGTCGGACTCGTCGTCACCACGCCAGATGCGTGGGACACGCATCGGCTGGGCGTCGACGGGGTTCGGGAAGTGCTCACAGACCATGTCGAGGACGACGTCCGACAGCGGGGAGCGCTCGTGGAGTTCCTGGCGCTTGTCCGCGCGTTCGAGCTCCATAATCTCGCCGAAGTCGATACCGGTACGCTGCATCGACGGCATCGAGACGCCCCACTTGTACAGTGCGGAGCCGAAGCCGACGGTGCCCTCCTCGACGGAGACCGTCCAGTCTTCGATGTCGTCCATCTCCTCGGTCATCCCGCGGATGAGCTCGTTGACGTCGTCGATGACGTTGAGGAGGCGGTTCTGCATCTCCTCGGGCCCTTCCTGGAGCTCGGAGATGAGGCGGTCGACCTTGTTGATGAACAGCGTCGGCTTGACACCCTCACGCAGGGCCTGCCGGAGCACCGTCTCGGTCTGGGGCATCGCACCCTCGACGGCGTCCACGACGACCAGGGCGCCGTCGACGGCACGCATCGCGCGGGTCACGTCCCCGCCGAAGTCGACGTGGCCGGGGGTGTCGATGAGGTTGATGAGGTGGTTCTTGTCCTCGTACTCGTGGGTCATCGAGACGTTGGCCGCGTCGATGGTGATACCGCGTTCCTGCTCGTCCTCCTCGGTGTCCATCGCGAGCTGTTCGCCCGCGGTGTCGTCGGAGATCATGCCTGCCCCAGCGAGCAGGTTGTCCGTCAGCGTCGTCTTGCCGTGGTCCACGTGAGCAGCGATGGCGATGTTCCGGATGTGCTCCGGGTCGCTCATCAGTGTCTCACATTCTTCTACGATCTTTTTGCGTCGGCCCATTATACAGAATCGTATCAACAGGAGGGTCAAAAGGATAGTGTTTCGGCGTCAGCGTGTCAGAGCCACGCGAACCTCGGCCCCCGAGCAGTAGGGCGGACAGCGACGGCGTGTACGGGCTCTCAGGTGGTGAGCAACCAATGGATGACAATATCTAGCAATCCCGCAAGAATCATACCCGGCCGGCCCCTGTGAACGACACACATGGACGTACACGTACAGGGCGGACCGGCCGAACCGTTTCTTGGCGCGCGGAACCTCTTCTCGACGGAGTACGACCTCGACCGCCCCGTGACCGTACGGGTCCGCGAGGACCCCGACGAGCGCACCCGCGTCAGCCACGACGCCGCCGGCCACCGGCTCACTATCTCCCGGCAGGCGGCCACGAGCGCGATGGCCCGCGAACTCGCCTTACACGAGTTCGCCCATATGCACCACAACGAGCGGGGCCACCCCTCCCACACCCAGTCGACCGAGGAAGCCATCTACCTCGCCTTGGCGGGCCACAGCGTCGAGCAGCGCAAGCTCACCCACTGCTACCAGATAGCCAACCACATGAAGGACATCTACGCCGACGACGTCTGGATGGCGCTGGTCTCCGGTGAGAAGCTTGTGGCCTTCCTGGAGGCGAGCCTCGCGGCCGCCGTCTCGGACCTGCCGGGCGGCCAGCCCGGCTGGACACAGCTGACCCCCGCCGCCGACCCCGACATCACGGCGGTCAACGCCGCCTTCGCGCTGGCGCTCGTCGAGCGCCACGACCTCGTGAGCGAGGGCCACCAGCTGTACGACCTCGCGCACGCGGCCGCCCAGGACGCCGACGGCATCGACCTGGCTGAGTTCAAGGGGTACTTCGCCGGTCTCTCACCCGACCCCGACGAGTCCGAGTTCCGGAAGGCGCTGGTCGACGTCACGAGAGCCTACGCGACGGCCGGGAGCGGGCAGGCGGCCGACTAGAGCAGAGCGACCAGCGGTGAGAGCGTCAGGAGAACGCCGAACGCCAGTACCGGATAGTCCCGGCGCTCGAACGCGAGCGGCGGAAGCGTGGGGTTCCAGGCGAAACACCGGGCGCGCAGCGCCATCCCGAGCCGGTCCGAGCGGTCGAGTGTCCGTTCCAGCGAGCGCACAGCGAGCAGTCGTGCACGGACCCAGAAGGGTCGCCGCTCCCCGCCCCGGGCGCGAATCGCGTCCCGGACCTCGCGAGCGTCCCGGAGGACCACCGGAAACAGCCGGATGACCAGCGCCATCCCGACGCCGAACAGCTGTCCGGCCTTCCCAGGGACGAACCGCTGGACGGCCGCGCGGGTCTCCCGGACCGGCGTCGTCGTCAGATAGGCGGCGCTGACGAACAGTACCGGCACGACGCGGGCCACCGCGCGGGCCGATTCGAGCGCTGGCTCGACGCGAAACCACGGCGGGCCCAGTGCGATACCGGCGATGAGCGGGGCCAGCGAAAGGACAGCGAAGATGACCCAGTACGCCCGAATCACCGAAAACGGCGAGAGACGGGCGACGGCGAGTATCCCCAGTGTGAGCAGCGTGGCGGCGGCGATGACTGTGAATGTCGGCCATGCAAACACGGCGATTGCGAGGCCGAACTGTACCAGGAGCTTCGACCGCGGGTCGAGTCGGTGGACGAACGTCTCGCCGGGTCGGTAGCTCAGCATCGCGGGTCTCGTACCCCGAGGTCGGCGACGGAGTCGAGGGCGGCCCCAGGGTCGTCGTCAAGCACTATACGCCCGTCTCGGAGTCCCACGAGTCGGTCGGCCCGCTCGTGGAGGTCACGCAGGTCGTGGGTGACGACGACGAGTGCGGTCCCCTCGGCGTGGAGCCTGTCGAGCTGTTCTAGCACTGACTCCCTGGCGGGCCAGTCCAGCCCCACCAGCGGTTCGTCCAGTATGAGATACTCCGGTTCCATCGCGAGCGCCCCCGCGATGGCCACGCGGGCCTGTTCGCCGCCCGAGAGTTCGTCGAGGCGCTCGTTCTCGCGGCCGTCGAGGTCGACCGCGGCCAGTGCCTCGTCGACGCGGCGGCCGATATCCGTACGCTCGAGCCCGAGGTTCTCCGGTCCGAAGGCCACGTCGGCGCCGACCGTCGCGGCGACGAACTGGTCACGGGGCTGCTGGAACACCATCCCAACACTCGTGCGGGCGACGACAGGGTTCTCGGTCACGTTTCTCCCATTGACCGTGACCGTCCCACTGTCCGGCTCCAGCAACGCGTTGAACTGGCGGACGAGGGTGGTCTTCCCGCTGCCGTTGGGGCCGACGAGCAGACAGAACTCACCGTCCGGTATCGAGAGCGAGAGGTCGTCGAGGACGGTGTGGTCGCCGTACCTGTACGTGAGGTCCTGGGCCGCAATCATTGCCGGGCCAGGTAGCCACCCTCGACGATACCGACCGCGATTGCCAGTTTCACGACGTCGAACGGCATCAGCGGCGCCAGCGCGACTGCAGCACGCCCCAGTGGCAGGCCAGTGATATAGGCGAACCACGGCGTCCCGATGACATAGACCACGACGATAGCCGCGAACAGCCCAGCGACTTTCATCGGAACCGAGACCGTCGCGAGGTCACGCGGCCGGAGACCCCGGTGGACAATCGCTCCGGCGACAATCGCACCGAGCAAGAACCCGATGAGGAAGCCACCCGTCCGTCCGGCGATGATATACCCCAGCCCCGAGCCGGCGTTAGCGAACACCGGTGCGCCGGCGATACCGGCCAGCAGATACAGTGCTAGCGCGAAGCCGCCCCACAGCGGGCCGAGTAACAGACCGGCGAAGAACATCCCGAACGGCTGGAGCGAGAACGGTGGGAGCCCCGCAGGAAGTGGAATCGAAAGTTGTGCGAGCCCAGCGGTCAACGCCGCGATGAGAACGGCGCCGGTGAAGTGTTTGACCGTCTCGTCACCGACGAGGTCGACCGATTCGTACTCCTGTGACATACCCGTGACTGGCCCGTCAACCGAGAAATAGCTAGTGGTTCACGAGCTGGCGCGATGGGTCACGAGCGAGCCGCGAGTCACGACGGCGCGTCCGCTTCCGGCGGGCGAAAACAGGAAAATACAGTCGATATTACCGCGCTGCGGCCGCGACGCGTTCCTTCTCCTCTTTCTGGTTGACGGAGTAGGTGCTGACGTCGTTGTTGGCGGCGCCGATGAGCAGGGAGGCCAGGGCCTCCTCGGCGCTGGTGGTGGTCTTGAAGGAGCCACCGTAGGTGCCCTCGGCGATGAACTTCAGCGCCTGGTCGACCCGTCGCTGGGGCGCGACGTCGACGGCCTTCGGGACCGAGATACCACCGTACTTCAGGCGGACGGTCTCCTCTCGGGGCGCGCTGTTTTCGACGGCCTCGACGAGGACCTGCACCGGGTTCTCCTCGGTGCGCTCGTGGACGATGTCGAAGGCGTCGCTGACGATGGTCGTCGCGAGCTGCTTCTTGCCCGTGTTCTCGTCGGTCTGCATCAGCCGATTGATGAGGCGCTCGACGACGCTGATCTCGGACTTCTGGAACTGCTTGTTCGAGTGCCGCCCCATCGTGTGGGCGATGGGCGTCACCGCGATGTACCGTTCCGTGGAGGGGTCCGAATACTCGATGTTGGTGACCGACCACTTGCCGAACAGCTCGGCCGTGGCGACCTCTTCCTCGGGGGCCTCTTCCTCGACGTCTTCCTCGGTCTCGGGTGTGTCTTCGTCTGCACTCATGGTTATCGGACCGGCTTTTCGGCGTTACCGCGGACCAGTTCGAGCATGGAGACGCCGTTGACCTTCTCGACCTTGTAGTTGACACCGGAGAGGTCGCCCATCGCGCGACCCTTCGCGCCGCCGATACCGGCGATGGTGACCTCGTCGTGCTCGTCGATAAAGGAGATAGCGCCGTCACCGGGACAGAACGCGGTGACCTGCTTGCCGTTCTTGATGAGCTGGACCCGGACGCATTTCCGGATCGCGGAGTTGGGCTGTTTCGCCTCGATACCGACCTTCTCCAGGACGATACCGCGGCCCTGGGGGGCGCCCTCCAGCGGGTCGGACTTCTTGCCCAGCCCGCGCTCGCGTCGCGCGTAATCCGAGTCGGACCACCGGTGTTTCTGGCGGTCCTTCTTCAGCTTCCGCGCGGCGTATTTGCCGTTTGCCATAGTACACGTCGGTATCCTGCCGAGCTACTTAAGACTCCTCTTTCGTCGTCGCCAGGCGGCTCGTATGTGGCACGGTTACAGGTTTCGCGACCCGGGATTTTTTGCGTTACCGACCGGGACCATATCTATGTCCAGCGGCCAGTCGCCAGTCGAACAGTACGTCGAGACGGTCGCCCCACGACTCGGCGACGAGGGGTTCGAGCGGTCGGAGACGACCCTAGACGAGCAGGCGTTGACGGTGTTTCACGACCGCGAAGTCCAGCCTTGGAAGCTCGCACTCGTCGATACGGTAATCGTCGTCGGGACCGCTGACACTCCCGCCGAGGCACGGGCGTTCAGCAAGGCGGCCTTCGAACAGGGGCTCTCACTGAAATCCCGGTTCCCCCGTGGTCTGTTCGGTGGCGTCGTCGTCTACCCGGTCATCGTCACAGAAGCGCCACTCGTCAACTGGGTCAACAGCTACTCGCCACGACACTGGTCGTCCTTCGAGTTCCCGGTGGTCGTTGCGCCAGAAGCGGACAGTATTCACTACAACAGAGAGACGCCAACTTGGGGTGCGGTGTACTACCGCGGGCTACGGAACCAGGCTGAGCGTCTGTTTGCCCCTTAGGTCAACTCGATACCGTCGATGTCGAAGTGGCGCTGGGCCAGTCGGCGGGCAGCGTCGATGTTGCGACCGTTCCGACCGATAGCCGCCCCGTGGTCCTCCTGGGGCACCTCGACGTAGGCGACGGTGTCGCCGTTCTCCGAGACGGTGACGTTGTAGACGGCGGCGGGCGCCAGGGCGTTGGCGACGAAGTCCTCGGCCCGCTCGGCGTCCTCGATGAGTTTCACGTCCCGGCCGAGTTGCTCCTCGACGCGGCCCACAGTGGTGCCGCCGGGGCCGATGGCGTCGGCTATCTCGCCACGCTTGACCAGGTAGACGACCTGGTCGTGGTCCTCGTCGACGACGCAATCCCGGACAGTGACGCCGGCTTCGTCCTCGAAGAGGGCGACCAGTCGTCGGGCTTCGTCCGAGATTTCGACGCCCATCAGTCCTGCGTGGTGCCCATGCGGAGGTCGACGTCGCCGGTGCCCAGCTTGATGGGCTTGCCGACGATGACGTTCTCCGTGACGCCGTCCAGTTCGTCGACCTCGCCGTGGATGGCGGCGTCGAGCAGGTGGTTCACCGTCACCTCGAACGCTGCGCGGGCCAGCACGGAGTCCTTCGACCCACTGATGCCGTGGCGGCCGATGGACTCGATGGTCCCCTCGTTGGTCATGATGTCGGCGACCAGCATGAGGTGGCGGACGTTCACGTCGTCCAGCCCCTGCTCTTCGAGCGTGTTCATCGTCTCGTTGATGAGCGTCTCGCGGGCGGCCTCGACGCCGAGGCTCCGGTATATCTCGTGGATGTTGTTACACGTCGTCCGGGAGGCGTCGACACCCTCGATGCCAAGCACCTCGCCGAAGTCCGAGCCCTCGGTGTAGAGGACGAACTCCTCGCCGTCCTCGAGGTCTTCCTTGCGGATGACGACGCGGGAGATCTCGTCGATACCCTTGAAGACGATGTCCCGGAGCTCCTCGACCAGCTGGAGCAGGTCCCGATAGCTGGGCTCCTCCGGGCCGAACTCGATGACGGTGTCGGCCTGGCGGGTCTTGACGCCGAGGTTCGACTCGATGGTCTCTGCGATCTCCTCGGCGATGGCCTCGGTGGTATCGACCGTGGGCCACCGTTCCTGCAGCGTCTCCTCGTTCAAGTCGATCTGGACGAGCATGTCCGCGACGTTCGTGGAGATGTCACCCAGCGCGAGGATGCGCGTGGCCTCGATCTTCCAGACGACCTCGTGGGCCTTCTCGCGGTCGTCGGCGTACTCCTCGTCCAGGTGGACCGTCATCATCGGCGTGTCCGGCGTCTTCCGGGCGTCCACCAGCTCGATGAGCCGGGGCAGGCCCTGGGTCACGTCGATTTCGGCCACACCGGCGTAGTGGAACGTGTTCATCGTCATCTGCGTTCCGGGTTCGCCGATGGACTGGGCCGAGACGGTTCCGACCGGGTCCAGCGGGTCCACGCGGGTCTGCATGTAGCGAGACTCGACGGCCTGTGCGATGCGGTCGGCGTCCTCGACGCCGACGCCCCGTTCCTCGACCGCGCTGTACACCTCGTCTTTCAGCCGCCGTGGGAGCTCCGTGTCCTCGACGACGGCCTCGATGTCATCTGATACCATTAGTCGTCACCCTCCGCCATCCACCAGTCGTCGGCGTGCTCGGAGAGGTTGGTCCGCTCGGTCTTCTGCCCGAGGAAGCTCTCTTTCTGTTTCTCGCTCTCGAACTCCTCGCTGAGGACGCTGTCGGCAATTTCATCGACGTCGACGGCCGGCCCCTCCTCGCCGGAGGAGACGTCGACCGGTGAGGTACCGTCCTCACCGAACTCGAACTGGACGATGGTGTCGCTCGTGTCCCGGACGGTCCCGTCGTACTGGGTCTCCAGTTCCGACAGCGCGTTGATGAGCCGGCGCTGGAGGTAGCCGGATTTGGAGGTTCGGACTGCGGTGTCGACCAGCCCCTCGCGGCCACCCATCGCGTGGAAGAAGAACTCCTTGGGGCCAAGCCCCGTGCGGTAGGACGATTCCACGAAGCCGTGGGCGTCCGAGGAGAGGTCGTTCTCCTCGAAGTGGGAAAGTGTGCGGTTCTCGTACCCGCGGTTGATACGCTCGCCACGGACTGCCTGCTGGCCGACACAGCCGGCCATCTGGGTCAGGTTCAGCATCGACCCACGCGCGCCGGACTCGGCCATCACGACGGCCGGGTTGTCGTCGTCGAAGTGGTCCTCGGCGATGTCACCGGCGGAGTCACGGGCCTTGCCCAGCGTCTGCATGATCTTCATCTCGAGGGTCTCGTCGACCGTGCGGCCCGGCAGCGACTCGAGGTCGCCCCGGTCGTAGGTCTCGATGAGCTCCTCGACGCGGTCGTAGGCGTTGTCGATGGCGTCGTTGATCTGCTCTTCGGCCTCGCGGGGAATCGACTCGTCGTCGATACCGATGGAGAACCCGAAGTGCATGATCGAACGCATCGCCAGCGCGGAAATCTCGTTGACCAGAATCCGCGCGCGGGTCTTCGAGTAGTCCTTGGCGATGGTGTCGACGACCTCGCCGCCGAAGGCGCCGACGGCGTCCTCGTCGATGGTGCCCGAGACCATCTGGCCGTCCTCGATGACGACGTTGTCGCCGGCCGAGGAGGTAAAGTCCAGATTGAGGTCGTCGGGCAGCAGTTCCGAGAACAGCGAGCGGCCGGTCCAGTAGGGCTCGCCGGCCTCGTCCTCGCCGTCGGGCTCGGGCAGTTCGTCGATACGCGTCGCCCGGAGCATGTCCAGGGCCTGGGTCTCGTTGAACTGCGGGTTGGTGTGAGTCAGCAGGTAGGTCCCGCTGATGTGGTCCTGAATCGCACCGATGATGTTCTCGCCGAAGCGCGGGGAGAGCATCTGTTCTTGCACGCGCATGAGGACCCGGGCTTCCGCGCGGGCCTCCTCGTTCTGGAGGGCGTGCATGTTCATCTCGTCGCCGTCGAAGTCAGCGTTGTACGGCGGACAGACGACGGTGTTGAGCCGGAACGTCTTGTACGGCATCACGACCACTTCGTGGGCCATGATGGACATCCGGTGCAGCGACGGCTGCCGGTTGAAGATGATGATGTCGCCGTCGACGAGGTGGCGGGACACTTCCCAGCCGGCCTCGACCTTCTCGGCGAGCTCCTCGCAGTTCTTCTCCGTGACCTTCAGGCGACGGCCGTCCGGTCGGCGGACGTAGTTGGCGCCCGGGTGGCCCATCGGGCCGTTGGCGACGTAGCGCCGTGCGTTGTCGAGGTTGCGCTCGTTGACGTTCATCGTCTGGGTCATCTCCCGGGCGACCCGTTCGGGGACGCCGACCTCGTTCAGGCTAAGGGTCGGGTCCGGCGAGATGACGGTTCGGGCCGAGAAGTTGACACGCTTCCCCGAAAGCGAACCACGGAAGCGTCCCTCTTTGCCCTTGAGCCGCTGGGAGAGGGTCTTCAGGGGCCGCCCGGAGCGGTGTCGCGCCGGCGGCGTCCCCGAAATCTCGTTGTCCATGAACGTGGTGACGTGGTACTGCAGCAGTTCCCAGAGGTCCTCGATGATGAGCTGGGGCGCACCCGCCTCGCGGTTCTCCATGAACCGCTGGTTGATGCGGATGATGTCCACGAGCTTGTGGGTGAGGTCGTCCTCGCTACGCTGGCCGTTGTCCAGCGTGATGGAGGGACGGGCGGTCACCGGCGGCACCGGCAGCACCGTCAGAATCATCCACTCGGGCCGGGAGCGGTCGGGGTTCATCCCCAGGACCTCGATGTCCTCGTCCGGGATGTCCTCGAACCAGTCCCGGATGTCGGAGGGCATCAGCTTGTTCATGTCCTCCTCGGTGAGGTCCACGGAGAGGGCCTTCTCGATGGCCCGGCGGTCGTCCTGTCGCGGGCGGAAGTCGCCGCTGATTATCTCCTGGACGCGGCCGCCGTCGATACCGGTCTCCTCGGCGAGGTCGGTGGGCGTGATGCGGTCGTCGGCCTCCTCCATCGCCTCGGCGATGCGGGCGGGATAGTCGGCCGAGAGCACCTGCTGGACCTCGTAGTAGGTCGTCGGCTTCTCGTGTTTGATGTCGTACTGCTTCTCGCCGCAGAACGGACAGTTGTCCTTCTTTCGGGCCTGCCGGATGGCGGCCTTGGTCACGTCGTTGAGGTCGCGACCGAGGTCCCGGGTCCGGGTGAGCCGGTCGCGGAACTCGTCGCGCTCGTTCTCGTCGAGACAGAGCCGGGAGCACTCCCGACAGGTGCCCCGAAGCAGGCGGCGGATGAGCTTCGCGAAGCCGACGTGGATGACGGGGGCGGCGAGTTCGATGTGGCCGAAGTGGCCGTTACACGACCCGCTGTGTTTCCCGCACGTCTTGCATTCGAGTCCGGGGTCGATGACCCCGAGCCGCGGGTCCATCAGCCCCATGTCGATGGGGAACCCGTCGTCGTCGTAGGTGTCGGCCGTGATGACCTTCGTGGCCGACATCTCGCGGTACTCCTCCGGGTCCATCAGCCCGAAGCTGAGCGACCCAATCTCCTGTGGTGTCTGTTGTGAGCTCATACGGCGTCCTCCAGTTCGACCCGCGGGGCGATTCCAAGCGCCTTCATCTCGTCGAGCAGGAGCTTGAACGCATACGACATCTCGACCTCGTGGATGTCGGTCTCCTCCTCGCAGTTGGGACAGTAGATACGTCGCTGTTCGACGTTCTCGACGGCGGTCATCCCACACTCGCCACAGACGTTGATCCACTCGCGGTCGGACTCATCGAGCAGGCGCTCCTTGAGCGCCATCGCCGCGCCGTGCCCGATGAGCACGTCCCGCTCCATCTCACCCACACGGAGGCCACCCTCGCGGGCGCGCCCCTCGGTGGGCTGGCGGGTCAGCACCTGCACCGGCCCGCGCGAACGGGCGTGCAGCTTGTTCGAGACCATGTGGTAGAGCTTCTGGTAGAAGATGTCCCCGACGAAGATTTCCGCGTCGATCTTCTCGCCGGTGATGCCGGAGTACATCGTCTCCTTGCCCGAGGAGTCGAAGCCGTGCTCCTCCAGAGAGCCACGGAGCTGCTCCTCGTCCTCGCCGGTGAAGGCGGTCCCGTCGACGCGCCGGCCTTCCAGCGCGCCGACCTTCCCGCCGATCATCTCGAGGATGTGGCCGACGGTCATCCGCGACGGCAGGGCGTGGGGATTGATGACCAGGTCCGGAACGACGCCCTCCTCGGTGAAGGGCATGTCCTCCTGGGGCGCGATGTGGCCGACGACACCCTTCTGCCCGTGCCGGCTGGCGAACTTGTCCCCGAGTTCGGGGATACGCTCGTCACGCACGGAGACCTTCGAGAGCTTGGAGCCGTCCTCGCCCTCCATCAGGGTGACCGTGTCCACGACGCCGGATTCGCCCGAGCGCATGGTGACGCTCGTCTCGCGGCGCTTCTGCGGGGAGAGGCCACCCATGTCGTCGGGCTCTTCGAGGAATCGCGGGGGCGACGTCTTCCCGAGCAGGACGGCGTTCTCGCCGACCTTCGTCTCGGGGTTGACGAGCCCGTCGTCGTCCAGATGCGTGTAGGCTTCCTCGCCACGTGCGCCCCGGACGTCCTCGTCGGGCATCTCGAAGCGGTCTTCCTGACCGCCGGGGTAGCGACGTTCCTCGCCCTCGTAGGTCCGGAAGAAATGCGAGCGCGCCAGGGCCCGGTCGACCGACCCCTTGTTCATGACGAGTGCGTCTTCGATGTTGAACCCCTCGTAGCTCATCACGGCGACGACGAAGTTCTGTGCGGCCGGGCGGTCGTCGTAGCCGATCTGTTCGGTCGTCTGGGTCTTGACCATCGAGAGCTGCGGGTAGTGCAGCAGGTGCTGGCGGGTGTCGGGCCGGATTCGGTAGTTCGCACTCGGCAGCCCCAGCGACTGCTTGATCATCCCCGACCCCATCGTAATCCGCGGGCTGGCGTTGTGTTCGGGGTACGGAATCATCCCCGCGCCGATACCGAACATCAGCTGTGGGTCGACTTCCAGGTGGGTGTGGTTGTCGGTGAGTTCGTCCTCGTCGACGCCGACGAGGATGTCCTCCTCTTCCTCGGCGTCGATGAACTCGACGAGGCCGCGCTCGACGAGCTCCTCGAACTCCAGGTCGCCGTTCTTGACGGCCTCGACCTGTTCGTCGGTCATCAGCGGCTCGCCGTTCTCGACCACGAGCAGCGGGCGCCGGGCCCGTCCCGCGTCGGCGTTGATGATGACCTCGTCGGTGCGGCCCTTGACCGAGACGTTGACCATCTGGGAGACGTCTCCCCGACGGCGGGCCTGTCGCACCTGTTCTGCGAGCTGTTCGGGGTCGGGATGTGTCCCGACCAAACTACCGTTGACGTATACCTTGGCTTCTCGGCTCTGACTCATATTAGTCGTCCGCGGGCTGCTGTTCGATCGATTCGATACCGGGGATGCCCTGGACCCCCATGTCCGAAAGTTCCTGTTTGAGGTCCTGTGCGTCCGCCACGTCCTGTGACAGCTCCATCGCCTGTGCGAAGTTCTTCACGAGCCCGCAGTTGGGCCCTTCCGGCGTCTCGGAGGGACAGATACGACCCCACTGGGTCGCGTGCAGGTCCCGCGCCTCGAAGTGAGGTTGGGACCGCGAGAGCGGCGAGCGCAGGCGGCGCAGGTGGGAGAGAACCCCCATGAAGTCGGTCCGGTCGACCAGCTGGGACACCCCAGAGCGGCCGCCGACCCAGTTCCCCGTCGCGATGGGGTGTTCGAGCCGCTCGGTCAGCACGTCCGAGCGAACCACAGTAGAGACCGAAAGCTGCCGATTTCGCATATTCGCACGTTCGAGCTGGTACTTCACGTCCCGGGCCAGTTTGTTCAGCGCGGTCCGGAACAGGTCGGTCATCAGGTCGCCGCTGACCTTCAGGCGCTTGTTCGCGTAGTGGTCCTTGTCGTCGGCCTCGCGGCGTTCCAGGGCGAGCTCGAAACACGCCTCGGCCATCCGGCAGAGGTAATAGGCCTTGTTGATTCGGACCTCTTCCTCGTCGACGCCCTCCTCGTGGAGGTGTGGCAGGAGGTAGCGGTCGATGACGTAGTTGGCCCGCTTGAGCTGGTAGTTCTTGCCCTGGCCGGAGGCGACGCGCTGACCCAGCGTCTCGATGGCCTCCTCGGTCGTCTGGACTTCCGCTTCCTCCAGATTCTCGAGCATGAACTTCACGATCTCCGGGTCCTCGGAGACGCGGTGGACGATCTCCTCGTCGGATTCCAGACCCAGCGCGCGAACGAGGGTCACGAAGTCGATAGAGCCCGAGACGGAGGGGAAGGATACTTCCAGCAGCCCGTCGCGGGTCCGCTCACAGAGGACGAGGGCACGATACCCCCGTCGCTGGGAGAAGGTCTTGGCGACCTGGACCTCGTCGCCGTACTTGGTGTCGTACTCGGCCAGAATCTTGTTCGGTGCCAGGTCCTCGCTCGTCATCAGGACGCGCTCGGAGCCGTTGACACAGAAGTAGCCGCCGGGGTCGGCCGGGTCCTCGCCGATGTCGATGAGCTCTTCGCGCGTGAAGCCGGCGATGTTACACTTGTTCGACCCGACCATGATGGGCATCCGGCCGATCTTGGTCTCGGTGCGGTCGACGACTTCCTCGGGTTCCTCTTCGCCGCCCCGCACGATGGCCATCTCCATGAACACCGGCGCGGAGTAGGTGATGTTCCGGAGGCGAGCCTCCTGTGGGTACAGCAGTTCCTCGCTCCCGTCGGCCTCTCGGACGCGGGGCGTGACGACGCGGACGTCGCCCAGTTCGACCCACACCGGCTCCTGGCCTTCCTTGTCGCCGATGTCGGTGTCGATGGTCTCTTTCTCGTCGACCACCTGCTGCATCCCTCGGTCGAGGAAGGCGTTGAACGAGCGGAAGTGGTGTTCGGCGAGCCGTTCCTTCGCGAAGTACTCACGCGATATAGCGCGTCGGTCCTGTGTGTTCATTATTCGACCACCAGCCGATAGACGACGGCGGTATCGGTGGTTCGCGAGTCGCGTTCGATACGGATGACATCGCCGACCTCCGCGTCGTCCGGCAGTCCGGGGTCGGCGCGTTTTATCTTCGGGAGGTCGGTCTTCTTGATGTCGTACTCATCGAGCACTGCTTCGAGGTCAGCCTCGTCGACGACGCTGTGGTCGGGAACGAGGTCGTGTTGACTTACATCTACCATGTGTGTGTGCGTGCGTGGGGCCTGTGGCTGGAGAAGGTGGCTGTCACGAGATACTACAGGTCGCTATAGTCGGGACCCTAATAACACTTACCAACTTGGCCTGCAGTAGCTACTGGACCCCCGCCCCGCTGCGGAGGAGAACGGCTTGCGATACAACGACGTTGGAGCAGATGAGATATAGACGTTTGGGTCCCTTGACTTCCTCCCACGGCTTCAACCGTGGGATTCCTCCGGTGGGGATGTTGGCTATGCTGTCCCCACCGAGGCAAGTTTCCCGTCGCCGGTACTCCGGTTTGTGCGCTTCTCGTTGGGACTTTCGCTCTCGGGAGAGTATGGTAGCTCCGACCAACGGTGGTCGTCCCACGTGAGACGCACGGGCCGAGCCATCGACCCGACTTCGGGTTCGCCAGCCTGCTGTTCGAGGAACGTCCGAGACGCGCACAGGTCGGCATGAGCTTCGTGACCGCACGGACACCGGAACACATCGCCGTCCCGGTCGGTGTCGTCCTGCTCGCCACACACTGGGCACGTTTGGGTTGTGTTTGCTTCCGACCGCACTTCGACCGAGATGCCATACTCCTCAGCGGTACACCCTAATCGGTCGATGAACGCCCGGAACGCCCAAAACTGGTTGGTCTTTGCGTTCACCTCGGCGCACCAGTGCGTCAAGAGAACGTCGGTGAGGTCGCCCACGTACACTGTAGCGACACCTTCGGCGTACAGTCGTTCCATCAAATCCCGTACCAGTGCATCCTGTGCGTGGTCGCGCCGCCGAGTCCGTTTGCGGTACAGCCGTCGTATCCGCTGACTGCTGTACCGCCCGTCACGAAGTTTGGACTGGAGACGGGCGATTTCCTCGGTCGTCTCGCGGAAGCGGTCGAACAGGTCTCGGCCTTCGTAGAGATACTGCTGGCCAGTCGTGGTGGTACAGGCGACGAGATTGTTTGCGCCCACGTCCAGCGCGGCTTCGTGAGAAGTCAATGGTGAATCCTGCCGAGAATTAGGTACAGTGACAGGCTGAAAGGCCCTGAGCGTGTCGTCTGTCTCGTCGTACTGTATCTCCAAACGGCCCTGTTCTCCCTCCCACTTCGGGGTGCCACGCACTTCGAGGCGAAGGCGGTCGTGGTAGCCAAGGCCGTGTTCGTCTTTCAGGTCTTGGCCGACTGGAATTTCCAGCCGCGACCGCTCACCGGTTTCCGGCGTGTAGGAGTCGTTGCGGATGAAGGTGCGTAGCTCGCGGCCTTCTTCCTCGTTGCCCCAGTAGCCCGGCGGAGCAGTATTCTCGGCGTTCTCGCTGGCGGCGAAGAACGACTGCCACGCTGACTTGTTCTTTCGAATCACTTGCTGTGCGGTGGCAGAGCCGAGAACACCGACGTACTGTTTGCGGTAGTCGGCGGTGTCCCAGACGCTTTCACCATCGAAGAACTGCTGGCGGCGCTCGTGATTGAGTTCGTTCCACAGGCTCGCAGAGGCGTCCAACAGGTCTCGCAGTATCCGCTCGTCGTCGTCGGAAAGTGGACGTACCACAAACGTGTTGGTTCGCCTCACGACAACAGACATTAGTAATTCTATGTCTAAATGTCTTTTGGACAGCCACAATGCGACCGAATATCGACGTTTCGCACACGCTGAATGGACGAGTGAAAGATTACGCTGAACAGCAGGATATGGGCCTCACAGAAGCCTATGAAGAGATAATCGAAGCCGGGTTGGAAGCGGTAGAAAATCTAGACGAGACGTAGCATGTGGACTGTGTGTGCCTGCTGTCGCTTGGACCCACCGCTAAAGTGGTGGGCTTCCGCTCGCTACTGTCAAGTGGACCCATGGCAGGGCGCCGTCCTTTGGAAAGCCTTAATACCACGACCGGGATACGATTGAGTGCAGCAAGGCAGCGTGCCCGGATGGTGTAGTGGCCCATCATACAACCCTGTCACGGTTGTGACGCGGGTTCAAATCCCGCTCCGGGCGCTTTCTCTCTAACTTAACTCCCCAGCGAGGCGTCTCGTCGCCGAGCGACAGCGAGTTCGAGGTAACGCGGATGAGTGGATTTGAACCCTGCCAGTCGCGCACAGCGACCGAAGGGAGCGAGCACGTCTGGTTCCGGTTCAAATCCCGCTCCGGGCGTCTTCTACTGCGAACAAATCGGCGAGCACCGCGTAGCGTGTGCTCGTCTCCGTGAGCAGTTGAAACGGAAATGAGCGGATTTGAACCCTAGAAGACGAGCGTCAGCGAGTCTTCTTTCGGTTCAAATCCCGCTCCGGGCGTTCTTCAATTTCAAACTACCAAGCGACGCGTTTCATCGCGTCGCAACCGCTCGAATCTGTGAACGACTACGAGGGATTTGAACCCTGCCAGTCGCGCACAGCGACCGAAGGGAGCGAGCACGTCTGGCTCCGGTTCAAATCCCGCTCCGGGCGCTTCTTCGAACTCAAATTGGCAAGCGGCGCGTTTCATCGCGCCGCGTTCTGCTTTCGCTGTGCGGCTGTGAGGGATTTGAATCACGCAAACGCGAGCGTTAGCGAGCGTTTGCCCGGGTTCAAATCCCGCTCCGGGCGCTTTCTCTCTAACGTAACTCCACAGCGAGCCGTCTCGCTGACGACGCTACTCCCGCCGGGCCAGCGACCACTCGTAGCCGTAGCCCACGAGCGCACCGACCGGGGCGATGACGGAGGCGGTGATGACGGTCCCGAAGACGAAGACGACCATCGTGATGACGAAGAACTCGCCGACGGCGTCGAACGGCGCAGTGGAGATGGCGGACAGCCCGGCGATGACACCGAAGACGAGCGCGAGCACTACCAGCGAGCCAAACGCCGTCACGACGCCGGCGCCGGCACCGCGGCGTGGTGCCGGCTCGTCGGGCATGCCGATTCGCCAGACGACAGTACCGACGACGAGGGCAGCGACGGGCGCGACGACCAGCGGGAGCGCGGTGAGGGGCCCCAACTGGACTATGGACAACACGATGTCGGGGTCGGCCAACACAGTTGCGGGGTCAGAGATGAACACCCGCGCCATCATGGCGGCGTGGAACAGGACGTTCGCGAGCAGTGCGGCGACGCCGGCGACGAGGCCAGCACCGACATCGCGCCGGGAGACACCGCGTCGGGACCGCTGGAGGGCGGACATATCTGGTGGGACGCAGTCGACGAACAAGTTACTGGCTGTCACGTTCGGTCGGGAGCGACGGCTCGGAGCGTAGCACTGTACGGGGGCAAATGCCCCCGCCCCTGTCATAGGTCCACCTCGGGGTGGACGTGTGGTACATCAACACATCCCGGTATAGCTCTTGTGCCCGCCGACAGACTGTTTACTCGCGGCGTTCCATGGCAAGACATGGACGATATCGAGGGCGAGGAGATGCCGGGCGCCATCGTCGAGGCGTTCCTCGAACGGGAGGAAGGCGTCCGGGCGCTGCTGGAGGAGCTGGAGAAGCTCACCATCGAGGGGCGCCACGAGGCGGTCCGCGAGCGGCTCCGGAACCTCGCCGACAGCGACGAGTCCGTCTTCTACACGGTGGCCTTCTCCCTGACCAACTCGCGGCAGTTCTTCGGCGACGTGGAGGCCCAGCTCGACGTGACCGCCGCCGACCGGCTGCGGGACCTCGCCGAGACCTACCCGACGCTGGCGGAACCGTTCAACATCGTCCGCACCGAGCGGGCGGACGACCGGCTGAACCCCGTCACGGATACGAGCTACACCGTCACCTACCACCACAGCGTCGAGTCGCCGATGATAACCTACAGCCCGCTGTCGGGCGACCAGGAGCTCTACGAGTCCCGGGGGACCCCGAGCGAAGTACTGCGGGTGTCGACGGACCTGGCGGCCGCGACCACCGACGCGCTGGACGTCGCGCTCGAGAACGACTTCTCTGTCAACACCGAGGAGCTGTCGACGCTCATCGACCGCCGGGAGGAGCTGGAGACGGAGCTGTCGAAGCTGCGCGACCAACTCGACGAGTTGCGGCGCAAACCCGTAGAGGAGTAGGGAGACACCGACCAGCGGGAGGTGTCTCCGAACGAGCGAGCGGGGAAAGCAAGGTGGGAACGAAGTGACCACCTCGATAGTGAACGGCGAAGCCGTGAACGAAGTGACCCGCGAGGAGTAGCGAGGCGAGGAGCGTAGCGACTCGCCTCGTTACAAACGAACGGCGACCGCAGGGAGCCGTGAGTACGGAGGCGCCCTCGCGTCGCTCACGGTTTCACCGTTCGCTTTCGAGGCGTTCGTTCCACTCACGCCTCGCTATGCTCGCGCGCCTTCCCACACTGTTCCACGCCTCGCTTCGCTCGCCGTTCCACTTCGAGGTCCCTCACTCCGTTCGGGCCCTCGCTCACCACCGCTCTGCGGCTCCCTTCGGTCGCCGCTTCGCATGGAGGCGCCCTCGCGTCGCTCGCGCGCCTCCCACCAGAGGACCGCGTTTATATACCGTCACCCGATAGCCATAGATACGAATGGGCATGGAGCGATTACGCGATCAGGTCGAGAAGGAGAGCCGGGACCTCTCGATACTCGGGGCCGTCATCGACGACGGGCCCATCGGTATCGTGCGGCTGGCCGAGGAGACCGGGATTCCCGAACACAAAGTGCGGTACTCGCTGCGGATGCTGGAAGACGACGGGCTCGTCGAGCCGACCCCGCAGGGGGCGGTACCGGTCGACGACATCGAGGACCGTGTCGCGGACATCAACGCCGGGCTGGACCGGCTCATCGGGCGGCTCGAAGAGCTGGAGGCGGCCATCCCGGCCGCCGAGGCGGCGGAGTGACTGACGCGCGGACCCGAGGAACTGTTTTGCGGCGGGGGACGCTATCCCGGGTATGGACGTCGCACTCATCAGCGACACGCATATCCCCTCGCGGGCGAGCCACGTGCCCGAGGACTTCCGCGACCGCATCGAGGCCGCCAACCACGTGATTCACGCCGGCGATTTCGACAGCGAAGGGTCGCTGTCGAACGTCCGTGCGCTGGCCGCGCGACTGACGGCCGTCGGCGGGAACATGGACCCCCGAATCGGCTTGCCCGACCGCGCGACGGTCGAGCTGGGCGGCGTGACCTTCGTCGTGACCCACGGCACCGGGTCGAAGCGCGGGTACGAGGACCGCGTGGCGAACATCGTCCGGGAGGAAGCCGAGGAACAGGCCGTCGGCGTGTCCGGCCACACCCACGCGGTCATGGACACGACCCACGGCGGCGTCCGGCTGCTGAACCCGGGGAGCGCGACGGGTGCGGCGCCGGCCGAGCGGGCGACGATGATGACCGCGACGGTGAGCGACGGGGAGCTGGACGTCGAACTGCACTCGGAGTAGTCTCCCACGTCACTGACACCGGCAGCCGTTGCCACTGTTCGCGGGCCTTGCGACTAACGGCGTCCTTTTTCCCGCGGAGGCCTCAGGGCGGGTATGGAGGTCTTCGCGGTCGAGGGGCTGCCGGAGGTTCGCCGCGGCGATTCGGTCGCCGAGCTCGTCGCCGAGCGGGCGGACCTGCAGGACGGCGACGTCGTCTGTGTGGCAAGTACCATCGTCTCGAAGGCCGCGGGCCGGCAGGCCGACCTCGCCGACTTCCCGGCGAGCGAGCGCGCCGAGCGCATCGCCGACGGCATCGCCGACATCGCCGGCGAGGAGAAGGACCCCCGCTTCGCACAGGCCGTCATCGAGGCAAGCGAGGAGATACTGACCGAGGCGCCCTTTATCCTCGCCGTGACCCGCTTCGGCCACATCACGGTCAACGCGGGCATCGACCGCTCGAACGTTCCCGGCGCCGACCTGCTCTTGCTCCCCGAGGACCCGACCGACTGCGCCGAGCGCATCCGGGCCGGGCTGGCGGAACACCTCGGCGTGGACGTGGCGGTCATCGTCACCGACACCTCGGGACGGCCCTTCCGCCTGGGCCAGCGCGGCGTCGCGCTGGGCTGGGCCGGGATACCGGCAGCCCGCGACTGGCGGGGGGAGTCGGACCGCGAGGGCCGGGAACTCGGCGCCACGGTCCAGGCGGTCGTCGACGAACTCGCCGCCGCGGGCAACCTCGTCACCGGCGAGGGGGCGGGCGGCACGCCGGTCGCCGTCGTGCGAGGGTTCGACTTCGGCGACCACGCAGGCAGTGACGAACTCTACCGACCCGAAGACAAAGACGTGGTCCGTGACGCACTCAGAGAGTGGTCTCATGTACGCGATTGAACTCACACCGGAACATCCAGTGGCACAGCTCACCGACTTCGCCGTCTCAGCAGAGGAGGCAGGCTTCGACGCGGTCTTCGCGAGTCATCACTACAACAACCGCGACCAGTTCATGGCGCTGTCGTCGATGGCGCAAGCGACCGAGGAGGTGTCTCTGGGGCCGGGTATCGCCAACCCCTACGAGACCCATCCCGTGACACTGGCCTCGCGGGTCGCGACGCTCGACGAACTGAGCGACGGCCGCGCCCTGTTCGGAATCGGGCCGGGCGATAAGTCCACGATTCGGAACCTCGGCTTCGACCACGACGACGCCCTCCGGCGCGTCCTGGAGACGTTCAAAGTCGCCCAGCAGCTCTGGGACGGCGAGCGCGTGGACCACGACGGCACCTTCGAGGCCGACGACGCCGGGCTGAACTACGAGGTCGGCGAGATTCCGGTCTACGTCGGCGCACAGGGCCCCCACATGACGAAGATGGCCGCCAAGCACGCCGACGGCGCGCTGTACAACGGCTCGCATCCGAAGGACCTCGCCTGGGCCCGCGACCAGGTCGACTCGATGCGCGAGGATCGCGTCGCCGACACCGAGTTCGACCTCGCGGCCTACGCCAGCGTCAGCGTCGCCGAGGACGCCGACGCTGCCCGCGAGGCCGCCCGGCCCCCTGTCGCGTTCGTCGCCGCCGGCTCACCGCCGCCGGTGCTTGGCCGCCACGGCATCGACCAGGACGTCGCGAGCGATATCGGCGACGCTATCTCGGCGGGGGACTTCGAGGAGGCCTTCGGCCTTGTCACGGAGCCGATGCTCGATGCGTTCTGTATCGCCGGTACGCCCGAAGACGTGGCCGAGCGGGTCGAAGCACTGCGAGAACACGCCGACAGCGTCGTCTTCGCCTCGCCGCTGGGGCCCGATATCGAGGACGCTATTTCGCTTCTGGGGGCGGCGACCGACCGCTTCCCGGCCTGACGACGAGGGAGGCCGCTGCACCCAGCGAGAGGTAGCCAAAGACCGCCGAGGCAGCGCCGACCAGCAGGGCGCCGATGAGGATGAGAACGGCGGAGAGGGGGTCGAACAGCGCGATGTCGATGAACTTCCCGGGCATGTCGAGGATACTCTGGAGCAACTGCGTGGGGAGACTTTGCATACCCGGCCGTTTGGAGTGGGCCTACTTTGTGCTTCCGCTCGCTGGGTCTCTTCGCGACGGGGTATAGACCGCGGAATCACCGCTCTTTCAGTCGTAAAGACGGACACGAATCACCGACGGAACGCTGTCAGAGTCAGTGGAGACGCTCGAACAACGGGGCTGCGTCTCGCTCTCACCGAGCGTGAACGGACAAAGAGTAACTACAGTACGAAACACCACCTGATTTTAATAGGTAACCGGAAATCGACACAGATACCAGAATCACACATGAGCAGTGAAAAGATGAAAGTCACCTGCGCGGGGGAAAAGTGGTGTCCGGTGACCGCGACGGCCAAGCTCATCGGTCGAAAGTGGCATCCAGTAGTCATCCTCGAGCTGTGCCAGGTCGAGACCCTGGGATTCAACGACCTCCAGCGGGCCGTCGGCGGTATCTCGAACAAAGTCCTGTCGGATACGTTAGAAGACCTCGAAGAGAAGGGGTTCGTCGACCGGGAGATAGCCAACGAAAAGCCGGTTCGAGTCGAGTACTCGCTGACGGAGTTCGGTGACTCGCTCGCACCGGTAATTCTGGCGATGGCCGAATGGGGAATGGAACACCTCGAACCGCCCGAGGGCGTCGAAATGGTGACCCTCCCCGACGACTTTCCCCGATAGCCCGCGCCGGACAGTTACGACCGGGTAACGTGAAAACGTATTAGTTACGTTACAATTAATCCGCGCCGAGCCCGAACGAACTACCGTAGCTATGACGGAACTCACCGACTTCGAATTGCGAAACGCGGCGGCAGGTCCCGACCCGTTCGTGCTGAGCGAGTACGCCAGCGACCCAGACCGGGACGCTGTCGTGTTGCTGTTCTTGCGGGACTATCACTGTCCAAAATGCAAAGAGCAGGTCGCAACTATCGCCGAGAACTACGACGATTTCGAGGCGCTGGACGCCGACGTGGTCGCGATTCTCCCCGAGCCACTCGGAAAGACACGCGACTGGAACGACGAGGTCGCGCTGCCGTTCCCACTGCTGGCTGACGAGTCGAAAACCGCGAGTGAAGAGTACGACCAGCCGGTGCGGTTCGGGGCGCTGGGCGCACTCCACGACATGGTGGGTCGGATGCCGGAAGCAGTGGTGGTCGACACGACCGGGAGCGGGCCGAGCGTGGCCCACGTCCACCGCGGCAAGACTCCCGGAGACCGACCGTCGGTCGATGACCTGCTCGGCCACATCGAAGCGATACGGTCGGCAACAGCCTGACCGACACCGAACGCGGAGATGGTGACGGGGATACGTGGCCGGCCACACCGGGCTGTGCCAGCGCTCCAGCACGCCACTGATCAAATCACTCCCGGAGAGCAGACAGCTATTTCCCGCGTGCGGACGCAGTGACGGCCATGGGCGAAGACGCCTCGCTGGACGAGTTCCTCGGCGGTGAGTCGAGCGAGCAGTCCGAGGCGACGGACGCTGTGGAGCCAGCGGACGAGACGGAAGTGGAGCCAGCCGGTGAGGGAGAACCGGCGGACGCCGACGAGCCAGAGACGGACGCGACCGACGTCGAACCGGCCAGAACGACCTACGCTTGGAACGACGAGGGGGCGACTTGCGAGGCCTGTGGCGAGACAATCGAGCGGCGCTGGCAGCAGGAGGGCGGCCTGGTCTGTATCGAGTGCAAGGACTGGGAGCGGGCGTAGAACCTGGTTACGTTTGTCAGGGAGAGCGATATGCCGTTTGTCAGAGCCCTCCAGCAGAGTTACATATTGCCGTTCCGAAGAGGCAGGTAACTGGAACCATGCGCCCTGATACGGACCGCTCGGCGGTTCCGGCCTGATACTCCCCAATCGTCACTATCCATGACAGATACGACAGCCAGTCAACAGTCGGACAGCGCGCTTCGGGACGCGAGCCGTCTCGCGACCGGAGTCATCGAGAACGTCGAGGAGGTCATCGTCGGCCACCACGAGGCCATCGAGCACATCGTCACGGCACTGCTGGGCCGCGGGCACGTCTTACTGGAGGACGTCCCCGGCGTCGGCAAGACGATGGTGGCCAGGTCGGTCGCCGCGAGCGTCGACGGCGAGTTCAAGCGCGTGCAGTTCACGCCGGACCTGCTCCCGACCGACGTCACCGGCGTCAACGTC
Organism: Haloarcula salinisoli; assembly: GCF_019599405.1. Lineage (NCBI taxonomy): Archaea > Methanobacteriati > Methanobacteriota > Halobacteria > Halobacteriales > Haloarculaceae > Haloarcula > Haloarcula salinisoli. The sequence continues at coordinate 113,964 of NZ_RKLQ01000003.1, read as the reverse complement.
TACAACCAGAAGACACAGGAGTTCGAGTTCCGTCCGGGCCCCATCTTCGCGAACGTCGTGCTGGGCGACGAGATCAATCGGGCGCCGCCCAAGACCCAGTCGGCGCTGCTGGAGGCGATGGAGGAGGGGCAGGTCTCGGCCGACGGGACGACCCGCGAGATTCCCCAGCCCTTTACCGTCATCGCGACCCAGAACACCGTCGAGCAGCACAAGGCCTACGACCTCCCGATGGCCGAACTCGACCGGTTCATGACGAAGCTGCGACTGGGCTACCCCGAGGCCGACGAGGAGACGGCGATGCTGGGCGAGGTCGTCGGGAACCACCCAATCGAGGCGCTGGAGCCCGTCGCGACGCTCGAGGAGCTGCAGGCGGCCCGCGAGGCCGTGGCGGGAGTCACCGTCGAGGAGCCGATTCGGGCCTACGCGACTCGGCTCGCGGCCTACACCCGCGAGCACGCCCGCCTCGGCGTGAGTCCGCGCGGGAGCATCAACCTCCTGCGGGCCGCCCAGGGACGGGCCGTCCTCGACGGGCGGGATTACGTGGTGCCGGACGACGTCCAGACCGAGGCCCCGGTCGTGCTCCCCCACCGCATCCGGACCGACAGCAGCGACCAGACCGCCGAGCAGCTCGTCACGGCGGCCCTCGACCGGGTCGCCGTCGAGTGAATGCGCCCGACCCTCCGGGGTGTCGGCGTGCTGGTGGTCGCCGTCGGCGCGACCGTCGTCGGTGGACAGTTCGGCCAGCCGGGGCTGGCCGCTATCGCCGCGCCGCTGCTGGTCGCGCTGGTGGGTGCGACGGTCCAGGTGTACCTGAGCGGCCTCCCGGACATCGAACGGTCGACGCTCCGCCGGGGGTTCGCCGGCGAGAGCCGGACCCTGGAACTCACCGCCGAGGGCAGCGCCATCGCCCGACTCACCGACCGCCGCGCCGACGGAATCGGCGGTGACGTGACGGCGCGGTGTTCGCTGCCGGCGACGCTCAGTTTCGAGGTACCGTACGAGCGCCGCGGTGAGCAGTATCTCGGCCCCGTCGAAGCGAAAGTCACCGACTCGCTCGGGCTGGTCGTCACCAGCGGCACCGTCGACGCGACCGACGAAGTGCTGGTGTTCCCGCCGGTGTACCGGCTCGGCGGGCCCGACGCCTTCGTCCGGACCCTCACCCCCGACGCGGAAGAGCGAGAGACGTTCGACCGGCTTCGCGAGTACACGCCGGGGGACTCGTTGCGGGACATCCACTGGAAATCGAGCGCCAAGCGCGACGACCTTCTGGTCACGGAGTTCGACGACGACAGCGAGGACCGCGAGCTAGTCGTCGCCGCGCGGGCGACGGCAGGCCACGGCGACGCGATGGCGGCCGCCGCGGCGACGGTCGCCGTCGGCGCGCTCCATAGCGGCTTCGCCGTCGAGCTGGCGACACCCGACGAGACCGTGCCCGCGGGCTTCGGCGAGCGCCACCAGACCCGGCTGCTCGAAGCGCTGGCCGGCACCGGCGAGGGAGAGAGCGACCGCGATGGAGCGGCCGACGTCCTCGTCAGCGCCACCGACGACGGCGTCACGGTCGCGGTCGGCGACCGGACCGAGCCCTTCGACGAGCTGACCGTGAGTCGGGAGAACCCGCTGGTCTCGGGGGTGGGCGCGTGAGCCGTCTCGCCGGCCGACTGCCGTGGTCACAGCCCCGCACGCTGGCCCTGCTTTCGGTCGCGCTGGCGCTGGGGGCGCCGCTGCGAACCATGTACCACCTCATCGACGTCGTCGGCTCGCCGACACAGTTCCTGCTCGTGGTCGGCGCCGCGTTGCTGCTCGCGGCCCTGCTGGCGCGGGTACTCCATCCGGTCATCGCGCTCGTCCTCGGCGCGGGGTTGTTCGTGCTCGGCCTGTTCTGGTACGTCACGAACCTGGCGACGAACCCGACCGTCGACGTGTTGCTCGCCGACACGGTCAAACTCCTGACGGGGCGCCGACTGCTCCAGATTGCGAACGTCCGGCTCTGGGTGACCTCCTTCGCCGCGGCGCCGGTGTTCCTGACGACCTACTTCGCGCTCCGGCGGTGGTACGTGACGGCCGTCTTCAGCGCCAGCCTCGCCCTCTCGTTTTTCGTCCTGACGACCGACGCCGGCGTCGTGACGACGCTGCTGGGTGTCGTCGGCGGCGTCGCCGCACTCGGGTTCGGGACGCTCGATTCGGTCGCAAGCGAGGGGACGGCGACGACGAGTAGCGCGGGCCCGTCGGGGACGGTCACCGACGCGACCGACGGTATCGACGCCGGGCGGCGGTCCGTGCTGTCCCAGCTCGCCGCTATCATCGTCCTGCCGACGGTCGTCTCGCGCATCCCCGGGGTCGAGGGAACGGCCCTCTCCTTGCTGGGTGGGTCCGGCGGGACCGTCGAGGGGAGCCTGGTCAACGCCGGCGACTCGCTGACGGTCCAGGGGTCGCTGTCGCTGAGTTCGACCCTGCGTTTCACCGTCGAGGCCAGCGAAGCCAGATACTGGCGCGTCGGAACCTACGACCGCTACACCGGCGACGGCTGGGTCCGGACGGGGAGCCTCGAGGCGTACGACGAGGGTGACCTTCTCGAGCGTCAGCCGGCGGACCGAACGCGTGAGGTCGTCCAGACCTACGAGGTCGAGTCAGACATCGGAACCGTCCCCGCGGCGTGGAAACCGACGCGCTACGAGGGCGACGCCGACGTGCAGGTGACCCGCCACGACGGGTTCCAGCCCGAGGACGGACTGGAGACCGGCGACAGCTATCGGGTCGAAAGCGAGGTCATCGCGGCCGACGAGGTGGAGCTGCGGGACGCCGGTGACGACTATCCCGACGAGGTCGAGGGAACGTACGTCCAGCTCCCCGAGAGCACCCCCGACCGGGTCGCCGAGACGACCGCGACGCTGACCGAGAACGCCGAGACGCCCTACCAGACCGCGCTGGTCATCGAGCGGTGGCTGAAAGAGAACCGTGACTACTCGCTTTCCGTCTCCCGGCCCCGTCGCAACGTCGCCGACCGGTTCCTCCACGCGATGACAGAGGGGTACTGCACCTACTTCGCGACGACGATGGCCGTCATGCTGCGCACGCAGGACATCCCCGCCAGGATGACCGTCGGCTACACCCCGGGGGAGTCGGCGGGGCCGAACCGCTGGGAGGTCCGCGGGCTCCACTCCCACGCGTGGGTCGAGATGTACGTCGAGGACTGGGGCTGGGTGCAGTTCGACCCGACGCCGGCCGGCCCCCGCCAGGCGGCAGAGCAACAGCGCCTCGAGGAGGACGACGACACCGACGGCGGCGAGGACGACCGGGAGACGCCGACCGAGACCGAAACCACGCCGACGCCAACGCCGACGCCGACCGAGACACCGGAGCCGGGACGAACCCGGACGCCGACGCCGACACCGACCCGCACTCGGGCTCCGGGCGAGACACGGACCCCCGGCCATACGACGACGCAGACCGGAGCAGATGACGACGACGGGGGGAGTCAGTTGCCCGAACTCCCCTCGCGCGAGGAGACAACCCTCGGTGCCATTGCCCTCCTGGGCACTGCGGCCGGGCTCCGCCGCGCGGGCGTCCCCGAGCGCGTCTCGCGGGAGCTATGGCTGCGCTATCAGTCGCCCGAGTCGCCCGCCGAGGACGTAGAGACGGCGTTCCAGCGAGCGATGTACGTCCTGGGCGAGCGACACCGCGAGCGCCGGCCGGGCGAGACGGTCCGGGCGTATCTCGACGCCGTCGACGCCGACGACGACGTCCGGCGGCTGGCCGGACTGCGCGAACAGCTCCGGTACGGCGGGGCTGTTTCCGAGGCGGCGGCCGCGGACGCAATCGAAATCGCCGACGAAATCGTCGCCGAACGGTAAGCCGGGCTTTCCCCCGACAGTGTTTAATACGAAGGTTTCGTACGCCCCGTTGTAATGTCGGAAGTCTGCTCGACGTGCGGGTTGCCTGAGGAGCTCTGCGTCTGCGAAGACGTGGCCAAGGAGTCTCAGGAGATCAACATCCGCATCGACGAGCGCCGTTACGGGAAGGAGGTAACGATCATCGAGGGGTTCGACCCGAAAGACGTGGACATGGACTCGCTGTCCTCGGACCTGAAGTCCAAGTTCGCCTGCGGTGGGACGGTCGAAGACGGCCAGATCGAGCTCCAGGGGAACCACACCGGTCGCGTCGAGGACTTCCTGCGCGACAAAGGTTTCAACGTCGCCTGATTTCCCGCGTTCGTTCGGACGTATAGCGCGCGGTAAGTGCCTGCAGCGTCGGTTTTTGCTGCTGGTGGCCAGTAATCAGCGCCAGCCCTCTCACAGATACGGGCCGAGGATGGCGACAGCGAGCAACCCGACGACGAAGCCGCTGGTCCCGTAGACGGCCACTCGTTTGAGCCAGGCCGGAACAGCGTCGTCGAGCCGGTCGTCGGCCGCGTCGATACTCTCGGCGAGGACCCGGCCGCCGTCCAGCGGGCCGATGGGCAGGGCGTTCAGAAGCCCGACGTTGGCGTTCAGCAGGACGAGCCAGAAGCAGGCGTTCGTGAGCGGACCGAGCGCGGCCACGGCGGCGGCCGTCGGGGCCTGCCCGCCCGTCGCCGCCCAGCCGAAGTAGGTGAGGAAGGCTTCGGTGGGTGTGGCTGTCAGCGAGCTCACCAGGACTGCGCCAGCGAGGACGGTGACGACGAGGTTGTGCAGGACCCCGAGCGCGAACACGCGCATCCGGGTCCGGGCGTCGGCCTCGTCGAGCGTGTCGTCGGGCAGGACGTAGCCCGCGAGCGGGACGACGCCGCCCAGGAGTGCGACGCCCCACTCCTCGACGGAGACACCCTCGGCCCGGCAGGCCAACGCGTGACCGCCCTCGTGGACGACGGTCGCGACGACGAGTCCGAGGACGATGTAGGGCGTCGAGGCCAGCGGCATGAACTCGTTGACGCCCGGAATCGCGATGGTGTTGACCGGGTCGTTGAGTGCGGTGGGTTCCCGGCCCAGGGCGTTGCCCGCGGCCACGGTGACCAGTACCAGCGTCCCGACCTGCAGGACGAACAGGGTCGCGATGGCGAGGTCCGACCACCGACGGACAGCGGGCCGGTCGGCGAACGCGTCGAACCGCGTCGACGTGCGCGTCGAGAACCAGTACAGCACGCCCAGCCCGATTTTCAGCGACGGCGGAAGACGAGCGTTGATACGGTCCTCGACGGCCTCGACGCGGTCGCGGAGGCCGCGGATCGGCCCAGCCAACCCAGTCATGTTGTCGAAGGCACACTGGCCGGATACAACTGTGTTTCGCCAGGCGCGGTGGCGACAGCAGCGCCGGAGCCACACGTGGGATAGCAACTGTTTCCACTCGGTCCGAAGAAAATATAAGGGTATTCAAAGAATTATAATATATGAGCGCGACGACTGCCCAGACGGCGGAAGTGCTCTGCAAACGCTTCGGGCCAGGACGCCTGCCCGGGGCGGACAACCGCGATATCGGCGCGGGCTATGCCTTCGCGACCGCTGCGCTGTCGGCGGCCACCGTGTTCGTCGTCGCGGCGGGGTTCGAACCGATCACCAAGTACGGCCTCGGGGCCTTCGGCCCGGCCCACGGCGGTATCTACATGTTCGGGGTGTACGCGATTCCGTTCGTCGTGCCGTCCGCGTTCCTCGCGGGCGCGTTCACCTGGGCGCAGCGACCGGCGTCGGCCCGCTACTGGGGTGTAGCCGGCGGCATCGCCGCAACGGTGCTTACCTACGGTATCGGGGCGCCACTGAGCGTCAGCGGCTGGTACGTGATTACGCTCCTGCACCCGGAGTGGACGATGTCCGGTAACCTTCCCCGCCTGACGATGCTGTTTGGCATGTTCGGGTTCCTGACCACGTTCTGGATAACGCTCCCGGTCGGTGCCCTCAGCGGGCACATCCACGAGCGAGCGGTCGAGGGGAACTGAGTCGGACAGAAGGCCCCCGGCGGTCGCTGTGGCCGGGCGCGAGTGGGTCGGCGGGTCTCCCGCCGACCCCGAGCGCTGACGGGGAAAGGCAGGGTTGTGACAGTGCGTATGCCGCTCGCCGACGGCGAGCGGTTTCACCGGACACGAACGGAGTGAGTGTCCGGCCTTTTTCGCCCACGTTTTTCGAGGAGCCTTCCCGCAACGAACGAAGTGAGTGAGGAAAGGCGACGACGAAAAAGGTGGTCTCAGAAGAACTGGAACAGGTCGTCCCGTTCGGCCTCGTGCAGGTGGTGCCGGACGGCCTCGTTCAGTGCGGAGATGTTCCCCCGTTTGGCGCTGATTGGGGAGATGGTCTCCTGCCACTGTTTCCAGGGGGGATAGAGTCCGAGGCGGTCACACAGCTCGTTCAGGCGCTCGTCCTCGTCGTCGACCTTGTCCATCTTGTTGACGGCGACGACGGGTTCGACGCCGACGTCCCGGAGGAAGTGGAACATCTCGACGTCGTGGGGAATCTCGTCGGGCCCGGAGTGGCGGTCGATGATGTCGATGACGCTCTTGCCGTCGACGACCAGAATTCCGACCAGAATCTTCTCGGCGTTGTCCTCGACGTAGCGGACCACGTCGGTCTTTATCTGCTCGCGGACTTCGTCGGGGACGCCCTTCATGAAGCCGAAGCCGGGCAGGTCGGTCAGGACGAAGTCGGGACCGGTCCAGTCGTAGTGGTTGGGGCTGCGGGTGACGCCGGGCCGTTGGCCGGTGTCGAACGTGTGGCCGGTCAGCTCCCGCATCAGCGTCGACTTGCCGACGTTGGAGCGGCCGACGAGCACCACTTCGGCGCTCCGGTCGGGACGTGCGTCGAACATAGGCCCGATACTGCACCGACGGGGAAAAACGCGTCAGTTTCCGTCTGGACCGACCACCCGGGTTTTTACCCACAGCCACCACACGCGTAGCCGTGCGGCTCGTACAGATTTCGGTCCCGCAGGGGAAGCTCGAGGCGACGCTCGGGGTCCTCGACGAAGAGGGTATCGACTACGTGGTCAACGAGGAGTCCAGCGGGAGAGACATCGGGGCGGTCGTGACCTTTCCCCTTCCCACGAACGCGGTCGAGCCGGTGCTGGAATCGCTGCGCGACGTGGGGCTCAACGACGACACGTATACGGTCATCACCGAGGCAAACACCGTCCTCTCCCGGGACTTCGAGGCGCTGGAGGAGCGCTACGCCGAGGAGAAAGACGAGGACCGCATCGCCCGCGAGGAGCTGACCTCGAAGGCGGAGTCGATGGCGCCGGCGCTGTCGACGTACGTCATCATGACCGTCATCAGCGCGGTCATCGCGACGGCCGGACTCCTGCTCAACTCCCCGGCGGTCGTCGTCGGCTCGATGGTCATCGCACCGCTCATCGGCCCGGCGATGACGGCCAACGTCGGCACCGTCGTCGACGACCACGAGCTGTTCGTCCGGGGGGTCAAACTACAGACACTGGGCATCCTGCTCGCTATCGTCAGCGCCACCGCCTTTGCCTTCATTGTGCGGACAGCGAACGTCGTCCCACCGATAGCGGACGTGACGAGCGTCCAGCAGGTCCGCGAGCGGGTCGCCCCCGACTTCCTCTCGCTCGTCGTGGCGCTGGGGGCCGGCGCGGCGGGCGTGTTGAGTCTGACCTCCGGGGTGTCGACGGCGCTGGTGGGCGTGATGATAGCCGTCGCGCTCATCCCGCCGGCGGCGACGGTCGGCATCGGCATCGCGTGGGGCCAGCCGCTCGTCTCGCTGGGCTCGGGCGTGCTCGTGCTCGTGAACATCCTCTCTATCAACCTCGCGGTTCTGGTCGGCCTCTGGTACCAGGGGTACCGGCCGGAGTACTGGTTCCGCGAGAGCGACGCCCGGTCGGCGACGGTGAAACGCATCGGCGTGCTCGTCGTCTCGATTCTCGTCCTCTCGGCGTTTCTGGGCGGCGTCACGCTGGATACGTACCAGCAAGCGACCACGGAAGAGGCGATACAGGAGCGCGTCGAATCCGCTATCGAACCGCCCCGACAGGTCATCAGCGTCGAGGTCGAGCACAGCAACACAGTCCTCTTCCAGGAGCCCCGCCACGTCGTCGTCACCGTCGGTGTCCCGCCGGGTTCCGACCCGCCGGGACTGGCCGGCCGACTCGACACCGTGGTCGACGATGCGGCCGGACAGGACGTCGACGTCTCCGTCCGCTACATCACCGTCGAACGTGGGTAGAACGCTCAAATCCGCATTTGAGCGTTCGCTGCAATAAATACGACCGCGGTGCATCCGGGTCGTATGGAGACACAACCACTCGCAGTAATCGGCGTCGTCGCGCTCCTGCTGGCCGGCGGTGTCGGCTACGTCGTGGCTGACACCGGCGGCGCGCCGTCAGCGACCGCGGCGGAACCGACAGCGGAGAACGCCACCGTCAGCGTCGGCGCCGACGCGACAGTCGAACGGGCCCCCGACGAAGCGACAGTCACAGTCGCCGCCGTCGGTCGGGGCGAGACGGCAGCCGCGGCCCGGACGAACGTAAGCGGCGACGCGGACGCGATACGGAGCGCACTCGAAGACGAGGGCGCGACCGTCACGTCCTCGCGGTTCAGCGTCAGACCGGAGTACGACTATAGCCAGGACGGCCGCGAACTGGTCGGCTACGTCGCCGTCCACACTATCGAGGCCGAGACGACGGACGTCGACAGGGTCGGGACACTCGTCGACACCACCGTCGACAGCGGCGCCGACCGTGTCCAGGGCATCACGTACAGTTTGAGCGACGAGACGCGGTCCGACGCCCGCGAGCAAGCACTCACGACGGCGATGGATCGGGCCCGCGGTGATGCGACCACGCTCGCGACCGCCGAGGACCGCAGTGTCGGTGACGCCGTGACCATCCAGACGAACGACGGCGGCCAGCCGGTGGTCCGGGCGGAGTACGCGACCGCAGCCGACGGCGGCGGCCAGACGAACATCTCACCGGGTCCGGTCACCGTCGAGGTGAGCGTGCACGTCACCTACGAACTAGAGTGACGGAGAACCGCGAGCGGGCCTTACTCGTCGCTGAAGGGGAGTTCTATCTCCCAGTCGACGGCCTCGATGGCCGCGTCGAGGACCTCCTGGACGTTGTCGCCCTCGGTGACGCTCATGAAGTGGTCGGCCTCGACGTCGGTCGAGCGGTCACTCTTGTTCCCGATGGTCAGCACCGGCGCGTCGAACAGCGACTCGATGTCGTCGCGGAGTTCGAGCTGTTGGGCCAGCGGGTAGCCACACTCGCCGCTGGGGTCGACCAGCACGAGCACGGTGTCTGCGAGATGTTCGAGGGCGCTGATAGCCTGGGATTCGATCTCGTTGCGCTCCTCCGGCGGGCGGTCGAGCAGTCCCGGCGTGTCGACGAGCTGGTAGCGGATGCGGTCGGCCTCGACGTGGCCGACGCGAATCTGCGTCGTGGTGAAGGGGTAAGAGGCGATCTCGTTGTCCGCGCGGGTCACCCTGTTGACGAAGGAGGACTTGCCGACGTTGGGGTAGCCGGCGACGACGATGACGGGCTCGTCCGGGCGGATGTCGGGCAGCCCCTTCAGCGCGTCGCGGGCCTTCGAGACGGCTTCGAGGTCTTCGGCGACCTGCTCGGTGATGTCGGCCATGCGGGCGAAGGCCTGCTTGCGCAGTTTGCGGGACGTGTCGACGTCGCTTCGGACCACGCGGCCCTCGTATTCCTGGCGGATCTCCTTGGCCTTGCGGCCGGCCCAGGAGATGTTCGAGAGGTGCTGTTTCAGCGCGTCGATACCGGGGTCGTCGTCGGCGGGGTCGGTCTCGCTGACGACGGCGTCGGCAAGCTCCACGTAGAACGGGTCCAGCTCGTCGATGGTCGGCCACTGCGTGGCGACGTTCTCTAAGTTGTCCGAGATGATGTTCGAGGCGGTCATCAGCATCGACTGCTGGGCCTCGATACCGGTCTTGGACCCGGAGGCCCGCGTCGCCCGCGAGAACGCTTTGTCCAGTATCTCCTCGGCCCGGGGCGTGGTCGGGAGATTCTCGAAAGGATGGCTCATTGCCCTGTCTTTGACCGTCACAGGGTAAAAGGTCGTTCAATCGCAGTTCGAGGCCGAGCCACGTTTTTGTCCGTCGGGTCCCCAGGGCCGATATGGCACACATCGACGCCGACGAGATACTGCCGAACGGCCACGTCCAGCAGATGGCCGCCGAGGGCGAGATTACACAGATGCACCGCGGTCACGAGTACGCCGACGAGGGCGACACCTTCGACATCGACGGCCAGACCTTCGAAGTGACCGACGTGACTCACCGGACGCTGGGCGACCTTACCGACGAAGACGCGCGAAAGGAGGGGTCCGAGGACCTCGAGGCCTACCGCGAGCGACTGAACCGCGTCCACGACAGCTTCGAGTGGAACGACGACAGCGAAGTCGTCCGGCATCGGTTCGAACCGGCGAACGCCGAGTGAGCCGGCTCGAAGCACGGGCGACGTCGTCGCCCGGCGGTTCGAAGTCGTGAGCGAGTAGCGAACGACTTCGGAGCACGAGAGACGAAGTCTCTCGGCGGTTCGAGCCGGCGGACGAGTAGGAAGGCGCCGAGTGCGCCGCGGAGGGGAAACTATACTATCGAGCGAGAAATAGGTCCGCGGGAATGCGGATTCGCCGACATCTCTCGCAGCACGAGACAGCCGAGGAGCTCCCGTTGGTGACCGAGTCCGCCGTCGTGACGGACGTCTCGGCGATGGACCGGAACCGGACTGACGAGGTTCTGACCGAGCTCCGGGCGACGCTAGACGAACACGGAACGGACGCGTGGCGACGAGACCGTCCGACCACTGACGAGGCCTGCGAGGACTGGCTCCGGTCGCAACTCGACGAAGTCGATCATCTCGACGGTGGAACGCCGCTCACTCGATACGTCTCCGAGGACGACCAGACCGGTTCCGTCGGCGAGAAACTCACAGCGCTCCAGGAGCGGTATCTCCAGCCCTATCCGTCGCTCCTGCGAATCACGGTCGAGACGGACGACCCGGTCGAGTTCGCCGCCGGACAGTACCTCTCCTTGCGCTACCAGGACACGACGAGAGTGTATTCCATCGCGAGCTCGCCGACGCGTGACGAACTCGAATTCTGTGTCGGACGTGTTCCGGGCGGCCAGATGACGTCCGAGCTGGCGGTGGACCTCGAGGCTGGCGACACGGTGACGCTCCGCGGGCCGTACGGGGAGCTCCTCCTCGAAGAACCGTCGCCGAGAGATATCGTTTTTCTTGCGACCGGCACGGGTGCCGCCCCGCTGAAGAGTATGATCGATTATCTCTTCGATACGGGACGAGACAGGTACGAGGATACCGTACGAGATATCTGGCTCGTTCTCGGTGGAGGATGGAAAGACACCCTCCCGTACCGTGTGGCGTTCCAGTCGTACGCCGACGAGCGCGACAACTTCCACTTCGTGCCGACGGTAAGCCGTGAGTCGTACCTGACGGAGTGGACGGGGGAGACGGCCTACGTCCAGCACACACTCGCAAAATATCTCGAGGACGGTGTGGGCGATGGGCAGTCGCTACCCCCGGAATTCGAGCACCATCGGAACACCCCACCCCGGTATCCGATCGATGCCCGTCTCGACCCATCGCAGCTCGAAGTCTACGCATGTGGTCTCAATGCGATGGTGTCCAGTCTCGTCGAAGCGGCCGAACAACTCGGCGTCCCGCCAGAACACACCCAGTTCGAAGGCTTTGGGTGACGTTCCACCCACCGCCATCCCTGAAGACGGTGTGGCTCAGAACCCGCCGTAGCGGAGATACACCATGTCGGCTATGAGTACCAGTTGCACGAGCCCCTGCAGGCCGCCGAGTTTGGCGTTCTGCTGCCCGATGGCCGAGATGACACTCGCGTCCGGCGCGGGCGAGACCATCTGTTTGTAGATGCGGATTTCGCCGGGCATCAGGAAGCCAAACCCCTGGACCGACAGCAGCGTCACCAGCACGAGCGCGACGGCGAGGGCGGGCTCGATCATCTGGAAGGTGCCGATAGTCAGTCCGACCCAGACCAGCGAGCCGACGGTGCCGACGGCGAAAGGGACCTGCCAGCGCCAGTCGTCGAAGGCGTTCAGCCGCCAGCCAAGCAGCAGGAGGATAGGGACGACGTTGAACAGGGTAAAGAGCGCGAGCCACGGGCCGGCATTGGGAAAGACGCCCAGTCGAAGGGCGAGCGGGATACCCGTGGCGATGGTCAGAAACGCCATCGACGGCAGGAAGAAGGCGGTCTTGGGCGTGAGCCGCTCGAACACCGCGGCACTTGCCTCCTCGTCGAGCCCGCCGATGACCGGCCCCAGGATGACGCCGATGAACAGGTCGGTGCCCGTCCAGAGGACCCCAGCCATGACGTGGACGTAGGTGTGGTGCTGTATCGAGGCCATCGTCGTCGCGTAGGCCAGCGCCGCCAGGGCGACGGCGACGACGCCGACGGCGAAGGCCGGGTTCGCCCGCTGGCCCATCCCCGCGATGGTGCCACGCACGGTAGACGCACTCATACGGCGTGGAGACGAGTGTCACGGGCAATAAAACTACTCGTGGTTTCAGCCCCTGAAGGGCCTGCCGCGCTGCCGGACGGCGGCCAGCAACGAACTTGCACGTCCCTCGACCGTGTGTGGTCGTCTCAGAGAACCCTTATCAGTACGAGTTACGTATGGTAACTACAATGGAACAGACTCAGCAGCAACAGACGACACGGTCGAAGGCGGACGATACCGACCGAGCACACCTGCAGGACGTCGAGGACGGCTGTGGCTGCACCGAAATCTGGGAACATATGTCCGAGAACCGCGACGAGGAGTAGACAGACTGGGGTCGCCGACGCCAGCTACCGCCGCTCGGCGAGTTCTTCGCGCAGGTCGTCGACGTCCATCTCCTTCATCGACAGCAGAACCAGCAGGTGATAGACGATATCGGCCGACTCGTGGGCCAGTTCCTCGCGGTCGTCGTCTTTCGCGGCCAGAATCAGCTCCGTCGTCTCCTCGCCGAGCTTCTCCAGGACGGCGTTTTCCCCTTTCTCGTGGGTGAACAGCGAGGTCGTGTAGGAGCCCTCGGGGAGGTTCTCCTTGCGGTCTTCGATGACCGCGAACACATCGTCGATGACGTCGGCGTCGTCGCTCATACCCACACGTCGGCGGGGGCGCCCTTCAGCGCGTCGTTACGCAAGTGGCAGAGGTACACCAATTCCAGGGGGAACGTCGTACGCAGGCGCGGGGGTAGCGTCCGCGGCCGACGGCCGCGGTTCCACCGCGGCGCGCGGACTGGAGTGCCGAAGGCACGAAAGGAGCACGCCGCGATTTTTCCCCAAGTTTTTGCCCAAGTGAGCGCGCCGATGGCGCGCGAGCGACGGTGCAAAAAGTGGGTGCCTATGATTCGACGCTGTCGAAGAAGGCCAGGTCGTGGATTCGGGGGTCCTCGGTCAGTTCGGGGTGGAAAGAGGTGCCGACGACGGGACCGTCCCGGATAGCGACGGGGCGGTCGTCCCAGGAGGCCAGCACCTCGACGTCGCTGCCGACGTAGTCGATGACCGGCGCGCGGATGAACACGGCCGGGAACGGGTCCTCGAAGCCGGCCACGTCGAGGGGCGCCTCGAAGCTGTCTTTCTGGCGACCGAAGGCGTTGCGCTCGACGGTGGCGTCGACGATGTTCAGGGTCTCGACCCGGTCGTCGTGGGCGTCGCTGGCGGCGACGATGAGCCCGGCACACGTCGCAAGCACCGGGTTGCCCTCGGCGACGTGTGTCTCTATCTCGCCGGCGATACCCTCCCGATGGATAAGCCGGGAGATGGTAGTCGACTCACCGCCGGGCATCAGCAGTACGTCACAGTCGGGGACGAGGCCGGATTCGCGTATCTCGACGACTTCGGCCGACTCGTCGTGGGCCGTCGCGGCCCGCTCGATAGCCCTCGCGTGTTCGGAGACGTCACCCTGGACGGCGAGGACACCTGCCCGTAGACTCATATCCGGGCTACGACCGTGAACGTCAAAACCTTCTCGTCTCCGCGAAGTGTTGTCACCGCGAGCCCAGTAGCTCGGGCCAAACCGTTAGGTGGCGGGCCCCCGACCATCGACCATATGGCTGAACGACAGCGGGACCCGGTGGAGCGAAACTCCGACCGGTCGGCGGACCTCTATGAAATCGCCGACTGGGAGGTCCGGTCGGTGTTCGACCGGGTGGTGTATTTCCTGTACTACGCCGGGCAGTGGGCGCTGCGCGGGCTGGTTATCCTCCTGGCCGTCGCGATTCTCGCGGTCCAGATAGCCTTCGGGGGCCTCGGCGCGCTGGGGGCACAGCCCCTCTTTGGCGTGCTCGCGGCGATGTCGGCGATTCCGGCGCTGGTGCTCGCGGGCTACATCTACTACGCCGACGTAACGACCCAGGAGCCCCTGACGCTGCTGGTCGGTACGTTCATGCTCGGCGTGCTGTTTGCCGGCTTCGCCGCAATCTTGAACACGGTGTTGCGTGGGCCGGTCCAGACCATCGGCTCGGTGGGCGGTCTCCTGCCGTTCCTCGGGCAACTGGCCTTCTTTTTCATCATCGTCGGGCCCGTCGAAGAGAGCGTGAAACTGCTCGCGGTCCGGCTGTACGCTTTCCGTGACGACCGGTTCGACGCGGTCATCGACGGCGCCGTTTACGGCGCGATGGCGGGGCTGGGCTTTGCCACCATCGAGAACGCGCTGTACATCGTCCAGAACACCGAGATGGTCACCGGGACCGTCCAGGCCATCAACGAGGGGAGCGGCATCGCGGCGGTGCGCGCCCTGGCCGGCCCGGGCCACGTCATCTACTCGGCCTTCGCGGGCTACTACCTCGGGCTCGCGAAGTTCAACCCCGACAACGCCGGCCCCATCGTCCTGAAGGGGCTGCTCATCGCGGCGGTCATCCACGCGGGCTATAACTCGCTGTCGGGCATCGCAATCGGCGTGCTATCTGCGGTGTACGGCGTCAACCAGTTCGTCGCGTTCATCGCGTTCGTCGTCGTCTACGACGGCATCTTCATCCTGCTCCTGTTGCGGAAAGTCGACGCCTACCGGCAGGCGTACAAGCGGGCCCAGCGCAGCGACGAGCCACAGAGCGAGCCCGGCGTCCCCGACTTCGAGTCCTAGCAGAGCTGTTCGACGTACTTCGCGACCACGTCGACCTCCAGGTGGACGAGGTCGCCCACGGACTTCTCCGAGAGGGTCGTCTCGTCGTAGGTCGTCGGGATGATGGCCACGTCGAAGCGGTCGTCGTGACGAGCGGCGACAGTGAGGCTGATGCCGTCCACGGTTATCGACCCCTTCTCGACGAGGTAGTCGCGCTGGTTCTCGGGTAGCGAAAACGAAAACGTCCAGTCGTCTCCTTCTTGCTCGATATCCACAACTTCGGCCGTCGCATCGACGTGGCCCTGGACGATGTGGCCGTCGAAGCGCCCGTCGGCCGGCATCGCCCGCTCCAGGTTGACGCGGTCACCTTCCTGCAGACCGTCGAAGAAGGTCTTCGCCAGCGTCTCCCGCGCGAGGAAGAACTCGGCCCACTCCCCGTCGGCGTACTCCTCGACGGTCAGACAGGCCCCGCTGATGCTGATGGACTGGCCGTATGAGAGGTCCGCAAACGGCGTCCCGACGCGGATTCGCCGGCCGCCCTCGTCGTCCGTCACTGCCAGTACCTCACCCGTGGCCTCCACGATGCCGGTGAACATACCCGCCGGTAGGGAACTGCCAGCCATAGGGGTTTGGCTCTCCGGTGATGTCGAGGTCAACTGTAGTAAGAGTCAGGACAGCCAGAAAGCCCTGCTCACAATCCGCGTCGGCAGTATTGTAGACAGCCAGAAAGCCCCCGTGCGCTCGACTCGCGCGGCTCGCTGCGCGCCTCGCTTCGCTCGGTGCTTGCTTCGCCGTGCTTCGTCGAGCGCACGGCCCCTTTCAGTCCCACCCGTAGACAGTTAGTCAGCCGTCATGGATGGGACTGAAAGGGGCGGCCTGCTACACGAAGGCGGGCGAAGTAAGCACTGGACTGAGCGAAGCGAAGGAAGCGCGCAGCGAACCCCCCGAGTGTAGCAGGCCGGGGCTTTCTGGCTGTTAGCGGTAGCTGCCCCAGTAGAAAGACCGCTGTTTCAAGCCTCAACGGCTTTTGATTCCACAGCAGGCTCCTTTCCGAGCGCTAGCCGAACACTCTCCTCGAACCCGGTCAGGTCGGGCTGGACGAACTCGTCGATGCGGTCGTCGGTGACGACCACCCGATTTCGCAGGCCGTCGACGAGCGGGACGGCGACGCTCACGTCGACGTCGGTCACCAGCCCGAGCCAGCGGGCCGACAGCCCCGGCGAGAGGACCGGGACGGGGACGATGAGCGGCCGGCGCCCGACCAGAATCCGGGCCGTCGTCGTCAGTATCTCCTGATACGTGAGCACGTCGGGGCCGCCGATGTCGTAGGTCTCGCCGGCTGTCTCTGGGGCCTCGAGGACGCCGACGAGATAGGTCACCACGTCGTCGACGTAGATTGGCTGACACTCCGTCCGGACCCACGAGGGAGTGACCATCACCGGCAGGCGGGCGGCGAGCTGGCGGATTATCTGGAAGCTCGCCGACCCATCGCCGATGACGATGGCGGCCCGCAACGCGGTCAGGTCGGCCGCGCCATCCCCGAGCAGCCGTTCGACCTCGCGTCGCGATTGCAGGTGCTCGGAGAGCCCCTCGTCCTCGTTGCCCAGCCCACCCAGATAGACGATGCGCTCGATACCGGCGGCGTCGACGGCCTCCCGGAAGTTCCGGGCGGCGCGGCGGTCCCGCTCCTCGAAGTCCTCGCCGGCCTCCATCGAGTGGACGAGGTAGTAGGCGGCGTCGACATCGGGGAGCGACAGGTCGGGGTCCAGCACGTCGCCCTCGACCACGTCGACGCCCGCGGGCGCGACGTAACTCGCCGGGTCCCGCGTCAGCGCGACGACGTCG
Source organism: Haloarcula salinisoli (assembly GCF_019599405.1). Taxonomy (NCBI): domain Archaea; kingdom Methanobacteriati; phylum Methanobacteriota; class Halobacteria; order Halobacteriales; family Haloarculaceae; genus Haloarcula; species Haloarcula salinisoli. The sequence continues at coordinate 97,099 of NZ_RKLQ01000003.1, read as the reverse complement.
TGGCCCCGCTCGACGAGCTCGGGGACGAGATGGCTCCCGACGAAGCCGGAGGCACCGGTGACGAGGACTCGCATACCGGTTAGTGGGGCTCCAGTGGCTTAACAGCCAGCCACGGACAGGGCAGGGGTTCCACCGCTTCAATCGTCCGCAAACCGCTGACGATTCGCACTTCGGGCACGCTTCGCGGCCCTCAGTCAGCTAATCGTCAGCGTCCGTCTGCGCTCGGCGCCGAATCGCACGCTGGACGAACTCCTCGGGCAGTTCGTCGATTTCGCCGGCCTGGACCGCCCAGAGGTTGGCGTAGAGACCGTCCTCGGAGAGCAGTTCGTCGTGGCTCCCCCGCTCGACGACGCGGCCGTCTTCGAGGACCAGGATAGTGTCTGCGTCCTTGATGGTCGAGAGCCGATGGGCGATAGCGAACGTGGTCCGGTCGGCGGTCAGTTCGTCCAGCGAGCGCTGGATGAGCATCTCGGTCTCCGTGTCGACGTCGCTGGTGGCCTCGTCCAGGACGAGGATGTCGGGGTCTTTGAGCATCGCGCGGGCGATGGCGATGCGCTGGCGCTGGCCGCCCGACAGTTTGACGCCGCGCTCGCCGACCATCGTCTCGTAGCCGTCGGGGAGGTTCTGGACGAACTGGTGGGCCTCGGCGGCCTCGGCCGCCTGTCGAATCTCCTCGTCGGTGGCGTCGAATGTCCCGTAGGCGATGTTGTCACGGACGGTGCCGTAGAACAGGAACGTCTCCTGGCTGACGTAGCCGATGGCCCGCCGGATGGAGGTTATCTGGACCTCACGGAGGTCCTGACCGTCGATGCGGACCGCGCCGTCGTCGGGGTCGTACATCCGCAAGAGGAGCTTCATCACCGTCGATTTGCCCGCGCCGGTGGGACCCACGAGCGCGACGGTGTCACCGCCATCGACGGTAAAGGAGACGTCGTCGAGCACGGGCTCGTCCTCGCCGTAGCCGAAGGTCACGTCGTCGTACTCGACCGCGCCGTCGGTGACCGACAGCGGCGGGGCGTCGGTGGCTTCTGCGAGGCGCCCCGGCGTCTCCATCAGCCCGAACACTCGCTCGGCGGAGGCGTAGGCCCGCTGGTACATATTGATGACTTGGCCGAACTGGGCCATCGGCCAGACGAACCGCTGGGTGTAGATGATGAAGGCGACGAACCCGCCCGTGGTGAGTTCCAGGGTGAAAAAGCCGGGCGCCTGCCCGATGACGATGAGTCCGCCCAGCACGAACGTGACGACGAATCCCAGCCCGGAGACCAGCCGGAGCCCCGGGAAGAAGGTGATGCGGGTGCCGATGGCGTCCCAGTTGGCGTCGAGGTACTCCTGGGAGCTGTCCTCGACGCGGTCGGCCTCGTAGGACTCGGTGTTTGCGGTCTTGATTATCTGGATGCCGCTCAGGTTGTTCTCCAGCCGGGAGTTCAGCGAGCCGACGGAGGCCCGGACGTCGGCGTACTTGGGCTGGATGGTCTCGATGAACCACTTCGTGAACACGGCGATGAGCGGTACCGGGAGCAGCGCCACCAGGGCGAGTTGCCAGTTGATGTAGAAGAGGTAGGCGGCGATACCCAGCACCATGATTATCAGCCGCGAAGAGGAGTTCAGACCGTCGTTGAGGAACTTCTCTAACCGGTTGACGTCGTTGGACAGCACCGACATCATCTCGCCGGTCTGCTTGTCGGCGAAAAACTCCATGTTGAGCCGCTGCATCGTCTCGTAGGTGTCCGTTCGCACCGCGTGCTGGACGTGTTGAGCAAATTTATTCCATCCCCAATTTCGGGTGTAGTGGAAGACCGCGCCGAAGCCAAAGGAGGCCGCGATGAGTCCCGCCGTGAGCCAGAGCTGGCCCGTGGTGGTCGCGGGAATCCACGCGTCGGGGACGAACAGGAGGTCGTAGCTCGTGTTGTCCTCGATGACGGCGTCGATAGCCAGCGCCAGGAGCAGCGGCGGCAACAGGTCCAGCATCCGGGCGAAAATCGAGCTGATGAGTCCGATGACGAAAGCGAATCGCTGTCCCTTGCCGTAGTCGGTGAACAGCCGCCACATCGGCCGGTCGACCCGCTCGCGAGCGTCCTCGAACGCGTCGTCGTCTGAGGCCGCCTCGATATCCATTGGCTACGGTTACGCGTCGAGACCCAAATACGCGTCGGGCTCCGCTGCAGGAACGCTCGTATGTAGTGCATCGAGTGACGATGTGGACGGCGAGAAAGCCCACCTAACAGTCCGCATCGACTGCACTGTGAACAACCAGAAAGCCCCCGCGTTCTCAGCGACCCGGGACTTGTTGCGGTCCTCGGTCACTGTGTTCCCTGCGGTCCTTACGTCGTCCGGGTTCGCTGAGAACGCGGCCCCTTTCAGTCCCACCCATGCGGCCGGCCAACCGGCTACGGGCGGGACTGAGCGGAGCCAGCGGCTCCGCGAGGGTCAGGAGACGCGCAGCGTCTCCGGGGACTGAAAGGGGCGGCCGGCTACACGAAGGCAGGCGAAGCAAGCACTGGAACGAACGGAGTGAGTGAAGCGCGCAGCGAGCCTCCCGAGTGTAGCCGGCCGGGGCTTTCTGGCTGTTTGCAGTGCCGTGTCGACCAGCAGCCTCGGAAGTAGTTCAGTCGACCCCAGCAGGCAGCTCTACAGTGTCGCCGACGCTCGTACCGGTCCGGTTGGCCCAGCCACGGTTCACTTCGAGGACGTACTTGCCCCGGCCGGAATACTGCTGGCTGTAGGACTCGCCCTCTGGCGGCTTGGACGCGTGGTGGATGGTCGTGATGGTCCTGTTGGCGTCGATGAAGATGATGTCTATGTCGAAGTCCATATCCCGCATGACGTAGCCGTACTCGCCCTCCTCGTCGTGGACGAAGAGCATCCCCTCGTTCGGGCCCAGGGATTCGGTGTCGCTGAGGCCGAGTCTGCGCTGCCTGGGTGTGTCAGCGATTCGAACGTCCACTGTCCCCAGCGCCCGCGAACCCTCACAGGTCGCGACGGCGGTCCGGTTCGGCGGCACCGTACACGGCGCCGCTGTCGTCGTCTCGGTCGGCGTTGTCGTACAACAGGGCGTCGAGTTGTCGCTGTCGGTGACCGTGACGGTGCCCCGGTCGTACTCGCCGACGCCGACGACGTCCACCCACAGGCCGGTCTGGAGCGCGAGGACGGCGACTGCGAGTGCGACGATGACCCCCACGAGCGCGACGACTGCACGACGTGCCATACGTGTCCCGTGGGCCAGGTGATGCCTAAGCGTTCCGCCCCAGAGAGAAAGCGTTATTCCTGCCGGTGGAAAAATCGGTAGTGCGGGTCCGTGGTCTAGTCGGTTATGACGTGGCCTTTACAAGGCCGAGGTCGGTGGTTCGAATCCGCCCGGACCCACTATTCCTGTCGCGAGCAATCCGCGAGCGACAGAATCGTGACGGAGGACGGATTCGACACCCTGGAAGACGAACGCAGTGAGTCTTCCTCCGGTTCGAATCCGCCCGGACCCACTCTTCTGTGACGAACGGACGTGAGGAACGAAGAGTGAAATCCGGCGGATGCGAAGCAGACGAGACGCGCGCAGCGACGCGAGCACGTCTCGGCGTGGTTCGAATCCGCCCGGACCCACTGAACTTCTCGCGGCGCTCACTCATGAGCGGCGCGTGTGTGAAGCGGCCGGCGGATGCGAACCAGGGAACGAAGCGGAGCGGAGTGACCGTGGTTCGAATCCGCCAGCAGAGCAAAGCTCTGCTGTTCCTCGGACTCGCGGCGCTCGGACGAGACACCGGGAAAATCATGTCCTGCAGCTATAGGATGATAACATCACCTATCTCTTATATACAAGAGTAGAAAAATCGCCAATAAAATAACCGCTATTGGAAATGAGAAGTTTCCAAGCAGCCACTCGATTAGTGCTGCTGATAGGAATAGAAGGCCCAATATAGCTGCAATGAATGCCATTACGCCCAATTGTCTGGAATAAGCGAATACAGCGATGGTTTGGAGGATAACCAACCCTGCGAAAGGATAGGATAAATCTGTAGTTCCAACAATAGAATGTGAAAAGATCAAGCCGAAAGCGGCAAAAATTAGTAATAGTCTTAGGGATACACTCAACGAGTAAGTAATCTTTTTAGCCCTTTCAAATTCGCCAGGCTCATACTCCACGAAATACACGTCTTTCGAGACGTATCCAATCGTGCCTGTTGCGGTAGTTAGTATAGAAAGCAGTAGAAATCCTGATTGAGGATCTATCACACCGATAGACGGTGGATTGTATCCAAAGATTTTCAGCGCACGTACAGTGTTGTCAATTGATGGGTTTTCAACGGCGAAGAATGCGTAAACTGCAGCAGAAATGAAAGCGAGGCCTGGCCTATCTTCTCGAATTATGTTCTCTATATCGTTTAGTCTAAGCGGAACACCTACCATGATTGTATAGGATGATTCTTGTTTCTACTCTATCTAATTCCACCGTTTTAGTTGAGATGGAGGGGTGCCAAAGCGGAGCACACTGTGAAAGGCTGCAAATGGTTTCTCCCAGCGGTCACTGCATTGTCTCAAACTACAGTGCGGGAAACTGTCCAGATCAGCCTGGTTCAGTGATTGGAGACGAAGAACCTGGCTTCGAATACTGAGTCCTATTCCACCGTTTCACGAGTGGGACGGTACGGGAGCCAAAATCGTTGGCTGGGCACTACTACACAGGGACGGTATCGAACGTGAGTGAGAAGATGTTCCGCCCCGACCCACTTCTGAGGGCGACTGCGACGAGCGAGGCGTGGCGCGAAGCGACACGAAAAGTCGAACGGCGAAGCCGTGAGGCAATCGAGGAGCCAGCGGCGTCTGTGTGGTCAACGAGGATTCGAGCCCTGAAAGACGAGCGAAGTGAGTCTCTCTCCGGTTCGAATCCGCCCCTCTAACCGTCGGTCAGCCGAACCGACGGATGCGAATCCGCCAGCCCGCTGTCACCTGCCGAAAACGACTTAGTCAGTGTGGCGGTACCACCATACATGATAGACGGGTCGACGTGTCCCAACTGTGCAGGGCACGTCTCGACGGACGACGGGACGAAATACACCTGTGACGACTGTGGCGAGGCCTTCGACAGCGCGGACCTCTTTCTGCCCTAGGGCAGCGGGGTATCGAAATCCTTTTTTCTACCCTCACCGTCGCTCGATATGCGCCGCCTTAGCTCAGACTGGGAGAGCACTCGACTGAAGATCGAGCTGTCCCCGGTTCAAATCCGGGAGGCGGCATACCCTTCTCGGTTTAGATGCCCGAACGACAACCCCCCATAGCCGGGGGTCTGTCAGGGGGTGGTCGGCGTGACCGACACCGGCCCCGACGGCGAGGGCACTGCTCCCGACGCGAACCCCGGGGACGAGAGCCTCGAAACCACCGTTCAGGCGCTGGAAGCGCGACTCGGAGCCCTCTCGAAGCAGGTCTCCGGACTCCGTGAGGAGCTTCACGACGAGCGCGAGGAACGTGAGGAGCTAGAGGACGAGCTGGCAGCGCGTGAAGAGCGCATCGACGAACTGGAGACGGAGGTTGCGCGCCTGGATGCGCGCACCGATATCCTGGAAGTCATCGAGAACGCCGACAAGATGACTGGCAAGCAGCGCGCGGTGACGCTTGTCCAGCACCTTCACAGAGCGGCGAAAGCGCGTGAGCGCCGCGACGAGCCGCCTGCAGCGACCGTCGACCGCGACGAAGCCGAGGAGGCACTCCACTACCCGAACATCGACCGGACGACCATCTACCGGGACATGGAGCGTGCCGCCCGGCTCATCGACGGGAGCGCCCTGCAGTACACGAACGGAGAGCTCCGGCTCGATCTCGACGCTGGGACTCTCCCCCGGAAGTACACGGCTGACCAGGAGGGCGAGAATCTGTGAAGTCCTCACAACAGATGCAACGGGGGAAGCCCCCACCGGATTGGTCCACTCTGAGCGAAACCGTCTGAAACCTTAGAATTTGCAGGGTAGGACGGTTGTGTAAACAAGTGTTCGGTAGCTGTTAGTACGCTCGCAAACCGCTCGCACCGCTCGCAGTAATCGCGAATCAACAGCCTCCGCGGCTGTTGTGAAGACTTCACAGATTCACACGATGCCCGAAAACCACGAACTCACCGAAGAACTGATACAATTCTTCCGGGACTACTACTCGGAAGAGATCGCACAGCTCGCTCAACGCTACCCCCGAGAGGAGAAATCACTCCACGTCGACTATGACGACCTGTACCGGTTCAGTCCGGATGTCGCAGACGATGTGCGGAACCATCCGAAGCAACTGCAGGAGCACCTGGAGGAAGCGCTCCGCCTCTACGACCTGCCGGTCGCGGTCGAACTCGACGACGCTCACGTCCGCATCTACAACCTCCCGGAGACGCACGTCTTCGACCCCTCCGCTGTCTCCCGTCACGAGAACATCGGCCAGTTGCTCGATATCCGCGGACAGGTGCAGAAGGTATCGGACGTGAAGCCGCGCCTCACAGAAGCAGTATGGGAGTGCCAACGGTGTGGGACCCAGACCGAGATTCCACAGCATGGCGAGAGTCTCCAAGAACCGCACGAGTGCCAGGGGTGTGAACGACAGGGCCCCTTCTCGCTCGACGCGAGCGCCAGTAGCTGGATAGACCACCAGTACGCCCGTATCCAGCAACCGCCTGAGAAAACGAACGGTGGAGAAGCACAGAGCGTCGACGCGCACCTCGAAGACGACCTGATAGAAGGCTTCGACGCTGGTGACAGGGTGGTTCTGACCGGGATTCTCGACATCGAAGAGCCCGGAGCTGACCAGGGGCTCGACTTCGACACGAACCTCGACGCGCGTTCAGTCGTGAAAGAGGAGAGCGATTACGACGATGTCGACGTCGACGAGCACCTGGAGGAGATCGAAGCCATCGCCAACGGGGTACGCGGTGACCCGTATCAGCTACTCGTCGACTCGATCAACCCGAAACACCGGGGCGACGAACACGTCAAGCTGGCCGTCGCGCTGCAGCTCTTCGGCGGCTGGGCCCACGAGTACCCGGACGGGAGCCGCGACCGCGGCGACTGGCACATGCTCCTCCTCGGTGACCCCGGCTGTGGGAAGTCTACCTTCCTCCGTTACGTCGACCAGATTGCGCCACGGTCGACGTACGCCTCGGGGAAGGGTGCGACGGCGGCGGGAATGACGGCAGCGGCTGTATCTGACGACTTCGGAGATACCGAATGGGGGCTGGAAGCTGGTGCGCTGGTGTTGGCCGACGGAGGTATCGCCTGCGTCGACGAGATCGATAAGATGCAGTCCGACGCTGTGTCCTCGATGCACGACGCCCTGGAAAGCCAGCAGGTCCACGTCAACAAAGCCGGTATCAACGCTACGCTGAACGCTCGGACTTCGTTGCTTGCAGCGGGGAATCCGAAGGACGGGCGCTTCGAGCGGTACCGTCCGAAGGGCGAGCAGATCGACATGGGCCCGACGCTCCTCTCCCGGTTCGACCTGATGTTCATGGTGTCCGACGAGCCAGACCGGGAGGACGACGCGGATGTTGTCGAGCACATGGTCCAGAGCCGGCAGGCTGCAGGCCGTCACACTAGGGGAGAGGAGCTGAGTGACGAGGAACAGCAGCGGGTCGAGCCCGCGATAGATCGGTCGGTGATGCGGGCCTACGTCGCTCACGCCAAGCAGACCTGTCGTCCAATTATTGAGGACGACGAAGTAGCGGAGCGACTGAAACAGTTCTTCGTCGAGTTCCGAGCTGGAGCTGGCGAGCAAGATGACGACTCGCCGATTCCCGTGACGTTCCGCAAGGTCGAGGCGATACAGCGGCTGGCAGAGTCGAGTGCGCGGGTTCGTCTTTCGGATACTGTGGAGATTGAGGATGTTGAACGAGCAATTGAACTCGTGACGAAGTCGATGAAGCAAGTGGGCTATGATCCTGAGAGTGGCAAATTTGATGCGGACATAATCGAAACGGAACAGGCGAAAAGTCAGAAACAACGGCGAAGGGTAATTATCCAAACCATCAAAAAGCTCGGGGGGACCACGGTAGAAAAAATAGAAGAGACAGTCAATGCTAATCAGGACTCAATTGAGCACGATATTGAACATTTGAAAGAGACAGGCCGGGTTTACGAGTTAGAAGGCGAACTTCAGGTAGCTTGACTGGGGTGACTTCGTCACACTGAATAAAAACCAGGTACTAGTAAGAGACAGATTAAGGTGTTCGAGTTGTTTGCTGTCCTGGGTGGAGTAGTTTTGCTGCTTACTGCCTCGTTGGACTACTATTTTGAACGTGGTACTTCTCACGACCAGAGTTCCGAGGCAGATTATGTTGTTGGGGAATTAGCGGTAGAAGATTCTCCGCAAGATCAGAATAGCTGGTCAGACAAAATTAGCGATCCAGAAAAGTTGGTACCAATTGGTTATATGATTGCCCTCACACTCCAAGTCGTAGCTGTGCTTCTGTGGTGGTTCTAAATGGACTTACTTTCGATATATGTAGCAGTGTGGGGTCCGATAGCTTCGATTATATCTTCGACTCTTTGGTATCTGGATTCAAAAGATAAGCAAATAGAATACATGGCTGAAATAAGATACGGAACAGCATTAACCGTAGCAGTCCCCGCCTTGATACTCGGGTTGCGGATGATTAAGTAGGGTACTTGACTTAGCCGATTACGTCGTAATCGCCCTCAGCGTCATCTATTCTTGCCATATTTATTCTGTCATGATAATCAGACCAATCGATCTCAAATCGGCTAAGGAAATCTCTCCCCAAAATATCACCATCCAACGACGGGAGAACATGCATTTCATTGAAATATTCATAGTGGAAGTCATTTGGCGTTTCTTCATCACGCTCATCAAAAACTAGTACGAAGGGTTCCTCTATTATATACAGTGGGACCGTGTCTGGTCCAACACCGCTCACATCGGCTGTTGGCTCTCTGCTGCCGATGGAGAGACCGAGTTTTTCCGCCGTGGCCCGGGTGAAACATGTTGTGTCAGCTCCGGTATCAACTAAGAAATCAACATTACTGCCCGATTTGAACGAAAGGTCATTGTTAACATCCGTGGCTAGGAACGCAGTCGAAGATAAGCGAGGCCGTCGCTGACCGTCAGTCGTTGTAAAATACCCTTGGCACATACGATCTATAGAATCAGTATATCGTCTTCCTCAGAGACGTATGTGATATAGGATTCTGCAATCTGTTTCTTACTGTAATCGTGGCGGAGTTTGTTAACGAGCCTCGTTGTGAGGTGGTCACTTTTACCGTCAACTGCCTCGACAACTTCTTCATCAACAATAGCAATTGTGTGTCCACGGTACTCATCGCGAATCTCCTCAGCATTCTCATGGAAATACTTCTGGTTCTTCTTGCTGAGTTGGATTGCTTCTCCCGCGATGTCTTCTAGCTTGCTTTCGTTGATCTTCTTAAGTGGCATTGTGGTTTATTTAGCCCATCGTCACACGTTATTATGTGTTCTCAACGTGTTTCTACCCGTACTGCAGGGACTTAGTTATTTTCCATGAGCGTAGGGTAACGTGTTTGTAACTCGCTTTCACTTGATGATTCTACACTGACCGCCTTACCCCAGAATTTATGCCGCGTGTTTATATACTTACGGGCCAGTTACAACATTTGATTACAGAAAACACACTGTTTACCGTTACTTACTGTATGTAATCGAATAAGCGGCTGTGTGAGCCTTTGGACTATCGTAACGGGCCGTTAGGAGCTAGATTAGATTTTAAGCAGAGGATAAGTTAGGGGAGAGATAATATCGAAGTTGTTGAAGAACTATGACTAACTTCTTGAGGAAAATCCAATGACGTTACTGGGTGTCTGTGTAGTCTTTGGGTAGCTGTACTACTCCTCTAATCGTTATCGTCGTCAGTTCCAATCTCAGAAGCATCATTATACCAGACATCAATCGTCGCCTCAATGAGGTCCTGCTCATACGTCTCCATGAAATTCAGGAGCATAGTCGTCGTATGGAGGTGAAGCCGGGCGGCAAGCTTGAGAGCGCGATCGCGTTCAGACTCCGTAATTAGCGTCGTTGAGCGCACAGCATCATTGAGTGTTGAGAGTGTCGCTTCGCTAACGATGAGTGGACAGTGATGGACAATTTGGTTGCGCCGTTTCCGGAGCCAATCTATTTCTGCGTCGTTGAGAGGCACTTCGCTTAGTGGGATTGTTGTACTTTCTGGTGGTAACACCACCTGCTCGTCCTCAACGTAATTAGTAGGGATTTTCTGCTCAACGAGTGTCTGATATACCGTTTTGAAAGAGTCGTGCTCGTCAGTGCTGAGGTCACCAGCCCCTGCTCGTCCTTCGAGATGCTTACCGAGATACTCGACCGTTGAACACACATTCCGTATGAAGCCATAGCAGTATCCCACCTCTCTGCTGTCGAGATAGGTTACCAGCATCTGTACCGAGAATCCTAGACTCTGCGCCGCTGCGAGTTGTCGGAGAGCGTGTTTGATCAGCTTTTCGTGCTTGTATAGAATCGGCAGTTGTTCCTCGACAATCTTTGAGCGACCAGTTTGAGCGATTTCTTGGAAGCGTTGGCACTGCTCGTACTGCTTGCCCACTCGTTGTTGGAGGCGCTGTAAGCGGTCGCCTGATTGGTTGGCGGAGGAGAGTTGCTGTCGCTCCATGAGCAATTGCGCAATATCACGGGATAGCCTCGATCCGTCGTTCGCAAGCTCATCGATGTCGGATACGACGGCATACTCTTTTCGAGTGGCTTCTGAGTAGAAGTTGATACGGCTACCTTCGTGGTCGATATAAATCATCGACTCCTGTGGATCGAACTCAAACGCTGGCGTCTCGTCCATTCTCTGTGATTTCGATTACAAACGTGGACTATAGTATTTGTACTGAATAGAATCAGACCCTATTCCCATTGTTCGGTGCAACTACGACCGAATGAACCCGACGGTCGGGAGTGAGCCTGATATCACGGAGTTCTTGAAGAACTACGACACGGAACCCGCGATATAGAGCTATAGCCGACCACTCCCGCCCAAACTGTGGTTTATCATGTCGGACTTGTCATTGAGAAGTATCCATGCGCATCGAGCGAAACGAGAACCACCATTCGTACCGCTGCTGGCTGACGCCGGACGAGTACAAGACCCTCAAGCAGAGCGCGGGTAGCTACCGGGACTCCCTCATCATCCAGCTCGGCGGGGAAGTCGGGCTTCGGTCTTTCGAGATACCCCAGATACACCCGGAACACATCAAGCACGTCGACGGCCACGCCCGGCTTCGCGTTCCCCAGGGGAAGGACACTGAGGGGAGCGGCGGGAAACCTCGCGACGCTTACCTCCCCGAGCAAATCGAGAGCGAACTACTCCGCTACGCCAACGTCGAGGACATCGACCGCGACGAGCCGATCGTCGACCTGAGCGAGCGGTCGGTACAGCGCCGGGTCAAGGCCACCGCCGAGCGAGTCGCGGAGGAGACCGGTGACGCCGACTGGCAGAAGCTGTCGAGTCACGATCTTCGGCGGTACTACGCGCAGACGCTCCTGGTGCGTGAGCGGATGAACCCCAGAGTAGTGATGGAAGTCGGTGGGTGGTCGTCGTTCTCCGCGGTCGAGCCGTACCTGAACGCGCCTACGGCCGAAGTGGTGAACCGGGAGTTCGAGGGCGCGACCTTCTCATAGGGGCCTATCTGAACCACGAGTATCAACCCATTTCTCCTTTGCGCTGTGAGCACCACCCTTGCTCGAATAGCCCGCCCGCTCGGCCAGCTCACTGATGGATATGTCCCCACCGGTCTGTTCCAAGAGGAGGTACGCTTTGGCCTGTTTCTCTGTGAGATTTTGAACGTTCGAAATGCCGTTCAATTCGTGACCCGCTGTCTCGCTATCCGTAGAGAGAGCGCTATCTCTGTTAGCGCTCTGCGTCTCTGATAGAGAGGGCGATGCCGTCTGTCGGTTTTGCTCTGTTCGTTCGCTATTCGCGTCGCTGGTAGTAGTGGACGATGTCAGCGTTCGCTCCTGTTCGTTCTGAGCCGTGCTTTGCTCGGCTCTGATACGCTCTCCATCGTACCACACTCGGACGGCGGGAGACTGGCGGAGATACCGCATCACCAGCTCGCCAATCTGGCGCTCGACAGACTCAGATTCCGCTGGGGTCGAGCGGGAAGCGGAATCCGAGTCATCAGAGGGAGCGCTGTCGGGAAACTGAACCATATGTGCAAGGTAGGTAAGCGAGCCTGTAATCCACAGGTTAGGATGTCCACCCTGAGAGCACTACAAAGCACCTCGACCGGGGGCAAGACCCCCGTTCACCCCCTTGCTTTCTTGCCCCGTTGTTTACGACCAGCCAAAAGCAGCAGTAGAGGGCCCAGAAGCAGTACTCAAGCGACAGAAAGAGCCAGCAAAAAGGGCCCTTTGAGGGGGTGGTAACCGCTGGTCGTTCGCTGACGACCCAATTCTATCGCTTGAGGACCCTCAAGCAGCGCTCAAGTACAGAAGCTAGCGGTGGTCGAGGACGCCTCAAGCGGTGGTCGTTTCCGTACGAGCCAGGAGAGCAAGGGGACGACCTAGCTCGAAGGGGCCTTTCGACCCCCTGCTTACCCCCTTGCTTCCATGCAACGGCTTTCACGACCAGCGGGAAGAGCGCTTCAAGGCCCTCAAGCAGCGAAAATCTTCGCTTTAGAGCAGTGGCAAGAAGCGGGGCTTTTCTCCGCTTGCAGTGGTACGGGGTCGACGACCAGCAATATGAGGGGATAGAGGGGCCTCAAGCAGCGCTAATCAGGGGATAAGAGCAAGGGGTGAAGGGGGCCTTGAGAGGGGGTCGGCGTTGGTCGTATCAAAACGAGGGGACAGAGACCAGCAGACTCCGCTGAGATACCCCCTAGATTAATTACCGCATCAATTTGTCTAGTTACCACTTCATTATGAGTCAGGCCACTCTTAGCTCGACACCATACCGCAATTCGAGCCTTTTCTCTGGCTACTATCTCGACGAACGAATCGACGACCTGGAAGAGTGGGAGTGTGACGACGAAGCCGAAGAAGCGTTTGAGGCACTGCAGCACCTGTGGGACCTGGAAGGCGAACTCGTCAGCTCCTACAACGAGGACGAACTCCTCGATTCGTGGATCGACGAAGTGCTCGATGTTCTCGGGTTCGGTACGCTATCGGAGACGACACTGCCCGACAGTGGCGGATACAACGACCGCCTCCTGTTTGAATCGGACGAGAAGCGCCGCGATGCGGCCAAGCGGAAGCGTGACGGCGAGACCGAAGCGATGTACGGGCTCGCGTCGGCTGTTCTGGAAGCGAAACAGTGGGACGCCGACTTCACCAAGCGGTTCAACGAACAGCGGTCCTATCGGGACGCATCGCACCAGATCAAGTACTATCTGGAGCACACACCGGAGCGGCTGAAGTGGGGGATTCTCACCGACGGGAAGAAGTGGCGACTCTATGGGACCAAAGACTACGCGACCGAGATTTACTACGAAGTCGACCTTCCCGAGCTGTTGGAGTCCGGCGACTTGGAGCAGTTCAAATACTTCTATACGTTCTTCCGACCGGCAGCGTTCCGCGAGGTGGCGGGAACGTCGTTCCTCGATACGGTCTGGAACGAATCGGAGACCGCAGCCCAGGAACTCGGTGAGGACCTGCAGGACAACGTCTTCACCGCGTTGCGAATACTGGGCGAGGGGTTCATCCACACCAACGACCTCGACATCGACCCGGACGACGAGGACGCCCGCGAGGAGCTGAAAGAGCAGTCGCTGGTGTTGCTCTACCGGCTGATGTTCGTCCTCTACGCCGAATCGCGAGGGTTGATCCATCCCGATGACCCAGAAGCACAGGCTGAATTCGAGGAGCACTTCAGCCTGGACCAGATTCGGCTGGAGATTCACGAGGACATTACCTCGGGCGATTCCTACGACGACTACAGCGGCTACGCCACCCAGATTTGGGGACAGCTAGAGGACCTCTTCGGGCTCGTCGACGAAGGGAAGGAGAAACTGGGGATTCCGCCCTACAACGGCGGGCTCTTCGACGAAGAGACCCACGAGTTCCTGGCCGAGAACGAAGTAGCCGACCGCTACATCGCGGAGGTAATCCACCGCCTCGGAACAACCGAAGGGGAAGATGGGAACCCAGTGCTGGCCGACTACGCCGACCTGGACACGCGCCACCTTGGAAGCATCTACGAGGGACTGCTCGAACACGAATTCCGCATCGCGTCGGAGCCCTACGCCGCGGTCGCCGAGGATGGAGGGCAGGTCTGGAAGCCCGGGACGGAGGTGAGCGTGGCCGACGCCGTCGAGACGGTCGAGAAAGGGGAACTGTACGTCGTCAACGACGACGGCGAGCGGAAGGCCACGGGTGCGTACTACACCCCGGACTACGTGGTGAGCTACATCGTCGAGGAGACAGTCGACCCGCTGCTAGACGACATCAAAGCCGACCTGGAAGCCGACGGCCTGGAACCGAGTGATACCGAGTACTTCCGTCGGTTCTGGCAGGAAGTGCTGGACCTGAAGATTCTGGACCCGGCGATGGGATCGGCACACTTCCTCACCAGCGCGACGGGGTATCTAACCGAGCAGGTGATGGAAGTCGTCCGCGAGCAGGAGATACAGTCCTACGACGAGCAGGAACTCCGCCGGACAATAGCGAAAGAGTGCATCTACGGCGTCGACGTCAACGGCATGGCCGTCGAGCTGGGGAAACTGTCGATGTGGCTGGAGACGCTGGCTGCGGACAAGCCGCTGGCATTCCTTGACCACCACCTGAAGGCCGGGAACTCACTGGTGGGGTCGGATATTTCGGAGGTACTGAGCGACGATACCGAGGAGAACGGTGGTCAGTTGACGCTCACGCAGGCGTTCGCCCGCGCTCGCCAGCAGACACTGGAGCACGTGATGGACCTCATGGAGGACTTGCTGGCCATCGACAACGACGACCTGGCGGACATCAAGTCGATGGAGGAGATATACGAGGAGATACGCGAGGACCCGCTGTATCAGCGGCTCTTCGAAATCGCCAACGTCCACACCGCCGAGGCGTTCGGGCTGGACGTGCCCGAAGGCGTCTACGAGGAGATGGCCGGCGCTATCGAAGATAGCGACGAGTGGGCCGAGATACAGGGTGAAGACTGGTTCACGAGTGCGCAGGCGATGGCCGACGAGGAGGACTTCTTCCACTGGGAACTGGAGTTTCCCGAAGTGTTCTTCGGAGAGGATGGGGAGCGACTAGGTGGGGCTGGGTTTGATGCGGTGGTTGGGAATCCGCCGTATGTGTCAAATTGGGAATTAACAGAGAACCACTCCATTTCACCGCGAACATACGAGAATATGTATCCTGAGCCTGCTGTGGGACACTGGGATCTGTACATTCTCTTCTGCTACAGAGCAACAGAGCTTACCAGATATGGAGGTAATCATTCATTCATCACCCCAAGCTCACTAAAGACTGAAAAATATGCTCGTGCCCTCCGGAATTATTTCATAGAAAACACACATATTGTAAGATTAGTAGATTTTGGGGAGTTAGAAGTATTTACTGGTGTGGACAGACAGTGTGTTATTTACACAGTTTCGAAATCGACCTCAGATGAAGAGACTCAGATTGTTGGCTACTCGGATTTATCATATAATCAGCTGTTTGCATTGGATCAGGATACTTTTACTGAGTACAAGCATTCTGCATTCAGAGTCAATCTTTCGCCAGAAGATCTTGAATTGAAAAACGCAATAGAACGTATATCAGTCTCTTTAGGATCTATTTGTTGTGTTAATCCCGGTGTTGTAGCTCACAGTGGAAGTCACAGTGAACTGGATTTTGACAAAGAAGATGTGCTGCATGACTCGAAAGAGGGAGACGGCTTTAAGCCATATTTGGAAGGTGGGGATATCCAGCGATATGCCTTAGAGTGGAAAGGTAGATACATTGATTATGAGTCCAAACAGTCACATTTCCATCGGCCGAAATATCCAGAGTTATTTGAAAATCCAAAAGTGATTTTCAGGCGTATAAGTGGGGAAAATAATAGGCTGATTTCGTGCTTTGACTACGATAAGTATTACACAGCACAGCGTGCTGCTCATGCAGTTAATTGGTCTCCAGAAATGGAAGAACATCGTGGACCTGCTGATTACGAAGCTACTGAAGATGCAAATGAGTACGATATTCGGTATCTTAATGCGATAGCTAACTCTGCCCTCGTGGGATACTATTTCAGTAATTTCCTAGCCACTGGTTCGCTACAGGGTAGTTATACTGATGTGTATCCGGAAGATATCCGCCAACTTCCAGTCAAAGAGATTAGTTCAGATACACTAAACAGCCCTCAGGCGGAATATGACTCCAATAGTGAACAAGTCCCTACTGATGAGAAGGGTCAATATCATTCACTTATCTATTTAGCTGAAACTATTAAATCTAGAAAACAGTCGCTCGGTGAACTGAACTTGTCTTTGCGTGACCATCTCGGAACCTACTCCGACGGCCCAACACTCGCCGATGTCGGTCTCACCCAGCCCCCTGAAGGCTCGGCAGATTCCATCCTGCAAGAAACCACCGAACAGAAACCGAATCTCCGTATCGGCGAGGTCACTGTGATCCGTGAATCAGGTACCACCGTCGAGATCCGACTCACAGCCCGCTACAAGCCCGACGACGAGGACGCCTACGAGACCGACCAGTGGGGATACACGGAGACTGACCCGCTGCCGGCACTGCGGATTACGGATCTCACCGAGACGGAGGCCGACCTGATCGAGGCGTTCGTCCCAGTCGCCGTCGACGAGGCCGGTGGGTTCGCAGGCTTCCGCGAGACCGCGACGAAAACGAACTCGCTGGTCGACCGGCTGCGGAAGCTCACGCTGCCCGCCGTCGACGAGGTTCGGGACGGGCTAGAGAGTTACGTCGGAACGAAGGAACGGGCCGAAGAGCTTGAAGAGAAAATTGCGCGGACGGACGACCTCATCGACGACATCGTCTACGAGCTGTATGGGCTGACCGACGAGGAAATCGAGATTGTAGAGGAAGCTATCGGGGAGTGAAATTTGTCCCAATTAGTATGATACCGATGTTATTGCAGGGGTACATTTTCGGTTGGTTGCTAAAGTGGGGAGAAGTCATTGGCGCTATAGGTTCTCTGATTCTGAGCGCATTACTGGTTGGATTGTATCATCAGCAGCACAAAGTTCTCAGGCTTGAACAAGAGCCATTGATAGAAGTCGGCGATTGTGACAAAGATGGTAATGAAATAAGCGCATATGTGTCAAACTATGGCAAAGGCGTAGCGAAGAATATGCGCTTGCGTACCACGGTAGAATTTCCAAAGGATGATGAACGTAACTTGCTCTCCGACGATCGTGACCCTGATAGAATCAATACGCGATCGATAGAGCATAGTATACAGAGATGTGAAGATGGCGAGAAAATCCAAGAGAGGGCTATCAGTGGTGGTGAGAGAGGTGTAGAATTTTCTGGTCGACCCCCTTTTCCTGCGCCAGAAGGACAGGCCTACGGTGATTTCACTTCAGGGGTGGGTGAGGCATTCAGAAACGAACATTATGAGTTCAATTTCTGGGTCGAGATTGTCTGTGAGGACGAATTTGGTGAGACAATCACGGAGCCACTATTCACACCTGGGCGTTGGATCGATATAGACCCAGAAGAAGGTAAGAGACTGTTCGAACAGCACCCTAATAAAATAACATTTGAAGAGGTATACAACCGAGGTGGCTTTGCTCCTCGTAGGAACTAATCTACTCCAGATTATCGGCAACAATCCAGACGAGGGAGTTTCCGACCTGACGACTCCTCACATCGCCCTTCTCCTCGATTGAAGAAAGACGGGTATAAGCAGTTCGCCGGGTACAGCCTACTTCTTGAGCTATTTCGGATGTTCCAGCCATTCCGTCTAGCTTGGAGATGGCAGCGAGGAAGTCGGAGTCAGCATAGCTTGTGGTGTACTCACCTGACTCCTCATCGCGGTCTTTCCCCGGCACGGTCCGTACTTTCGAAGACATCACGTATGTAGATAGTGAATACGGACCAGTACTTTAGCCATCACCTATGAAGGAGATGGGGAAACGCTTTTCACCATTACACAGTGTAGGAGATGGTATCAGAGCCCGGTCCTGAGGACACTGAATCAGGAAAGTGTCCGCCTGTAAGGGCAGGCGGACCGGGTTCTGGGGACCAGAACCCATGTCAACCGACGATACACGCGGGAATGAAAGCATCGCCTCGACGAAGGACCCAAGCCGACGCCAGTTTCTCGGCGCGGCAGCTGCGGCCGCGACGCTCTCAGTCGACCCACCAGCGGACCCACAGGCCTCCGTCTCGGACGACTTCGCCGCACAGGTCGCTACCGAACACGTCCAACCGGCCCTTCGGACACTGACACGGCCGGACTACGACCGCACGGAAGCGATCCCGAAGCTCGAACGCGCCCTTTCTCGACTCCGACAGGAGGCCCAGACACACCCCGACGAGAGACATGAATAACCTAGTCAATCAATGATTGAATCAATCATCAATTCACTGATATATACTAAGTGGGACCAGCCTGTATGGGCTACACGTGCAGCACAAAACCAGACCGAAAACGTGGGTGGGCGACTAGTAATTAACTAGGTTAATAACTTATTAATTAATCAACAGGTACTAAGTAAAACCCCCGAATATGGACCTAGCACGCAGAAAAAACCGCCCAAGCAACTCACAGGATTCAGACAGATGACTCTCGAAAGTGGAAAAGTGCGAACGGACGGCCGCATCAAGCTCACCAAGCTTCGGCCGTCCGTTCTGAAGTGTGTGGACCGGGAAGGTGTCTTCCCAACTGTTCTTTCTAGCTCTAGATACTTAGAGCTTGGGAACGATGGCTTCCCGGTCCGGTTTCGCCGGCCTAACCGGCTCTCCACCGGACTATGGAAAACAACCACGATGGACTGATTGTAGCGGCTGGCCGACAGGAACCGTCTCGAATCGACCCCACCGAGCGAGGTGTCGGCCGATGATCGAGCGGTTCGGCCACGACAAGATTCGACTCGTCGAGTGCCCGGTCTGCGGGCGCGACCTGCGGGACAAGAAGGTCTCCTTCCACGTCGAGAGCCACACGCCGACTGATTTTGGACTGTCGCCGAAGGGGGTGATTCAATGACGGCGAAGAACGCAGACGGGGACCAGTTCGTCCGGGAGAACAGGGACACGCTCGTCCGCATCATCAAGCACGGGGACGACGAGTTCGTCCGCGCACTGGCACTGCGGGCACTCATCCGATACGGGGACGAACCGACCCTACACGACGTACAGAGCGAGATCGAGCGCGCGAAGGAGGAGGTGTAGCCGGTGGCCGCTTCAGCTCTCGGTGAGGCTGGCGAACTCCCTGGCCTCACGGAGGAGTTCGGGGTTCTCGTCACCGAGCTCGATGAATTGCTCGACGCGGTCGAGGTTGTCGAGGAAGTCAGGGTCGTCGTGGGCAATCTGCAGCAGTTCCGACCGAATCTCGTCCTGTTCCCGCTCCAGTTCTTCGACAGCCGCCGCGTCCATCGCCTGACTGCACCAGACACAGGTGGGTTCGTCGCGGGGCGTCTCGTTCCGGCAGCGGGGGCAGGTGACCGGAGCAATCGGGTCGGATTCGTCCTCTTCCACGTCGACGCCGTGGGCCTGCGCGATAGCGCGGTCGTTGGCGTCGCCGAAGACAGCAACATAACGGGAAGCAACGTCAGAACCCCGGTCCCAGCCATGATGGTCCTCGATGTGGGCCTGATTCACGCCGTCCGAAGCGAGATAGGAAGCGGAAGACTTGCGCATCCGGGTGAAAGTCACGTCGCAGTGGTTCACGCCAGCCTTCCGGGCGTGCTTCTTGAGGATTTTGAGCTTCATCTGGTAGCTGATATCTTCGGGCTTGCTCAGTTTCGACCAGAGCGGGGCGTCCGGCTGGTCCTTCCCCGGATGGACGTTCAGCCACTGCTGGAGTTGGGGAACGGCGGTCGTCAGGATGACCGATCGCTCGCCCTTCTTCCCGTCGACGGAGATACGCAGACCGTATTTGTGGTCGGAAACGTCGCCGACGGTGAGGTTTCGGAGTTCCCCGCTCCGGGCCCCGGAGTCCCACGCGACGGCGATGAGCGCCTTGTCTCGGGCGTGTCGGCACTCGTTCAGCATGGGCTTGATGTGCTCGTCCCACCAGAGCATCTTCGCCGGGTTCGGCATCGGGTTGTAGTCCTTCGACGTGGTCGCCGAGACCCACGCGATACTATCGGGAATCTCGTCGCCGTCGCTGACGTGCTTCCCGAACATCCGCAGCGCGACCCGGTAGTCCCGGTTGGACTCCTCGTTGTCGTAGGTGTCGTGAATCCAGCGGACGATGTCCTCGGCAGCTCGCTTGTCGTCGAGGGCGTCGGCCAGTCCACCGACTTCCTCGGCGATGCGCACACAGTGCCTGAGCAGCTTCTCACGGCGTTCCTTGCCGTACTGGCTCCCGAGCAGGGCCAGCCTATTGTCGAAGGCCTGCAGCACGTCCTGGTCGTCTCCACTCATCTCCTCGGCCCGCTCGATGCGGTCCTGCAGATTCTCGATTCGACGATCTGCGTTTCTCGTCATCTACACGGGGGGTTGTGTTACCGGCATGTAAACCACCAGTTGAGGTCCGGGAGGCGGCATACTACTTTTTCGCGAATCACAGTCGCCACACGGCCACCCCAAAATCACGGAGGGTGAGCGACCGACGGCGCCAGGGTCCCGAAAAACGCCGCACAGGCCTCGTTGAACGCCAACGGGTTGTCCTGATTGATGAGGTGCCCCGAGTCTGGTATCTCGCGTAACTGCCCCTGGGGAACGGTCGTCGCGAGTTGCTCGCCCTGGCGCTTGACCATGGGCGCTTCCTGGGCCCCGTAGAGGACGAGCACGGGCGTCGCGATGTGGGACAGATTCGGCGGTTCGAACTCGTAGAGCGCACGGAATATCTTCCGGTACTCGTCCGGTGAGACGTCGTCGAGCGCATCGAGCGCTTTCGAGCGGACTGCGGGGTCGAGCGTCAGCCACCGCCGGCCAGTTATCGCCCTGATAGAGGCCAGCAGCGACTGAAACGTCGCGGTCGAGCCGAACGTCGACGCCATCCCCGTTATCGCCGGGAGCGGCGAGAGGAAGGGCTTCATCATCGGCGGGATGTCGACCGGGGGCATCGACTGCAGCGGCCCGCCGACGACGGCGCCTCGCGCCCGGTCTGGGTGTCTATCGAGGTAGGACTGTGCTATCATGCCGCCGACGGACAGGCCACAGAGAATCGGGCGGTGGATATCGAGGTGGTCGAGGAGGCGTTCGAGGTCGTCCACGAACAGGTCGATGGAATAGTCTCGCGTCCCGGTCGGGCCGGTCCGGCCGTGCCCACGGAGGTCGAACCGCACCACCCGGTACTCGTCTGCGAATCGCTCGACCTGCTCGTCCCAGGAGTGGGTGTTCAGCCAGCCACCGTGAATACAGACCAGCGGCGGCCCGCGTCCGTGGTCGTCGTACCAGAGCCGTCCGTCCTCGATAGAGAGTGTGGGCATTCAGTGGATACTGTCGCTTTCACGGGTTAATCGGGGGGCTTGCGAGTGGCAGGCCCCGTGGTTGCCTTCGAGTTCAGTCGCTTGTGTGCATCTGGTGTCACTCATCGGGGAGCGTGGTCGTGCAGGCGACCGTCCGAGCGGTCCTCACTCGATATCGAGGTCGGCGAGCGTGAGTCGCCAGCTCGCGCGGTCGGTGAGACGGCGCCCGTCGAGCAGCCAGGCGTCGGCGTCGTCGAGGTCCTCGACCAGCGGGCGGACGGTGGCCCGGGAGATGGTGGGGAACCGCGAGACGGCGAGGGCGCTGTCGTGCCAGAAGCCGTAGCGGCGGCGGAGTCGCGGGGCGTACCAGCCGGGCGCTTTCAGCACGTCGGCGTCGCGGTTGTCGCGGACGAACCGGACGAGGAGGGGTTCGATGACGTCGGCGCGGTCGTCACACATCGGCTGGCAGTCCAGTACCATCGCCGTCGTGCAGTCGTCGCGCCGTTCGGTCGCGGCGATGATGCTCCCGACGGGGTCGCCGTCGGCGGTGGCGACGTAGGTCGTCGTCTCCCAGTGGGGGTTGTCGAACCGCCAGGCCAGGTAGGGCTCGTCCCGGGGGACGTGGATAGCGGTCGGTGCCGTGCCAGCGTAGAGCCGTTCGACTGTCTCGACCGGGAGTCGGTCGTGGGCCTCGACGGTGTAGTCCGTCGCGGGGACGTTGTAGCGGTCGAGGAGGGCGAGCCCGCGTTTCGTGGCCGCCGAGGCGACCCGGATGGCAGGCGAGAGTGCCTTTTCGGCCCTGGGACCGACGGCGTCGGCCACGAGCGGGCGGGGGTTCTGGACGCGGTAGCTCGTGGGAAGGTCGCCGACGACGCGCCAGTCGAACGATTCGAGCCCGGAGAGCAAGGCGTCGGTCGGGAAGTTGAACAGGAGCGCCGCGTCGTCGGCGTACCGTGCGAGTAGCCGCTCGGTCATCCGCGTGAACAGGCCCCGCCGTCGGTGGTCAGGGTGGACGAGCCAGTCGACGGGCTGGTAGGCGGCGAGGCGTCGGTCGCCGACGCGGAGCCGAAAGGGCAACAGCGGTTCGACGCCGACCATAGTGTCGTCGGTTTCGGCGACGACCATCTCCACGCGGTCGCTATAGGGGTTCGACTGAAATCGCCACTCGAACCAGTCGCGGCTCTTCCGGTGGCCCCAGACCGTCTCGTACAGCGAGAGAAAACCCGCCCGGTCCCGCGGTCGGTACGGGCGAATCCGGTAGTCGTCCCCAGCCATGGTCCCACACCCGGGCAGTCTCTGCCTTGTAATTCTGCGGTTACTCCTCGTGCCACCGCTGGGCGTCGCCGTCGACTGGGGGAGCGCCCGCGGCCAGGTACCACTGTCCCGGCGTCGGTAAGCCGGTCCAAACGCCGTCTGCGGGCTCGTACTGCCGGCTGTAACGAACGGACGTCATTCGGCATCCCGCGACGGCGAATATCTTTCCGAACGTACAGCCGGCAGTGTCAGTCGTTGCGAAAGACCAGGATGTTCTGGTGGACCATCGAGGGGACAAAGGAGAACGGATAGCCGTAGACGTGGAGGTCCTTCGAGGGGTCGTACCAGACGAGATTCGCCTTCAGCGTGTAGCCGGCGGCCTCGATGCGGTCGGCGAGCTCCGCCGAGAGCATGTTGTAGGACTGCTCGCGGTACATATCGCCGATGAAGACCGCCACGTAGCCGTCGGGCGTGACGACACGGCGGAACTGCGCGAACTTCGCTTCCATCTCGTCGAGCCAGTCGGCTTTCGTCTGGCGGTCGTCGTCGTCGAAATCGCCCAGCTTGCTGTCGCGGGTCTCGACCTCGTTGCGGGTCTGTTCGACCTTGTCCATGTCCCAGTAGGGGACGTCGGTGAGAAGAAAGTCGACGCCGTCGGTCTCGACGTCTTCGACCAGGTCGGCACAGTCCCCGTGGCGCAGCTCCTGGGCGGCCAGCGGTCCCTCGCCGCGGGCCTCGCGGTCGGCGTTCTCGCGTTCGAGGACCGTCTCGTAGATATCTATCCAGCGCTCGGTGCGTTCGAAGCCGACGGCGTCGCGGCGACCGGTGCCCTCGTACTCGGCCAGCGAGGCCCCAAGCAGCGTGCCGCCGACGCCGGCGAAGGGGTCGAGCACGAGGTCGCCGGCCTTGCTGAACCGCTGGATGAGTGCCAGACAGAGTCTGGGGGGTTTCTGGCCGCCGTGTTCGCTCCGCAGGTCGTGCTGGATGGCGGGCGGGTACTGCTCGGGGATGACGGATTTGGTCGCGAACTTCCACTCCCGGCCGGTGAGGTCGTTGACCCGGTTGCGCTCGTCGTAGATGCCCCGCTCCTCGACGTAGCGCTGGTGGTCCGCGAGCTCGCCGGTGTCGACGACCTCGCCGTCCTCGACGGGGAGCGCGTCCGCCTTCGCCCGGTCTTCGTCGAAGTCGCCGTCCTCGGTGGTGAACAGACGGCTTTGTTTGTGGTCGGACGACTCGTCGCTCATACGGACGAGTTGTGTCCACCCACCGGATAAGTGTAGTCACTGGGCTGGACTCGGTGTCGGGTGGGACGCCGCCGGCGCCGTGTCCCGGAACCGTCCAGTTAGCTAATGGAAAATTTTATTCATCGGAGTATAGATTGATACGTCGTAATGAAGCGACGGAAGACATTGAAAATCATGGCCGCGGCGGGCGCTACCGCGTCTATGGCGGGCTGCAGTGGCATACTCGGCGGCTGTGGACCGGGGGAAGACGAGATCGGTACCGTGGCCGAGGATGTAAACAACGAAGAACCGTCGACCGCAGAGGAGGCCTCGACAGGCGATGGCGACAGCGTAAGCATCACGGGCGAGATCCAGTCGATCGGAGACAACGAAGTCATCATCGACGACGGCACCGGGACGGCGAAGCTGACGACCCTGTTCGGTGGCTTCGAGACCCAGAACGTCGGCGAAGGCGACTGTGCAGAAGCAAGCGGGATTCCGTTCGCGCCGGAGGACGGCAGCGACAACGACATTCGACTCCTCGTCGAGGACGTCGGCCTGGCCAACGAGTGAGACTGCGGTGGGCCGCGACAGTGCTCGTGAGCGGCCTCAGTCTGGCGGTTCCGGCTTCTGACCGACGATGAACGTCCACCACTTGATACACTGTGTCCGCTCGTAGAGCGGGAACAGCGACGCGGCGAGTCGGCTCTCTGCGATGCTCGCGAGTATGAACGGTGAGCCGAGCGTCCGTTTGGTGCGGACCTCGAAGTGGGCGCTGACGAGGCCGGTGACCGCCGCCTCCGATAAGTGGCCGTAGCGGTCGTTGTCCTCGTCGAGCAGGCCGAGGCTGAACGCCGTGCGTTTCGTCAGCCGTCGGTACAGCCCCGGTGTCCCCTCCACGAGGACGACCCGACCACTGGGTCTCAGGACGCGATGGACCTCCTGCAGAATGTCGGCCCGGTCCCCGTCGGGGACGTGGTGGAGAAACCGACGACCGATGATAGCGTCGAACACGCCGTCGTCGAACGGCAGCGAGCGCGCGTCGCCCAGCACCGCCGGCCGCCCGACGCCGACCGCGTTCGACCGCCACGCCTCAGTCCCGACGTCCGCCTGCGGGTGGATATGCTGGCCGAAGGCGAGTTCCAGCGTCTCGCCCCCGGGCAGGTGGTCCGCGATGAGCTCGTCGTGTCTGTCGTATATCGCCGAAAGCAGCGGATGCTGCTGGATGTCGCGTGGCCGCTCGACGACGGCGCCGTCCTGTACGGCCCAGTCCGCGTGTGGCATCTGCCTACCGCCTCTACCGATATCGGCGATATTGTTATGAGACTCCTATTTCGGGCCACCGCGTCGGCGCCCACGCGACCCCGATGGCTACCGGGTCCGCCAGCGGGCGACGGGGTCACACAGCCCGGACTGGCTCGACTCACCGGCCAGCAGCGAGGGTCGGCCATCGATGCGTGGCGGGGTCACAGACAAAGTATTTATCAGACGGATGTGATTTCGTCGCCATGCACCGTAGGCCGTTCCTGCTAGCCGGCCTCTCTCTGCTCGCAGTCGTAAGTGGCTGTGCGACCACACAGACGACACCGGTGGCGACCACGCCGACGCCGCCCGCCACGGCGACGCCTACCGAACCCACACCGACACCGAGGACGGCATCGCACTACGACTGTCCGTACGTCCTGACCGTCGAAGTCGTCTCCGAGGAGCGGGGTTCTGAGGCCGACATGACACGACAGTACTCGGATCTCTCCGCGCAGGCACAGCGGGAGTTCCGGCGCGGGGTCAGAAACGGCACGGTCGAGCTGGGCAAGAGACTACCCGACCGGTGGGATGACCCGCCACACGTCGTCGAGTACGACGGCCGACAGTACAGCGCCAGCGTCATCGTCTGCTGAGCGCGTGCCGGAAGCGAATCGCCCTCCACGGCGGACCACCATCTCCACCACGACTACGCAGGCGACCTCGCCCGCAACCCTCATCTCCGGGGCTGTACCAGATACCACCAGCCGATGGGACTCGACAGCCACCACCCCGGCCCGCCGCGGTTCATGCAGGTGGGCCAGCGCATCGTCGACCCCGTCTTCGTCGACGTAGAGCACGGGTTCGACCGGGACAACCTCGCGCCGACGATAGCGGGGTCGCCCGAACGGGACCCGAAGAGCTACGACGCCGACGCGTTCTCGTGGTCGGTCGTGTCTCGCCCGGCGGGAAGCAGCGCCACCCTCGAGGACGCGCCGACGCCGTACGACGACCGCGACCGCTACGACCACGGCCTGGGACACACCGCCGAGTTCGAGCCCGACGAGCCGGGGACCTACGTCTTCGAACTCGACGCGCCCGACGGGACCCACGAGCTGACGGTTCGGGTCTTCGACGGGGACGAGGGCGACGCGGCGGCCGCCGACGGGGTCGGCGCCAGCGGACGGCGGGATTGCGGTGGCCCGCCACGCATCGAACTCGACGGCCGGTACGACGCCGCCACCGAGTCGTTCGTCGTCGAATCCGGGGCCGAACTCGCGTCGGACAGCCACGCCGTCGAGTCGGACCTCGTCGTCGAGTACCTCCCCCACGACGCGAGCGGTCTCGCCGCGACCTACATCGCGGTCGATGGGACTACGGCGCGTATTCCCGCCGCCGCGCTGGACGGGCCGACGCGCCTCTACGCAGCCCCGTTCGACGGCCAGCGTGTCGGCGTTCGTGACGAGATTGTGCTCGACCCCGAGTCCGAGTCCGTCTCCCTGCCGAACCGACCGCCCGACTGGCTCGACGACGCCGTCGTCTACGAGATATTCACGCGTTCTTTCGCCGGCGAGCCGGGCGAGACCACCTTCGAGGTGCTGGCCGACCGAGTCAGCTACTTAGACGAGCTGGGCGTCGACGTGGTGTGGTTGACACCCATCGTCCCGGCCTGGAGTCCCACCGTCGAGACCGCGCCGGGCGGCCCACACGGGTACAGCACGGCAGACTACTTCGACGTGGCCCCGGACCTGGGCACCATCGCGGAGTTCGAGGCGTTCGTCGACCGGTGTCACGACCACGACATCCGCGTCTGCTTCGACCTCGTCGCCAACCACTGCGGCTGGACTCACCCGTTCTTCCAGGAGACCATCGCGCAAGTCGGCGACGATCCCGATGAGCCCGCCCAGTTCCCAGATATCGTGGCGTGGGACGCGTCCTCGACGTACTTCGACTGGTTCGACCGCCAGCGGGGGGCGAGCCGCCACGACGCCGCGCCGGCCCAGACCAGCTTCTTCGGCGTGCGGCTCCAGCCAAACCTCAACCACGGCAACGTCGCGCTGCGGGAACACCTGCTGGCCGCCGTCGAGTTCTGGGCCGAGCGCGTCGACGGGTTCCGCTGTGACATCGCCTGGGGAGTGCCCCACAGCTTCTGGGCGGAGGTCCGCGAGCGCGTGCGTGCGATGGACTCAGATTTCCTCCTGCTCGACGAGGCCATCCCCCGGACACCCGCCTTCGCGGCCTCGGAGTTCGACTGTCACTTCGACACGACCGGGTTCACCGAGACGGCCCACGCCGTCGCCCGCGGCGAACGGCCACCCAGCGACCTGCTCGACGCCATCGAGGCCCGGGAGCGCGACGGCTTTCCCGACTATACGCGCCTGCTGAACGCCACGGAGAACCACGACGAGGCCCGGCTGGCCCACGAGGCCGCCGTCGGCCACCGCGAGGACCCGGCGGCGGTCGCACGCGCCGCAGCCGCTGCCGCGTTCACGCTTCCTGGGGTGCCGATGCTCTACTACGGCCAGGAGCGGCTCATTACCAGACACGGGACCCGCCGCGAGTTTCCGTACGCCGACGACGACGACCGCGCCGACGACATCGAACGCGACCCGTACAAGCGGGCGTTCGTCAACTGGGCGGAGTTTCCCGAGGACCACCTCGATTTCTATCGGCGCCTCGTCGCGTTCTACCACGACTCGCCCGTCCTCGGCCCGAGCGCCGACCTCGTCCGCCCGGCCTACCGGACCGAAACACCCGACGACGTGCTCGTCTTCGGCCGTAACGCGGGCGATGCGAAGCGAATTGTCGTCGTCAACTTCGCCGCCGACCCCCGCAGGGTCGACCTCCGGCCGGTGGTCGACACGACGGACCTGTTCACGGGTCGGGACGTGGCCGTCGCCCGCAGCGAGGACGCCGTCACCGTCGAGGTCGAGCGGCTGGCGGTCCTATCGACGCCGTCGCTGTTCGACGGTGCGTGATGAGTGGCTGTGCGTCTACGTGCCCCCACCGTCGACCCGCTCGCCGTCGGTCGCCGTCTCGGCGACGAGCAGTTCGAAGCCGGGGAGCTCCCCGGTGGGGGCGCCGTCCGTCGGCGTTCCGGCAGGTGTTCCGTCCGTCGGTGTTCCCGCAGGCGTTCCGTCCGTCGGGGTTTCCTCGGCTGCAGCTTCCGGGTCCGCGTAGCCGACCGCGAAGCCGCTGTAGACGGTACTCGCTTCGAGCGTGACGTTCGCACTGAGCGGTGGGCCCTGGCCCTGTCCTTGTCCCTGGCCGCCGCCCTGTCCTTGTCCCTGGCCGCCGCCCTGACCTTGTCCCGGGCCGCCCTGTCCTTGTCCCTGACCGCCGCCCTGTCCTTGTCCCTGACCGCCGCCCTGTCCTTGTCCCTGGCCGCCGCCCTGACCTTGTCCGCCGCCCTGCCCTTGACCCTGACCGCCCTGTGGCGTGGCGATGACGGTCACCGGCCCGACGTCCGGCACCGCGTGGAAGACGCGGGCGCGCGACTCCCCTTCGGGCGGGCTGGAGAGGTCGTCTTCGAGGATTGCGACCTGGAATTCGGTCCCCGATTCGGGCGTGCCCCCTCCAGTAGGGGTGGTCGCGCCGTCCGGCGTCGGTGTCGTCTCCTCGCCGGGCGTCGGGGTCACGTCCCCGTCGTCGGCCGGCCGGACCATGAGCCGGTAGTCGCCAGCCGGGACGGTCGCGCTGGCGCTCTCCCCGAAGGCGAGGTCCTGAACGAGCGGGCCGGCCTGGCCGCCGCCAGCCTGGAGCGGTTCGACCGTCGGGGTCTCCGTCGGCGTCGCGCCGCCACCAGGTGTTGCAGTCTCGGTCGGCGTCGTGCCCCCGTCGGGTGTCACAGTCTCGTTGGGCGTCGGGGTGCCGGCAGTCGGGGTCTCGGCGGCCCCCTGTCCGGCTTCGCCGTAGGCGACGGCGGTGTAGGTCGCCCCCTCCTCGACGGTCACCTCCTGTTCGTACAGCACCGTCTCACCCTGCTCGTTCGAGCCGAAGAGGTCCCCCAGTACCCCACCGAGGAATCCGCCGCCGTCCTCGGCCGAGACGATCTGGAGCTGGTAGGTCCCTGGCTCTACCGTCTGGTAGTCGGTGACGTTGCCGAAGTCGAGATTCTCGACGACGGTCTGGTCGTCGAGGTTGACGTTCACGGCCGGCGCGTCCGGCGACGCGTGGGTGACCCGCAGCGCCGTCTCACCCTCGGTCGGCGTCGGGGACTCCTGCCCGGCGACGACGCCGCCGACGACGCCTGTGATACCGATGATTCCCCCAGCCTGGATAACCCGTCTGCGTGTCGTATCGTCCATCATCGAACCGAGTTCGTACGAGCGCCGACTTTGTTACCGACACGCGACTGAGAGAAAGGCGACCGTATCGGCGACGGGCCCGTCGTCGCCCGCTCGCGGCCGTTAGTAACGGGTTGGAACGGCTAGATGGGGGTGGTTTCTCCTCGAAACTCGCCGTTACCGTCGAACCGGCATGGGGTGGCAGGCGAGCGCACTGTCGTCGGACCCGGGGCAGACCTGGTCGGGTCGTGGTCGCCGTATCGCCACAGGGGACAGCAATCCGAGCGAGCCCGGGGGTCGGGCGTACTATAACCCACCTGCACGTGCAAGCACCACGGCGAGGCGACCGCCCCACCTTGTGCGAACGCAATGTCAATGTTACAACAAGACGACTCGAACGCGAAGGAGAAGGTCGACGAGGTGGCCGAGCGGACACCGATGTCGGCCGGGGACCCCATCGCGGTCGCCGCGGTTGCCTCGGTGCTGTTTGCCTGGTACAACTTCTACATCAGAGGCGAGAAACAGACCGGCATCTTCGTCGGGCTCTGGGCGCCGACGATGCTCGCGGCCGCGAGCTACCTCCAGCAGAAAGACATCATCCGGAAGTTCAAGCAGGGTCTGGCCTCGTTCTGAACCGTACGGCTAGTAGTCGTAGACGGCGGCGACGATTCCGGCGGTCTGACCGACGTTAGCCATGGTCAGCCCCGCGAGGGCGAGCGCGGAGACGGCCCCGAAGACCCCGCCGACGTAGCTGACAGCCCCGACGGCACTCAGCGCGCCGCCGAGCGTGTAGGCTCGCGGATGGCGGTCGATGCGCTGACCGGTCGCGACGAGCCCGGCCGCGGGGACGAGCATCCACCCGACGACAGTGGCCGATAGCAGCGGCTCAACGGGCGGGTCGGCCAGCAACGCGACCGTCCCGACGAGCGTGACACCGAGTCCGACCACCAGGACGCGCCGCCACACCAGCAGGACACCCTCCGACATCTCCCGCCAGGAGAGGACGGTGAAGACCGCGATGATGGCGTCCATCACCAGGTGGGCGATGAGGACGGTCCGTAGCGCAAGCAGGTCCAGGTGGGCTGCGGTCGCGAACGTCCAGGCCAGCGGGACGAGCACGACGGGGCCGTTCTCGCGCAGTCGGCGCAACATACCCCTACGGTCACCGCCGATGCACAAGAGCGGTGTGGCTTCGAGCCCAGCTAGGCGGGGGGCTGACACGTAATATCACGCCCCACACGACCGTAGTCGGGCGATTAAGCGGTTTCGACGGTGGCCACTGTACCGACACTGTTATCCGTCGGCCCGGACTCTCTTTGGTTGCAATGGCGAAAGGAACGGTTGATTTCTTCAACGACACTGGCGGTTACGGTTTCATCGATACTGAGGACGCGGACGAGGACGTCTTCTTCCACATGGAAGACATCGGCGGCCCGGACCTCGAGGAAGGACAGGAGCTCGAATTCGACATCGAGCAGGCGGACAAGGGTCCGCGAGCCAACAACGTGGAGCGACTCTAACGATGGCGAAAGGTAAGGTCGACTTCTTCAACGACACTGGCGGCTACGGCTTTATTGACACTGAGGACGCGGACGAGGACGTCTTCTTCCACATGGAAGACGTCGGCGGCCCGGACCTCGAAGAGGGTCAGGAAGTCGAGTTCGACATCGAGCAGGCCGACAAGGGTCCGCGAGCGACCAACCTGGAGCGTCTCTAACGATGGCGAAAGGCAAAGTCGATTTCTTCAACGACACGGGCGGCTACGGCTTCATCGACACCGACGAGGAAGACGAGGACGTCTTCTTCCACATGGAAGATGTCGGCGGCCCTGACCTCGAAGAGGGGCAGGAAGTCGAGTTCGACATCGAGCAGGCCGACAAGGGCCCGCGAGCGACCAACCTGGAGCGTCTCTAACGATGGCGAAAGGCAAAGTCGATTTCTTCAACGACACGGGCGGCTACGGCTTCATCGACACCGACGAGGAAGACGAGGACGTCTTCTTCCACATGGAAGATGTCGGCGGCCCTGACCTCGAAGAGGGTCAGGAAGTCGAGTTCGACATCGAGCAGGCCGACAAGGGCCCGCGAGCGAAGAACCTCGAGCGACTGTAAGACGATTTTCTGTCTGCAGTCCCGTACATTCACACCCGGGTGACGGTTCCGTCACCACGGTCGTACTCCTCACCTGACCAGCGGCGCGGCCGCCCGGTAGACCAGTTCCATCGGGAGCCCGCTGGCGTCGGTCGGCACCTCGGCGGGGAGCGTCCGTAGCTCCCCACCACCGGGGGCGGCCGTGTAGGCGAGCACGACAGCGTCGAGTGCCCCAGCCACGGGCACGTCGTGGCCGGCAGTCGCCTCGGCCACCTTCTGGACGACCGGCGGCGCGTCGCGGTCCTGCCGGGCGAGCGTTCGCATCCGCTCGGCGTAGCCCGCGGCGGCCGTCGCGTCCTCGGCCAGCGGCTCGCCCGCGAAGGCCCGAAAGCAGAGCTCGGGGTGGGCACTGCGGATAACGGCGGCGGCCTCGGGCACCTCCTGGAGCAGTTCGTCACACATCGCGATAGCGTCGCTGCGCTCGAAGGCCGCCTCCGAGAGCGCCGCGCCGGCCTTGCGCTCGTGGACCCGGTTGGCCGTCGAGAAACGCCGCTTCCGGGTCGCTTCCCGGACCGGCGGGTCGACGAGGGCCTCGCTGCGCGGGCCCAGCACGTCGCGTGCGAGCGCGTCACACCGTCGGACGGGGTCGCCCGACTCGACGAGCCCGATAGGGACGTCGACCAGAATCAGCCGGGCCTCCTCCTCGTAGGCCGCCCAGCAGTCGCCGACACCGTCGAAGACGGCCGTCTCCTCGTAGCCGTCCCCGGTGAACGTCACTGCCAGCCACGACCCGTCACGGTACGCGACCCCAACGTAGCGGTCCTCGACCATCGTCGGCTATGGGTGACGGGGGCGCAAAAAGCTGACCCGGCCAGGGGTTTTCACGATGGGAGCCGACGACCCACTATGGACGGTGTCGTCCTGGCAGCCGGCAAAGGGACCAGAATGGGACCGCTGACGGCCGCGCGACCGAAAGCCCTCGTCACGGTCGCCGGCCAACCGCTCCTCGCCCATGGCTTCGACGCCCTGCTGTCGCTCGGCGTTTCCCGACTCGTCGTCGTGGTCGGCTACCGCGGCCGCGATATCCTCGACCACTACGGCGACAGCTACCGCGGGATTCCCATCGAATACGTGGACCAGGCCGAGCAGCTGGGGACCGCCCACGCGCTCCAGCGGGCGGTGCCGGTCGTCGGGGCACCGTTCGTGGTGCTGCACGGCGACAACGTCTGCCGGGCAAATCTCCAGTGCGTGGTTGAACGCCACCGCGAGACCGACGCCGCGGCGACGCTACTGGTCGAGTCCGTCTCCCGCGAGCAGGCCCGGACGACAGGGGTCGTTACGACCGACGGCGACGGCCGCGTCACGGGGCTGGTCGAGAAACCCGACGATCCGCCGTCGACGCTCGTCAATCGCGGGTTCTACGCCTTCGGCCCGGAGGTCGAGGCGGCACTCGACCGCATCGAGCCCTCCGCCCGCGGCGAGTACGAGATTACCGACGCCGTCGACGACCTCCGGCAGCGCGGTCACCGCGTCGAGACGGTCGAACTCGACGGGTGGTGTCACAACGTCAACGAACCGGCCGACAGGGAACGGGTCGCGGAGAAACTGGGACGCTGAGCGGCGGCGTTACCGGGCCGTCGCCAGCAGGTCCTCGGGCAGGTCGCCCGGGAGTTCGTCGCGGTCGTGGGCCGCCTCGAAGTCGGGGTCGGGACCGATCGGGACGAACCCCTTCGGACTCACGTCGGGGTGCGTGGTGTAGTAGTGTTCGGTGATGTGGTCCATGTCGACTGTCGCTGCGACGCCTGGCGTCTGGTAGAGGTCCCGCAGATACGGCCAGAGGTTGTCGTACTCCCGGATGAGCTTGTGGTTGCACTGGAAGTGGGTGTGGTACACCTCGTCGAACCGAACGAGGGTCGTGAACATGCAGATATCCGCCTCCGTCAGGCGGTCACCGGCGAGATAACGTTGTTCTTCGAGCAGCTCGTCCCAGTGGTCCAGCGCGTCGAAGAGTTCGGAAACGGCGTTGTCGTATGCGTTTTGCGTGTCTGCGAAGCCAGCGCGGTAGACGCCGTTGTTGATAGGCTCGTAGATGTCCTCGATGATGCGGTCGACGTCTTCCCGGTAGCCCTCGGGGTAGAGGTCCACGTCGTACTCGGCCACCGAATCGAACTCGGTGTCGAGCATCCGGAGAATCTCCTTGGACTCGTTGTTGACGATAGTCTCCTCCTGTTTGTCCCAGAGGACGGGGACGGTGACACGGCCGGTCATGTCGGGGTCGGCCTCGACGTAGAGCTCGCGGAGGTAGTCCGAGCCATAGAGGGAGTCCTCGGTGCAGCCGTCCTTCTCGGGCGTGAACTGCCAGCCGTCCTCGTCCCGATAGGGGTCGACGATATCGACGCTGATTGCGTCGTCCAGCCCCTTCAGCGCCCGCACCAGTAGTGTGCGGTGGGCCCACGGACAGGCCAGCGAGACGTACAGGTGGTAGCGGCCGGCCTCTGGCTGGAAGCGTGCGTCCGGGTCGTCCTCGATTCTGTCGCGGAAACTGGTCTCCTGTCGGTCGAACTCACCGTCCTCGTTCGTACTCTGATACGCGTCTGTCCGCCACTCGCCGTCGACGAGCATATTCATGGTACTATCCGTTGGCGGTCGACCGGTATAAACACCCAAGCGAGGTTACACGCACGTTACCGGGCCGTTCGCGGCCGCTGGGGGGCGTCGCCGCGGCGCGTGTCACACCGACTCATCCGCACGCGGGCCCTTCGAAGCCCTTATTGGGGCGCTCGGCCACGTCTCCACCAAGAGTACCTATGTCCGACAAACCTGCCTCGATGTACCGGGACATCGACAAGCCATCGTACACCCGGCGCGAGTACATCACGGGCATCCCCGGTTCGAAGATTGCACAGCACGAGATGGGTCGCAAGACCAAAGACAAGGACGAGTACCCCGTCCAGATAAGCCTCATCGTCGAGGAAGAGGTCCAGCTCCGACACGGCTCGCTGGAGGCCTCGCGCCTTTCGGCGAACCGCCACCTCATCAAGACCATCGGCGAGGAGGGCGACTACCGCATGACCCTCAGGAAGTTCCCCCACCAGGTCCTGCGAGAGAACAAGCAGGCGACCGGCGCCGGCGCCGACCGTGTCTCCGACGGGATGCGGGCCGCCTTCGGGAAGATCGTCGGCACCGCCGCCCGGATGAACGCCGGCGAGCAGCTGTTTACCGCCTACTGCAACGTCGAGGACGCCGAGCACGTCAAGGAAGCGTTCCGCCGTGCCTACAACAAGATAACACCGTCCTGCCGCATCAAGGTAGAGAAGGGCGAAGAGCTCCTTATCTCCTGAGCCCACTTTTTGCACCGTCACGAGCGCGCCTGCGGCGCGCTCGTTCTGCGTGGCGGCGTAGCCGCCACGTCGTTCGGTTGCGGGCCGATGGCCCGCAACCGGGGCAAAAACTTGGGGAAAAATCGCGGCTTCACCTCCCGTCGCGCACCGAAGGTGCGCGGTGGTCGGTTCGCCGCGGTAGAACCGGCACCTCTGGCGCCGGATGCTTCTTGCTGACTGACTTGTTTTCGCTCAGGCAGGCCTGCCCTTCCCCGAATCGCGCGATGAAACGCTCTCCCGGCCACAGTATCCGCTACTCACAGGGAAGGGCGCGAGCGGGTGAGGGCTTTCTGGCTGACGTGAGTGGCGCCGAGATTCCCGAAGCGAGTGACAGCAGCTAGTCCGTCTCGGAGAAATAGTATTCAGCTAGCAGACCGAACCTATCGTATGGCACTCAGATTGCTGCTACTGGCGCTGGGGCTGGCAGAACTGCTCGCGCCGCGGAAGGTCGTCGACTTCTGGATGAACCTAGCCACGGCGGAATCGGACGTCGAGTTGCGCTCGTGGGTGTACACCGCCGCGCGCCTGGAAGGACTCGTCATCGTCCTGTGGCTGCTGGCGGCGGGGCGGGGTGGCGACGAGTCGTAGCGCAGCGGCGAACCGTCCGTTACTTCTCTCGGCCATCCTGCCATGCGGTCAAAAGCTGTAATTTTCAAGGTTGCATTGCCTGTAATGCATTTTTTCCCTCTAACTAGTTTTAAATTAAGATAGCTTTTTACGCAATACGTCCGAGAAAAGGAACGCACAGGTTCACAGAGACGGCTGCGTCCCCGGTCGAGTAGTGGCGACACTGACGCGGTGCGTGCGCGAGACTGAGAGAGACGGGGCCGGCCACACCGAAGCTCGATCCAAACGGGTCAGACAGATACATCACATGACAGACAGCAATCTCACAGTCGGACGGCGGCGGTTCATACAGACAACCGGTCTCCTCGCGGCGCTGGGTGGGTTCACTACCACCGGTAGTGCCAGCGACGGTGGCCACGACTACACCATCTCCTTCGGACCGGACACGGAGCGCGGGAAAGCGACGGAGGTCCTCGACGAACAGCTCGGTGCAGACAGCTACGAGATAACGGACCACATCGAACGCCTCAGTATCACCGAGGCCACGGTCGACGACGTCGAGGACCCCATCGACAGTATCGAGTCCCACGACCGCGTCGACTACGCCGAGGAGGCGATGGAGCCGGAGATTCCCGACGAACCGCCGGCCGTCGAGGTCGCAATGACGGACGCCGAGACGGCGGACTACGAGGGCGACCCGAAAATCTCGTACGGGCTGGAGAAGATCAACGGACCGACCGCCTGGGAGACGACGGAGGGGTCGACCGACGTCACGCTGGCGGTTATCGACAGTGCGGTCGATACGGACCACGTGGACCTTGCCGACCGGTTCACCGGCGACAACGGCGGCTACGATAGCTCTGACGGCGATTTCCACGGCACACACGTCGCCGGCTGTGCGGCGGCGACGACCGGCAACGGCGTCGGCGTCGCCGGCGCGAGCGACTCCCGGCTGCTGGCCTACCAGCTCAACGACGGGAACTCGATTATCCGGGACGTCGCCGACGCGGTCGAAGCGGGGGCAGACGTCATCAACTGCTCGTTCAGGTCACCGGGTTTCACCGAGGACGGTAGCGAGTGGGTGGAGCCCCAGGGCTGGCGCGAGGCCTTCGACGACGCCAGAGCGAGCGGCGTCACGGTGGTCTCCTCGGCATCGAACTCGCGTGACAAGCCGGACAAACCGGACGCGGTCGGCTACCCCGCGAAGTTCGATTCCGTCATCGCCGTCGGTGCCACGGACCGCAACGACAACGTCACCGAGTTCTCCTCCGAGGGGGCAGTCGATATCGCCGCCCCGGGCAATCGAATCCTGAGTACACTGCCTAACGACGTGTATGGGGAAATAAGCGGCACGTCGATGGCCTCGCCGATCGCGGCCGGCGTCGTGGGGCTGTTGCTGGACGCGGACCCGGAACTCTCCCCGAGCGAGGTCGAGGAGATTCTCACGGAGACGGCCGTCGACATCGGCGAGCCCGACCGTCTCGCCGGGGCGGGTCGCATCGACGCCGCCGCGGCGGTCGAGCAGGTCGCCGGCGATAGCGGGAGCGAGGAATCCACCCTCGCCATCTCTGACCCGGATGGCGAAGTCGACGGCTTCGAACGGGACTACGAACTCGGCGTCACCGGGAGTCTCGAACCGACCGACATCAACGACCACGACTCGGTCGACGAAAGCACCGCCAAAGGCCGCGTCGACGGCGGCACGGACGAGTACACCTTCACCGGCGACCTCCAGTACTTCGGCAGCAAGGGTGCGGAGCTCGCCATCGACGGGGAGTCCGTCGACCCGAGCGAGGTCGCCCAGAAACGCACCATCATCGTCGACGAGACCGCCGACGCCACGGTCTCCTACGAGTTCGAGGTCGGCGGAGACGCCGAGAAAGGCGCCTACGCCGGCGGCGGCCCCGACTCGATAGACGGGACCACTATCTCCGGCGAGGTCAATGGCCACCAGGACAGCTACCGCTACACCGGCGAGGTCAGCGACTGGAGTGCCAAGGGCGATGGCGAGCTGACCGTCTATATCGACAGCGAGGAGGCCTCCTTCGGTGTGACCGACGGGGATGCCACGTTCGGACAGAATGTCTACACCGGCAACGTGAACGAGACCGTCGAGTTCACCGTCGAACTGACGAACACCGACACGGCGACGGTCCAGGTCGGCGGCGCCGACGACGTGGGCTACTACGTCGCCGGCGAGGTGAGCGACACCGACGGCGATGGCTCGGTCACCGTCGTCTTCGATTCCGCCGCCGCGGGCACCGACCAGACGGTCCTTTCGGCCCCTGAATCGGGCGGGGAGGTCAGCAAAGTCACCCAGGGTGGCGAGTTTGACGGGAGCGACTCGTTAGACGCCGTGGAGTACCCCCTCCGCGTCCGTGCCGGGGAGAAAACCGGAGATAGCCTCGCCGAGTCCGACGCAGACGGGATGGGGACTCTCAGCCTCAAAGAGCCCGAGCAGTCGCCGTACAACGGCCCCCACGAACTGCCCGGCCGCGTCCAGGGCGAGGACTTCGACACGGGCGGCCAGGGCGTCGCCTACAACGACACCGGCGAGGGCAACAGAGGCGGCGAATACCGGGACACCGATGTCGACATCGGTGACGCGACCGAGGGCGGCTACTTCGTCGGCTGGATCGAGGCCGGCGAGTGGTGGGAGTACACCGTCGAGGTGACCGAGGCCGGCACCTACCCCGTCGAGGCGCTGGTCGCCTCGGACGACGGCGGCGGGAGCTTCACCGTCGAAGTCGATGGTGAGAGCGTCAGTACGAGCTTCGACGACACCGGCGGCTGGCAGTCCTGGACGACCGTGTCCGTCGGCGAGCTCGAACTCGAACAGGGTGAAACCGTCGTCCGAATCACCAGCGACGAGCGGCTGTGGAACCTCAACTGGTTCGAGTTCGTCGGCGGCGAGAGTGCCGACATCGAGTCCGGTGTCTACGAACTGCACAACGTCGAAACCGACCTGCTCGCGGACGTGGAGGGGGAGTCCGAGGCCGACGGCACCGACCTCATCCAGTGGCCAAGCAATGGCCAGCAGAACCAGCGCTTCCAGGTGAGTGCCGACGGCGACGCCTACACGCTCACCGCCCAGCACAGCGGGAAGTATCTCACTGCCTCGGACGGCAACGTCGTCCAGAAGGGCAGCGGTGACCCGTCCGACAGCCAGCGCTGGACGTTCGTATCGGCCGACACCGGCTACGTCCTCGAGA
Source organism: Haloarcula salinisoli (assembly GCF_019599405.1). Taxonomy (NCBI): domain Archaea; kingdom Methanobacteriati; phylum Methanobacteriota; class Halobacteria; order Halobacteriales; family Haloarculaceae; genus Haloarcula; species Haloarcula salinisoli. The sequence goes on along the minus strand of NZ_RKLQ01000003.1, from coordinate 58,351 downwards.
ACGTCGCCACCGGCGACGTGATGACCGCAGAGAACCCGAACGAGCCCAAGGACGCCACCATCGACACGGCCGCGGACGAAGCCAGCGAGACACAGCAGTGGGAACTGGTCGAGGCCACCGACGACAACGAGAGTGCCGACGTCAAATCGGGCGTCTACGAGTTCCACAACGTCGAAACAGGCCGGGTCGCCGACGTGGCGTACAACTCCCAGGACGACGGCGCGAACGTCATCCAGTACGCCGACTGGGACGACGAGAACCAGCGCTTCCAGGTGCGGCCCGACGGCGACGCCTACACGATCACCGCCCAGCACAGCAACAGGTATCTTGCTGCCTCGGACGGCAACGTCGTCCAGGACGGGGGCGAGGACCCCTCCGACAGCCAGCGGTGGACGTTCGAATCGGCCGACACGGGCTACGTCGTCAAGAACGTCGCCAGCGGCGAGGTCATGACCGTCGAGGACCCCGGAGACCGGTGGGGCGGTAACATCGGGACGGCCGCGGACGAAGGCGACGAGACCCAGCAGTGGGAACTGGACGAAGTGTAACGACCCGATCGACGACCGGACACGCTTTTTTTCCCGAACCCGAAGGGGGGGGTGTATGCTCCACCTCGCGGTCGCCACCAACAGCGAGACCTACGAGCGGATGGGTGAGCCACTGGCCGACCGCGGCATCGAGGTCGGCCACGTCGCCACCAGCGAGCGTGCGATTTCACTCACGGAGAGCCCCTTCGAGGAGTACGACGTGGGATTCGTCTACCCCTCGCGAATCATGGAGGGGGCCGTCGCCGACGCCTTCCTCGATATCCCGTGGGTCAACGACCGCGAGGCCATCCTCCGGTCGCGAAACAAGGCCGACGTACTGACGCGACTGGGCCGGGCCGACGTACCGGTCCCTGAATCGGTCGTGGTGTCGAACCCGGCCGACGAGTCGGAACTGGTGGCGGCCTACGAGGCACTGGACCCGCCGGTCGTCATCAAACCCAACTCCACGACCCGCGGCGTCGGCGTGACCACCGCACACGACCTCGATTCCTTCCTGGGCATCGCGGACTATCTGGACCTGGTCCACGACTACCGGGCGACCGGCGACCAGTCGTTCCTTGTCCAGGAGTATCTCCCCGACGCGACCGACTACCGGGCGATGGTCGTCGACGGCGACTACGTCGGCGCGGTCGAGCGACGACTGCCCGACGACGAACGCGACCGGGGTCGCTGGAAACACAACGTCCACCGCGGTGCGGTGGCCGAGGGAGTCGAACTCCCGACCGACCTCCGGCGGCTCGCCGAGCGGACCGCCGACGTGCTGGAGATCGACTATCTGGGCGTGGACCTGCTCGTGAGCGGCGACCGAGCGGTGGTCAACGAGACCAACGCCCGACCGACCATCGACACGGCGACGAAGTACGAGGACGGGTTCTGGGACGATTTGGCAGCGCTGATTCGGACGACGGCGCGCTGATTATCGCTCGCGTGCCGCAAGGACGAGAAAGAGGACGCCGAAGGTTCCACAGACTGCCACTATCCACAGCCCGATGCCGCTCGGCAGGTCGGCCAGCAGCCAGAGCCCGGCGCCGACGGCGAGGGTACCCAGCCCGAACGCGGCGAGCGTGGCGGCGACGGCCGGATTTCCGTCACGCGCCGGCTCGTCGACCGGTGTAGCGAGCGCGCGTTCGAAGCTGTCCCGGGCGGCGCTGGCGACGGACGCCGGCACGACGAACAGCTGTGGCGCGCCGCCGCTGGTGCCCGGCGCGTACGAGGCGAGACAGACGGCGACGGGGCCAAGCCGGTAGCGTCGAAGCCCCGTCCAGTTGCACATCTCGACCGTGATGTCGCCTGTGACAGGCCGACGCTTGCCCCACTCGAAGCGTAGCGTCAGCTCCTCGGGGTCGACGCGACCGCGCGTCGCCAGCAACCCGGTCACCGGGAATCCAACACCCATCGCGACACCGACGACGACCAGCGGGCCGTAGGCGGCGACCCGGACTGAGAGCACGAGCGCGCCTAGGCCACCGACGGCGGCGACAGCGAGCCCGAGCGGACGGAGGCCTTCGAGCCACCACGAGCCGACCAGGCCTGCCCGCTGGTCGCGGTCAGTGAGCACCGGCCAGAGGTACAGCAGGGAGAACGGGCCGCCGACGAGAGCGAAGAGGACGACTAGCGCGAGAAGCTCGAGGTTCGAGAACAGGGTGGGCAGCAGCGTGAGAGCGAGGAGGGCGCCGCCAAGCAGCATGCCCAGAATCGGCGCGACGGCGACGTAGAGACAGCAACGCGTAAGACGGCTGTGAGCTGGACCCCAGTCCCAGGCCAGTGCCGGGTCGGCGACTGACTCGCTCACAGGTGGCGGAGACCGGGCCTACAGTTCGATGTCGGCAGACTCGTCTTCGCGGTCGAAGGTGACCTCGAGGACGCCGTTGTTGTAGGTCGCCGAGGCGGAGTGTTCGTCGACCTTGCTGGGGAGGGTGAGACGCTCGTGGTACTCGCGGTGGTGTGTCCCGGCGTCGATGGTGAGGACGCTCCCGTCGCATTTCAGGTCGATACCGTCTTTCTCGACGCCCGGGATGTCGGCGACGACGCGGACCTCCTCGCCTGTCTCGTGGACATCGACGTGGAGGTCACCACTGTCGGCAGCGCCGTCGCGGTCGATGTGGACGTCCCCTTCCGAGCCCATCATCTCGTCCATCATCCGCTCTATCTCTCGGAAGAACTCGTCGAAGGGGTCGTCGTTGTCGTCCCGTCTCATCAGTAGCGAGTGGTATGTGCGACGGTCCCAAAAGCCTTCTGACGGCCCAAATTGTGACCCGGATGCCAGAACCGTCCAGCCCCACGGCCGCGAGTGTGACAAACCGGCGTGTTTATAGGCAAAACAGCGGCTTTCTCGAAACGACTTCGAAAACCCTTTACTCCGGGTTCGCGCTTGTTTAGAGGAATGAGTGACCCAGTTCGCGTCGGTCTGAACGGCTTTGGCCGTATCGGTCGCAACGTAATGCGTGCCTCGCTGGACAACGACAACGTCGAAATCGTCGGTATCAACGACGTTATCGACGACGAGGAAGTCGAGTACTTCGCCCAGTACGACACCGTCATGGGCGAGCTCCCCGGTGCGAGCGTCGACGACGGCGTCCTGACCATCGAAGGAACTGATTTCGAAGCGGGCGTCTTCCACGAGACAGACCCGACCCAGCTCCCGTGGGACGACCTCGACGTCGACGTTGCCTTCGAGGCGACCGGTATCTTCCGCACGTACGACGACGCCGCCCAGCACCTCGATGCGGGCGCTGACAAGGTGCTCATCTCCGCGCCGCCGAAAGGCGACAAGGAAGTCAAGCAGATCGTCTACGGGGTCAACCAGGACGAGTACGACGGCGAGGACGTCGTCTCGAACGCCTCCTGTACCACCAACTCCATCACGCCGGTCGCGAAGGTGCTCGACGACGAGTTCGGCATCAGCTCCGGTCAGCTGACGACCGTCCACGCCTACACCGGCTCCCAGAACCTCATCGACGGCCCCAACAGCAAGCCCCGCCGTCGCCGCGCCGCCGCGGAGAACATCATCCCGACCTCGACGGGCGCCGCACAGGCGACCACCGAGGTCCTCCCACAGCTCGAAGGCAAGCTCGACGGGATGGCCATCCGCGTCCCGGTCCCGAACGGCTCCATCACCGAGCTGGTCGTCGACCTCGAAGACGACGTGACCGAAGAAGAGGTCAACGCTGCCTTCGAGGACGCCGCCTCCGGCGAGCTCGAGGGCGTCCTGGGCGTCACGAACGACGAGCTCGTCTCCTCTGACATCCTGGGTGACCCCTACTCCACGCAGGTCGACCTCGGCCAGACGAACATCGTCAACGGCCTGACGAAGATTCTCACCTGGTACGACAACGAGTACGGCTTCTCGAACCGGATGCTCGACGTCGCCGAGTACATCGCCGAAGAATAGACCGTTCGCGGATTCTGTTATTTTTCTGCCTGCCGAGTCGCAACTGTATTATTTTCCGTGTAGGAGCCGTGGAAGTCGGAAACCGTTAAACGGGCGGCGGGAGAGTTCCCACGTATGACGTTCCAGACGCTCGACGACCTCGACGACGGACAGCGCGTCCTCATCCGCTTCGACCTGAACTCGCCGGTCGAGGACGGGGAAGTACAGGACAACCGCCGCTTCGCTCGCCACGCGGCGACGCTACGTGAGCTCGTCGACCGCGACTTCGCCGTCGCCGTCATGGCCCACCAGGGTCGACCGGGCGACGACGACTTCGTCTCCCTTTCCCAGCACGCCGAGATTCTTTCGGGCCACATCGATTCGGCCGTCGACCACGTCGCGGACACGTACGGCGACGAGGCCCTCGACGCCATCGACGACCTGGCCGGCGGCGACGTGCTCGTGCTCGAGAACACACGGATGGCTGACGGCGAGCTCCCCGAGGAAGAGCCCGAAGTCAAGGCCGATACGGAGTTCGTCCAGACGCTCGCCCCCGAGTTCGACGCCTACATCAACGACGCCTACTCGGCGGCCCACCGCTCGCACGCTTCGCTGGTCGGCTTCCCGGTCGTGATGGACGCCTACGCCGGCCGCGTGATGGAGACCGAGTACGAGGCCAACACGTCCATCGCCGAGAAGGAGTTCGACGGCCAGGTGACGATGGCCATGGGCGGGACGAAAGCCACCGACGTCATCGGCGTCATCGACCACATCGGTGACAAGATAGACGACTTCGTGCTGGGTGGGATCGCCGGCCAGCTGTTCCTCCGGGCCCAGGGCTACCCCATCGGCTACGACGTGGAGGGGATGGACCTCTTTACCACCCAGTGGGAGAACAACCAGGAGATAATCGAGGAGATACTCGACGAGCGCGGTGACCAGATTACGGTCGCCTCCGACGTGGCCTACGGCGAGGACGGCGAGCGCGTCGAGGTCGACGTCGAGGACGTCGACGAGAAGGGGCTGGGCATCATGGACATCGGCACCGACACCGCCGAAGAGTACGCCGACCTGGCCCGGGAGTCCGACGCCGTCTTCGTGAAGGGCGCCCTGGGCGTCTTCGAGGACGAGAAGTTCGCGACGGGCACCGTCACTGTGCTGGAAGCCATCGCCGAGACGGACTGTTTCTCCGTCGTCGGCGGCGGCGACACCTCACGGGCCATCACGATGTACGGGATGAGCGAGGATTCGTTCGACCACGTCTCTATCGCCGGCGGCGCCTACATCCGCGCGCTCACCGGTGACGAGCTCGTCGGCGTCGAAGTGCTGCGCGAGTACGCCGAGTAGAACTGTTCAGTTGTGCCGTGACCGTCGTGTCTCCGCGTGACGGCGGTCCCAGTCGTCGTCGACGTCCTCGACGATGACCGACGGCCCCGCCCCGTCTGAGCGACAACGGGCGTGGCGGGCTATCCAGTCGTTGCCGTCGTCTGTTTCGGTCGGCCGCTGTGACATACCGCGTGATAGGACCACCCACAGTAAATTTCTTCCGGCAACAATTGCTACAAATTCACTCGGAGTTGAGTGAGTGGCGGTAGTCGTTGCCGCGACCGGTGCGACCTCGCAAAGAACTATAGTAATCTGTCATGTAGTCCGTGGTATGGTATCGTGGCTCGCGAGTTCGGTGCTGATGGGGGTGGTGGTGGTCGCCATCGGCTGGCTGGCGTGGCACCGGGGCTGGGCCGACTACTCGCCGGCGGAATCGGCCACCCGGGGCGGGGACACCGACAGCCTCTGGGACGACCCGTGGGCGCTGGCCATCGCCTTCGCCGTGCTCGTCGTGGGTGCGGTCGGCGGCGTCGTCGCGTACATCACCGACCCGGGACCGATGGTCGCCACCGCCGTCGTGGCCGGCGCCGGGGCCCTGCTCGTGGCGTATCTGCTCGGGGGCGTCTACCTCCTGACGACGAGCCGGGGCCATCCGCGGTCGCTGGCGGTCGCCGAGTCCGCGACGGTGGCCGGGACGCTCTTTCTGGTCGCCGTGGCCCTGCAGTTGCTGGGGAGCGGGTAGGAGTCGAGTGGCACAACGCGTGGCGGAAAGAGACAGCGAACAGCCAGAAAGCCCCGGCTGTCATCGGACGCGAAGCGTCCGATTGCCCGCGAGAGTCGTCCGAAAGACCGCAGAGCGGTCTTTCGTGATCACGGGAGAGCGTAGCTCTCCCGGACGACTTCGCTCTCGCCCTGGCTTCGGTCTCACGACTCGCTGTCGTCCGAAAGGCGCGCAGCGCCTTTCGTGATCACGAAAATCTTCGATTTTCGAACGACGCGCTTCCTTCGTGGTTCGAGAGAGCGAAGCTCCATCGGATCACGCCGACAACGCCCCTTTCAGTCCCGCCCGTAGCCAGTTGACCAATCGGTCTGGGTGGGACTGAAAGGGGGCGTGCTCTCGACGAAGCACGGCGACGAAAGCACTGGAACGACGAACGGAGTGAGTCTATCGGCGGTCGAGAGTACGCGGGCTTTCTGGCTCTCTGAGTCGTTGCCGAATAAAACAAACCCAACGTTCAGTACAACATTACACAATCGAGTACGCCGCGGCGGCAGTCAAGGCAAGGGCGGTCAGGGTCGCGCCGAGGACGAGATAGGTCACCGCGCGGGGCTCCCAGCGCAGGTGCTGGTAGTAGGCGGCGACGCCGACGGCCTTGACGACCGAGAGGACCATGATGACCCCGAACGCGGCCCAGTAGGCGCTGTCGACGTAGCCGGTGAACTCGACGACGGCCTGGACCGTCGCGAGGACGAACAGGCCGACGTAGACGAGGGTGTAGCCTTTCCAGTTCATTGTCACAGGATGTAGAACAGCGGGAACAGGACGAGCCAGACGATATCCACGAAGTGCCAGTACAGCCCGAAGTACTCGATAGCGCGGTCCTCGCCCTGGTAGGCCCCGTTCCAGGCCCGGACAGTCATGTACCCACAGATGAGAAGCCCGACGACGACGTGGGCGCCGTGCAGTCCCGTCGTGAGGTAGAACGTCGACGACGCGATGTTGGTCGAGAGCGCCCATCCCTCGGGGAACTGCCCGCTACTGATGTGGAACAGGTGCTGCCACTCCAGGGCCTTGTTGACGAGAAACCCGACACCGAGGGCGACCGTGCCGGCGAGCGCGGCCGTCGTGCCGCGGCGGCTCCCGCGCTCGGCGGCGACCATCGCGAGCACGACCAGGAAACTCGACGTGAGCAACAGGTAGGTGTTGACGAGGCCGGGCATCGTGGTGTGAGCGGCCGGAATCAGTTCGTGCCAGGCCTCCCAGCCGTAGGCGACCCGGACGAACGCGTAGGAGCCGATAAAGGCACCAAAGAGGACGATGTCGCTGGCCAGGAAGAACCACAGCCCGAGTTTGGGTCGCTCGACGCGGGCGAAGGGCCACCGCTCGGCGATGGCCATCTCCGGCGCCGAGAACGGCTCGCGGGCCAGGCCGACGAGCGAGCAAAGCGTCGCCGCCCCGCCGACGGCCGCGAGTGCGACGTACACCGTGCTCCCGGTCCGAACACCCGAGAGGCCGAGGAAGGCGACGAAGCCACAGAGGGCAATCAGGAACGGCCAGAGACTGGCGTGGCTGGCGTGTTCGTCACCCATCTCGTGAGCAGTCCCAGTCGCCGCTGGAGTCCCCGATGCAGTCGCTGTTCCCCCGTCCGTCTCGGCCCCCGACCCGTCGGCGGCGACGCCCGACCCCGGCAGGCGCCGGCGGACCGCCTCGTCGGAGAGGAAGGAGAGTGAGCCGTCGGCGTAGCTGGGGAGGCCGGGGAAGTTCTCGAGGGGCGGCGGCGAGGGGACCGACCACTCGGCGGAGGTAGCGTAGTCCCAGGGGTTCTCGCCAGCGTCCTCGCCGCGCCACAGCGAGACGTAGAGGTTGTAGAACATGACGAGGAAGCTCACAGCCAGTACGAACCCGCCGACCGTCGCCATCGAGTGCCAGAGCTGGAGCCCCGCCGGATACGTGAACACCCGCCGCGGCGTCTCCCAGGCGACGAACATCGGGAAATAGAGGAGGTTGAACCCGACGAAGTAGACGGCGAAGTGGAGTTTCCCGAGCCGTTCGTCGTACATCCGCCCGGTTATCTTCGGGAACCAGTAGTAGAGCCCGCCGACGAGAGCGGTGACGCCCGCGACCATCACGTAGTGGAAGTGCGCGACCACCCAGTAGGTCCCCCGGAACTGGTAGTCCAGCACGATAGCCCCGAGGAATACGCCGGTGATGCCGCCGACGATGAACAGAATCAGCCCGCCCAGCGAGAAGAGGAACGGCGTCGTAAAGCGCACCCGCCCTTTCGCCATCGTGTAGACGAGCGAGAACACCATCAGGTCGAAAGGCAAGGAGATGCCGATGGTGGTCGCCATGAACACCGTCTTGATTGGGAGGTTGATACCGGTGAGGAACATGTGGTGCATCCAGACGAGGAAGCTCTGGAGGGCCACGAGCACCATCGAGATGATGAACCACTTCCGGCCCACGAGCCGCCGGCCGGTGAAGGTCTGGAAGCACTCGGCCATAACTCCTAGAGCGGGGAAGAAGACGATGTACACCTCCGGGTGGCCGAAAAACCAGAACAGGTGGGCCCACAGCAGCGACGCGCCGGGGTTGTCGGCGTCGGTCGCCATCGTCGACCCGTCGTTGGCGTACTGGAAGTAGCTCGTCCCGACGATGTGGTCCGAGGCCAGAATCATCAGCGCGGCCAAAAGCGCCGCGAAGGCAAAGAGCATCATCCAGACGGTGAGGTTGATAGAGAGCGAGAAGATGGGCAGGTCGCGCATCCGCAGTCCCTCGGCGCGCATCCGGTAGAACGTCGTCAGGAAGTTCACCGACCCCAGCGTGATGGCGGCGGTGAACATGATGAGCGCGAGCACCACCGAGGTCGCACCCAGGCCTTCACCGGGGATGTAGGCGGGCGTGTTCAGCGGCGCGTACATCGTCCACCCGCCGGCGAAGGTCGACCCCTGGAAAAAGGAGACCCCCATCAGCAGGCCCGAGAACAGGTAGAGCCAGTACGAGAGGGCGTTCAGGCGCGGGAAAGCGAGGTCGTCGGCCCCGATCTGCAAGGGGACCACGTAGTTCGCGAAGCCGAAGGCAAACGGCGAGATGAACCAGAACACCATGAGCAAGCCGTGCGTGGAGACGGCCTGGTTGTACCCCAGCGGACCCAGCAGGTCCGCACCCGGCGTGACCAGTTCCAGACGGAAGAGCAGCGCCAGCAGGCCGCCAAAGACCAGAAAGAACAGCGCAGTGATGAGATAGAGGACCCCGACGTCCTTGTGGTTGGTCGTGAGGAACCACCGCCGGACGCTGGATTTCGGTGGGAGGCCGTGGTCGTGGGTCTCGCTCATGCCGGCTCACCCCCCGTCGCGTTCGCGGTCGGTGTGTCGGTCACGTTCTCGGTCGGCGTGGCGGTTCCCGGCGCCGTCTGGTTGCCCGCAGCCGTCGCGTTCGCAGTCTCCTCGTCCGTCCCGCGGTACCACTCGCGGTAGGCGTCCTGAGACACGACCTCGACCTCGGCGGTCATCATCGAATGGGCGCTCCCGCAGAGTTCGTAACACTGGGCCTCGTAGGTCCCAGTCTCGTCGTGGGTGAACCACGCTGCAGTGGTCTGGCCCGGGATAGCGTCGGCCTTGACCCGAAAGGCGGGGATGCCGAAGTTGTGGAACACGTCCCGGGAGGTCACGTCCAGCCTGACGACGCGGTTCCGGGGCACTCGCAGCGTCGTGCTCTCGTAGCCGTTGGGGTAGACGAACGTCCACCCGAACTGGTACCCCTCGACGGTGATTCGGAGGTCCTCCTCGCCCTCGATGGACGGCCCGTCCTCGATGTAGGACAGTTCCATGTAGGTCCACCCGATGAGCGAGAGGACGATGACGGCGCTGATGCCCAGGGAGAGAAACACCTTCCGCCCGCCCGCGCCGCCCGTGGGGAGCTCGCCCAGCTCCGGCCGTTCGACGCTGTCGGCGTACGGGTCCGCCCCGTCGGTCGCCCGGTACGTGACCGCGTGGTACAGCGTATAGACCACGACGACGACCCCGACCAGCGTCCCCAGCACCAGAAACACCTCGAAGATGCTCTCGAAGACTTCAGCGGGGGCGCGGACGTCGCCGCCGTGGAGCGGCGGGCCGAGGGTGGCCCGTGGTACCGAGTGACTCGACATAGCTAGGCAATCTCTGGCAAGAAGTATTAGATGTTATGGACATGCTTCTGTCATATATAGCCGCGGCCGGTTGCGCGAACCTTTTTCTCCGTTGACATGCTATGTCAATACATGCCAGACACGCCACCGGAGTTCAGTGAATCGGCGGACAGCGACGCGGTGGCCGAGGACAACGAGTTCGACAGTCTGCGAGGCATCCTCGCCGACGGGGTCGTGGGCGCGGCCGGTGGGCTGGTCGGGACGGCGATGATGACCGTCGTCTTCCTCATCGCCCAGTCGGTCGGCGCGTTCGAACTGACCGACTTCGCCATCCTCATGGAACTGCTCGGGCTGAGCGAGGTCGTGCCGCCGGTCCTCTTTGGCTTCCTGCTCTTTCTCGGCGGCGGGATGGTCCCGTGGCCGCTCCTCTTTGCGTCGCTGAAGGCCTACCTGCCGGGCGAGTCCAGCCCCGTCTCGGGAGCGTTCTTCGGCGCAGCGATGTGGTCCGGCTTCGTGCTCGCCTTTTACACCGGCCAGACCGGCCTGTCGCTCGTGCTGTACGGTATCCTGACGCTGGTTGCCCACGTCGTCTACGGCATCGGGCTGGGTGCCGTCTTCGACTACTTCGAGACCCGGCCGGACTCTATCGTCTGATAGTGATTCGTGTAGCGATTTACCGGTACGCGCCGACCCGGGGGTCGGCGCTATCCAGAAATAAGCGACAATAACCACTATCACCCAGCGACCGGGACCCCCTACGTTTGTGTGCCCGCGCTCCCACGTCGGCGTATGCACCTCAGCGACGCCACGTGGCCCGAAGCCGAGGCCACGGACACCGACCTGGCGGTCCTGCCGGTCGGCAGCACCGAACAGCACGGCCCCCACGCACCACTGGGCACGGACTCGCTGACCGCAGCGGCCGTCGCCGACGCCGCCGAAACCGAATACGACGACGAGGTCGTCGTCGCGCCGCCCATCCAAGTCGGCGTCGCCGAGGAACACCGCGATTTCGCGGGGACGCTGTGGGTCAGCGAGGACACCTTCCGTGACTACGTCCGCGAGACCGTCGCCAGCCTCGCCCACCACGGCTGGACCCGCGTAGTCGTCGTCAACGGCCACGGCGGCAACGTCGACCCCCTGCGGGAGGTCTGTGCCCGGATCACGCGCCACGACGAGGCCGACGCGTGGGCCTTTACCTGGTTCGACGGCGTCGACGCGCCGGATATGGGCCACGGCGGCCCGGTCGAGACGAGCCTCCTGCAGGCGACCCACCCCGACCTGGTCCGCGAGGACCGGCTCGACGACGCCGCCGATGGCGGTGCCGACGGCTGGGGCGAGTGGGTAAGCGGCGTGAACCTGGCCTACGACACGAGTGAGTTCAGCGAGAACGGTTGCGTCGGCGACCCCGGTGTGGGGAGTCAGGAACGTGGCGAGCAGCTGCTGGAGGAGGCGACGACGGCACTGCTGGCGCTGCTGGACCGCGTTGCAGAGCGATAGTTACGCTTCGGCCTCTTCGGCGTCCGCGTCGGTGTCGGCCTCGGGAGCGTCCTCGAACTCCTCTAAGGTGCTCCGGAGCTGCGGAATCGTCGAGGTCAGGTCGCCGACCTGCTCGCGGGCGTCTTCGACGTCGCTGATGAGGTCTTCGACAGTCTCTATCTCCTCGGCCAGGTCGTCGGCGTCCTCGAAGGCGTCGGCGCGTTCGCCCATCGTGTACCACTTCTTTGCGTCCCGTAGACTGTCCTCGGCGTCGCCGACGTCCAGCGCGCCCTTGAGCGCGTTGAGCACCCCCAGCGTGTTGTCGGCGTCGACGTCCCAGACAGCGTCGCCGTCCGGAAGCGCTCCGCGGGCCTCGGCGAGCGACGCCTCGACGTCGCTTCGCATCTCGTTTGCCGCCTCGCCGAACAGCTCGTCGTCGTCCAGGCTGGTCTGACTCATAGGTAGCACTTGACGTGGGAAGGGATTAAAAGCCCGCCTGAAAGTGAAAGTGAAACCGCACGACACGAGTGGTCCGGTTTTCCAGAAACCGAAACTATCCTTATCAGATACCTTCGGACGGTGCCGCGCCGGCATCGGGCTCGTCCACTCTGATATCCTCCCGCACCTCGGGGATCGGGTCCAGCTCCGCGTCGATGTCGCCCAGGACGAGCATCGCGTAGTAGCGCATGAACGCCTGTAGGGGCACCTGGATGAGGTTGGTCGCCAGCAGCAAGAAGAGGGCGAACAGCACGCCGACGACGGCGGTGAGCGCCAGTGCGACCTGCCCGCCACCGAGCCCGAAGAAGACGGCGGCGCCCAGCAGAACGAACGGAATCGCCAGGAGCAAGGTTGCGACGAGCCCGAGGAGACCGCCGACGATACCGACGCCGATACCCAGGACGATAGAGAAGGCGAGATAGCCGAGATACTGCTTGATATTCCGCCGCATCGAGCCCAGCAGGCGCTTCCAGCTTCCGAGCACCCCGCGAGAACTCGTGAGCATCATCGGAACGACGAAGACGTTGGTAAAGCCGGTGAGCAGTCCCTGGACGAGCCCGATTCCGAGGAAGAAGATGATGAACACGGGAAACAGCCCCAGCAGCGCCCCCGGACCGATGTTGTTCAGACTCCCGCCGAGGACGGTGAGGAAGATGGTGTAGAGAAACCCCACGACGAGCGTGAGCGAGACCAGCGCGACGACCAGTCGGAAGCCGAACAACCGCAGGCTGTTACCGACGTTTGCCACCAGGTACTGTCGGACGTGGACCTCCCGTTCGATGAGCGACTCGACGAAGACGAACTCCATGAAGTTGCTCAGGAGCGCGAAGAGGAGCACGAGCGTCAGCGCCAGGCCGACGATGATGGCCAGTTCCGTCCCGTACTCGGCCACCACCCCATGGAGCGTCGAGGGCACCCCCTCGAAGAACTGCTCGGTGCCGCCACCGGCGGGCTGGTCCTGGCCACCGAAGTTCCCGCTGTTCTGGGGGATGTTGAGCCCGCCGCCACCGCCGCTGATGAAGAAGACGACGACCGCCAGTTTGAGCCAGGTTCGGGCGGCGAAGGGCAACAGGAACGACTTCGTCGCATCTATCGCGTCGCTGATATCGTCGATCGCGTGGAGGGACATTATCGGGACTGCACAGCGGGCGCGTGTAAAATTTTCGCACTATTGAGACGGGTTCACAACCGAATCGACCTGCATCAGCGGATAGCCATCTTCCATCGCCATGCTCGTCTCCACGACACAGCCCTCGTAGTCGATGGTCATCGAGACGTCCAGAAAGCGCCCGGTCAGTTCGGTGTAGTCGGCGCCCGACTCGTCGATGGCCGCCCGAAGGGGCTCCTCACGGACGGAGACGGTCACGGCCACACAGTGTGGCTGGTTCTCGATGGCCTCCTCCATCGCCCGGGCCAGCGAGTCGGCGCTGTCGGGACTGACCGGCGTCCCGGCGAACTGGTGGTAGAGCGAGCCGAACTTGATACCCGCTTCGAAGCAGGCGACCTGCGGGGACGTGGGGTCCATACCGGTATAGTGAGTGGTGCCAGCCCAAGAAGGTCGTGTTCTCGACCCCTCGACTGGCCAGGGCCGTCGACACGGGGAGCGATGCCCGAACCGCAAGCTACCTATTGTGTCATGACTATCCACCCAATACGAATGGACGACCCGGTTCTACTCACAGGTGCGGGCGGCGCGGTCGGGGAGGCCATCCTCGAAGGCCTCGAAGAGGATTATTACTGGAAGCTGATGTTCCACAATCCGCCCGCAGAGCAGCCCAACCACGAGTACCTCATCGGCGACGTCGACAACCCCGACGACGTCAGAGAGGCGGTCTCGGGCGTCGGCGCGGTCATCCACCTCGCGGGCGACCCCCGCCCGGAGGCGCCGTGGGACTCGGTGCTGTCGAACAACATCGACGGGACCCAGAAAATATACGAGGCCGCCGTCGAGGAGGGCGTCGAGAAGTTCGTCTTCGCCTCCTCGAACCACGCCGTCGGCTCCTTCGAGACACAGGACCGCACACCGGATATGTACCGCCCCGAGGACGACTTCCGCCTCGACGGGACGGAGTTCCCCCGCCCCGGGAACCTCTATGGCGTCTCGAAGGCCACCGGCGAGGTGCTGGGTCGGTACTACCACGACAAGTACGGTATCAAGGTGTGTAACATCCGCATCGGCAACCTGACCCGGGGCCACCCGCCCATCGACTACGAGCGCGGCCAGGCGATGTGGCTCTCCTACCCCGACTGCGCCCACATCCACCAGTGCGCGCTCGAAGCCGACTACGAGTACGAGACCGTCTACGGCATCTCCGACAACGACCGCAAGTACTACTCCATCGAACGCGCCAAGGAGGTCCTGAACTACCGCCCGCAGGACAACTCCGCACACTTCGAGGGCGAAGACCGCGTCGTCGAACCGGACGTTTGAGCGCCGATAAGGCCGCTTCAGCCTTTTCGGAGTCCAGTAGCGAGTTCCCGTTCTCGCCTGAGAGTAGGTGTTTCTGTTGGCCGTCGATTTTGTAGCCATACACAGCGTATCGGTGGGTCGTCGCCATCCGTCGGTTCACTCGTAGTGCCCCGTCAAGGGATATCATTCTTTGGGTGACTGAATTATACAACGTCAAAGTAGATATTGAATAGTCTCAAATACCGAAAGTATTTCATTAGGAACTGATGATAAAACAGTATGTCCCGAACCGGTGCTACCCCTGATTTTGATTCTACTGGGGAGAAAGAACGATATGAGCGACTCCTTCGCTATGATATTCCAGTAGCTGCGATTAAACGGTATATTGATTCTCACGGTTTTAAAATCTCTAATATAAATTCGGGAACCCGAAGAAAGGTGGCAGAGAAGCTCTCTGATGAAGAGATAGAACAACTAATTTTAGAGTATAAATATGCTGGACAGCAGAGCGTGAATTATTTTGTAATCACAGGAATTGAGCGTAAATCATTCTCGACTATTGAAGAGGAATGCGAGCTTTCTATAGCAGAATCAAAGGCAGAAGTTGGAGTCAGAGAACCCTATCTTGCAACCTCGGAGATATTGGAGGGACGTCTGTATCTCTGCTTTGGGTATATTGAGTCAGAGGCAGATACAGACCCGAAAACCGGTATTGAACAGAACACTGAAATCAGGGGGCGAGCCATTGCGGTCATTAGAGATGATACGGATTTAGTAGCAATCCGATGCTCTGATGAGAATATAGCTAAGAAGGTCGCAAATCAAATTGCGGGCGCGCTAAGGATTGAAGAGTCGTCTGCGAGTTACCGGCCAGATTTTGGTCTTGAATTTGAAAAGAAATTTAGAGAAGAATTGGTTGACAAGTACTACAGTCTAAAGATTCGTATTAACGACGAAGAGGGCCGAACAGTAGAGACAGTTAGATACAGCTCTAAAACCGATGAAGAGGGAGAAAGAATGGATGCCAGAGAGGACGAAGACGTCATCCGTCAACTCGAAGAAAAAGAAGGGGAAATCCGGATGGGTTATGTTGAATTAAAAGATGGCTCTAAGTTCTATATCAACCGGGATAAAAGTAAAATCTCGTTTCTTAAGTATGAACAAGAGCAACAGATTAGTGAGATTACGGAGGTGATAGATAATGTTCTCGGAGAAACTGGAGAGTATCCCCAATCAAAACTTGAAGGGCTTGGAAACGTACCTGAATAAGGCCAGAGAGAGGGGGCAAAAGTATGTTCGCCATGATTTAGCGGCGCGTGAAGCAGATATCCCTGAGACACACGTATTGACTGCGTTCACTTTCCTGTGTGACGAAGATATCCTCCAAGCCAAACTCAAAGTGCGATGCCCTAACTGTGCGTCTTCTCATGGGGGCGTCTTTGAGAAACAGAGCAACGTCCCTGATGAGGTCGAACGTTGTATGTGTGGTGAAGAATTTTCTATGGGAAAGAAAGCAAACTGGGAAGTTGTATATGAAATCCCAGAAGGTGGTGTCGATTTTTTTCTGAGCTTCGACGAGAGTTTGAAAGTCTTTTCTGAGCAAGCATACGACGTCTCTAAATCTTATCTTGAAAAAAAGTACAGACAATTGGAGGAGATGGAAAACGCCTCGTATAGAGGTCAGCTGTTTGACCATTTTATCGGCATCTTATTCATACAGATAGAGGGAGTCCATGCTATTTCCAGATATCCCCATGCAAAGAGAGGAGAAATCGATGTTCTGGTTAATTTAGCTGAAGCTCCGGACTGGCTATTTCGAACGCTCGGTCACGCTACATTGGTAGAGAATAAGTGGCAGAAAGAGCCAGCTGAGTTGTCCGACTTTGACTCATTTGAATCAAAAGTCAACGAAATCGACCGGATGCACGGTGTCAAACAGGCATTCTTTATCAGTATGAACGGGTTCAAATCATCTTATGACGATGTGTTAGACAATGATGACGCCCCACGCATTATCGGTTTCACAAGAGAAGAAGTAGAAGAGATGGTTAGTAACGGTAGTGCTGAGTCAGTTCTACGGAGGGAATCATTCCCGTAATCGAAGTCAAGTATGACTTCACACGGAAGTCCTACGGCCCACTGGCCTACCACCGATTTGAACATCTCCCATGCGAGGGAAGACTCGATAAGCCCGCCTCGGACCGGGTTTAATTGTCTACGCTGACTGCAGATTACCGAAGTTATGCTGCTTCTTGCGCGCTGACTCTGATGGTATTATAAGTATAGCAATCCCGGCTGCATGAACGGATATGCCCATTAGTTATAATCGGGCGGTTAGAACACCAGAGGCACCCCCCACCCCTTATTATTAGTAACCAGCCGCGCTCAATCCTGAGTGTGTTTGACCAGATTTTTGCGGAAACCCGAAGGTTCTGAGACCGAACAGCCGGGATAGGTGCGGGACATTACGCCCGATAGAGGTGTTAGAATGCGTCAGGATAGACTTCCACGACTTCACACTCGTCGTCCATCAGGTCGAACAAGCAATTGGCACGTTGCTGCTTGGAACCGATAACCCCGCGCCAACTTTCAGGCAAGTCAGTTGACCGGCAACCCTAATCTTACGTATGAGCCAAGTATCGGAATATACCGAAATAAACGTCAATTTCTTATATCTGAGGAGAGTTTCACTATGCCAGCCACCGACCTATTTGTAAGCTTCTGAGCGGGCTCTGAGACAATTCTATTAAATCACGCCCTATGGGACATAGAAACCTATGAAGCTCCATAGGAAGAGCTACAGAGGGGTTAGAATTGCATTCCTCCTGCAGGGGACGATTGCAGCGTCGGCCTTAGCCAATCAAGCGGTAACGACGATGGGTGTGATTAGCGACCTTCCGGGCCTGAGGGGCGATTAGCGGTATCATAGCATGGCTTAATCGGCTCTGAATCTATATCTGGCCTCTGAGAGACAAGCTGTTAACTGAAGCGGGGTTATCGAGTCTAACCCTTTGTCTACTGCAGAGTCTAACCCTATGTAGACTCTAATGCTGAGGCGGGGTTATCGGTGATGTCCCTGAGATTCTAAACTTGAGTTGATACCTGCTGTAGTTACCATATATTATACCTATATGTGGACCATGCTAAGTTGGCATTGTAGATTGCATATCAGGGCCGCATCAGATGAAGTATGAAGTGACTTCATCCGTCTCAGGTGGAAGAAAATAGCCCACGTAGAATAAAACAAAGCGCCTCAAATATCCCAGAATTCGGCTCATATGTAATATTCTGTAGTCCCGAAAAGACCCCACCTTGCTGTCTGGGTGACTTATCCATTTGCTCCTTCACCGAGACTGATACTAACAAATCTAAATTTGAAATAGTCCCTCCGTGAGGTCTAACTCAATTTTCACCCACCCAGACAAGGACTTGGTCATCACCCCTCCCTCGGCGTTCGATTTCGTCTGTTACTCTTTCCAAGACCAGCAGAGAGGCATTGTGTCCCCCACCACCCGGATTGAATCCCTCTTTTTCTGCTAATTCATCAAATCTTGGTCGTGATACTTTTCCCTCATTTCTAATTAATCTCCTGTAAACTGCAGGCTGTGAATCTGACTTGTTTTTGAGCCGTTTATAAAACCGCTTGTCCGTATCTGTCTTGAAATCAGAGACATCTGGCACTGGAGAGATACTATCCTCTGGTGTTTCGGTGCTGTGTGTGGTTTCGTTTTTGTCCCCGGATGCTCTCGCGGCCTTATCGGGTTTGGATAGAGGTTCATCACTAACGAAGTGACGCTGTTCTCGTAGGACAGAGACGAGGTTCTGTGTGAACTCCCGCGACTGTTCTTCGAGGTCAATCGTAAGTTCTCCAACCTCTTTTTCGACCGCCTCGCTCACAGCCTTAGTGACGCTGTCTTCGTTTTCTTGTAGATGCCGGATTGCCCGGTTTGTCTCTGCGACCTGCTCCGCGACTTCGTCCGATTTCCCTGAGCGTATCGACTCCTTCGTAAGTAGTTCCAGCACACCGGGGTTATCGGATAGGTCATCGAGGTTAAATTGAGCGACAGACACCTCCTCTCCTCCGTTGCCACGGTGGTTCTTGGTCAGAACCTCGAAGGATTTTCCGTTGGTCAGAATTCCCCAGTCCACATCAAGTTCTTGTCGCATATAACTCCGCAGCTGCTGAACTTCGCTGTCAGTGAGGGTAGACCGTACTGGCTTGGCTTCAACGAAGACCACAGGCGAATCCCCTACGAGAAGAGCATAATCGACGTGCGTACTTCCTGAAGCCATCGGGATAGTGTATTCCAGCGCGACTTCGGTAGAGTAGAGGTCCCACCCGAGGAGTTCCAGAAACGGCTGAATGAGTTTGACCTTCGTGTTTTCCTCGTCCATCTGCGGTGAGGCTTCGATAAGCTGCTGACACCGCTGGACGTACTCGTCAATCTCGTCCCGGTCCATTGCTATACTCTCTGTAGCGAGCCCCTTTTAAAATGGTGCAAACCGAGCGAACTTCATTGGAATTAGTGTGGTAACTGGGGGTTACATTTTGCCTCGTTCAGAACTACGTATGAAGATAACAACCGATGACAGAATCTGATTCATCTAACTTTAGTAATTGGCTTGCCGCGTTTTTTGGAACTTTCTTATCCACACTAATACTCGGTGTTGTCGCAGAAGCAGTACTGAGAGTAGATTATGTTCTTGGAGTGGCGAGTGGAACTGTCATCGGTTTCTTGCTCGGCCTCGGATTCATGGCGAGAAAATATGGCGCACCGGAGAGTGTTCCGAATTGGCTTCTCAGTCACGCAGAGTCTGGCTGGCAGTTTGGCATCAAAGTATTTTTTGCGAGCCTTTTGATTGGTGTCGCTGGGGTTGCTTGGCTTCTTTGGGTAGTTCTCATACATCAAAGATTCGGCAGTCAGACTGTCACCTACTGGGGTGAATCTCTACTTTTAATCCTACTTCCATTTGTGACTATTAGCGTGTTTTTCTTCTTGTTCTATAGGCTCTGGAAATCGGTGTGAACTTCCACCGAATTAGTGATACGGCGCAACTCTTTTTTTAATTGTAATCTTAGTATACAAAAGATGTCTGACGACTGCTCCGGTGAATATCCAAATATTTCGGAAGACCTGTCTTTTCTTGCTGGGTTAGATATGACTCAGTCGTTCGCACTCAACGGGTTGGATATGTCGGAAGAATTAGCCCCATTGGCTGGGTTGGATATGTCGGAAGAATTAGCCCCATTGGCTGGGTTGGATATGTCGAAACAGTTGGCCCCGCTGGCTGGGTTGGATATGTCGAAACAGTTGGCCCCGCTGGCGAATGTAGGCCAACCTATCTCCCAAGAGGTTGCCTCCGCTGTTGAACTACCGAAAATCACTTTTCCACTATCCAGACTGTCGCATGAACTAACGCACGCTCCCGGTATGTTCTCTGAAATGAATATCCCGGGACAAATAGAACCAAGTTTTAATTCTGTGGATTACGGTCCCAGCCAGTTAGGAGAGGCCAACAATGCAACGACTGTCGAATCTGAACGAAGGCTTGATATAGAAATTGAAAATTTCCTTTATCAGTTTCATGTTCGGTTCGCATTTCAGCGAACTTATGAAGCATTACAGGTAGTCGGCGGGAAGGTCGATGAGACATATCTTCTGTTCATAACCAGCGGTCTCATAGGAGGACTCACTCGCTTCTTACCTGATAAACAAGCGTGGGGTGCGTACGTGATAGGCAATCTGCTGGCGATTGCATACTATCAGAGGGCTAATCGTGTCGAGACTAACCAAGAGTAACCGCTGAAAGAAAATCGGTCGCATTAGTTAGTAAATTGGACCAGAGATAGAATTTCTCCAAGATATTTCTATCACACCACCTATCAAGAGTCACCTTCTTCGGCTGTCCGGCGTTCAACGCCTCGGTGACGTAGCCACGTCGAAAGGAGGCTACACGTTAGAGAGGAATTGCCTCCGCTGCTCTGCCTTTTCGTCTTCAGTCCGACGGTCGTAGTGTTCATCGAGAACGTCCTGCGAGACGTTCATACGGTCGGAAACGACCTTCTCGGGTACATCTTGACGAAGGTGATGGGTAATAGCACCACGTCGCACAGGATGGCCCGAGACTGTAGAGGGACATTTGCAGGCGTCGTTGGTACGCTGTGCAGCTTCGCAGGTATCTGGGTCCTTGTTATGTGGACAGCCTCGACCCGTCGCACAGGGACGCGTAGCTGCGTAGATATTCCGTCTGATAGAGTTCTTCGCTGGCCGACCCTGTCTGGTGGTAAACAACGGTTCTCGGTCGTGGTCGTCAGTTACGCCGTGGCGGGCCTTATCGGCGTAGTCTTCGAGAATTTCGCTCACCTCGGCAGAGAGTGCAATGTATCTCTCGGCCTTCTCAGTGTTCTTCAGCGGCGTATCCGTATCGGGACGATGGCGAATCCGTAGACGCTCGCGTTCGGCGTCTAAGTCATTCACATCAAGCGCCCGTACTGTCCCCGTCCGAATCCCCGTGTGCCAGAGGAGCGCCATGAGCGCGTGCGTACGGCTTGCGTAGTGGTACTTGCGTAGATACGACAGTATCGCGGTCGCGTCGTCTGATTCCAGCATTTCAGTGCGAGCATTGCGGTCGCGGTCGGGGAGAACGATTTTCTGAGACGTCCCGCCCACTACAGCATCTATACTTTCACAAAACTCCACGAATTGCCGGACAGTACTGAGATAGATGCTTACCGTAGATTGAGCGAATCCGCCTTTGATGTGCAGCTGATACTCATGGACAGTACGGGCCGTCACGTCGTTCATATTCGCCTCTGACCCGGCCTTATCGGTGTACCACTCCACGAACGACCCGACGTGCTTCTCGTGGAGCTGGAGTGAACGGTCGGCTAACTCATCCTGTCGTGACTGGAGATAGAGTGATTGTGCTTCCGCAGGTGCCAGTGGTTCGAGTGTCTGTGCGTGTTGGTCCGGGGCGTTCTGTTGCGAGTTCATTATTGCTCCGAACCGACTGACGAGCGAGACTTGCCGAGCGCAGCGAGGCACAACGACCGCAAGTACTACTCCATCGACCGCGCCAAAGAGGCCCTGAACTACCGCCCGCAGGACAACTCCGCGCACTTCGACGGCGAAGACCGGGTCGTCGAACCGGACGTCTGAACAATTTTCCTCTCGATACTGTTCCTATGGGACCGCCCCCATAGAACTATCACTATGGGATTCGTATCATACTGTAGCGATGGGGTACACGGTTATCGAGGACGTCGAAGACCGTGTGGGCGAGACGGTCATCCGTCGGAAGATACTGCAGACGGACGACCCCCAGTTTCCGAGCGGCTATCGCTACGCGCTTCACTACGGCTACACCGACGGCCGGGGAACCATCCTACGCTACGATAACGAGAACGAGACGCCCGGACGCCACGAGCGCCACACGGCCGACGGTGTCGAGGAAATCGACTTCCCCGGAATGCTGGCGCTCCGGCGACAATTCGTCGACGAGGTGGAATCCCGACAATGAAAGCAAACACACTCAAAATCACGTTCAAGCAACGCGATGACCACCGCGACGCGGCTGAGAAGCGACTGCGGCGTGCCCAAGCGGGCGAAACCGGCGAGGCTGTCGAGCAGGACGTCCGGTTCGTCCTGAACTTCGAGGAGTACGGCGACGTCGAGCAGTTGATGCGCGAGCGGAACCTGAAGCTCATCGAAGCGATAGTCGAACACCAGCCCGAGAGCATCCAGGACGCCGCTACGGTCGTCGACCGTGACTACCGTGACGTCCATCGGAACCTCGAAGAGCTCGAATCACTGGGCGTCGTCGAGTTCGAAGTCGACGGACAGCGCAAGAAGCCCCAACTCCGCGAGGGTGTCGAGAACGTCGACTTCTCGTTTCAGTTCCCGCTGCACACGGCAGCAGATGCCGGCGCGTCAGCCGACTGAGTCGAACCGTCACTCCAGTTCGTGAAATTCTAGTTCGCCGCTTTCGGTGTCCAGCGTCGCGACCGAGAACGCGCCCGGCGCGGGCGGAATCGCAATCCCGCCGGGGTTGACCCGCACCGTCCCCTCGTACTCCTCGGTCCCCGCCTCGTGGGTGTGGCCGTGGAAGACGTAGTCGTAGGTGCCACACTCGACCAGCGCGTCGACGATGGCCCCGCTGGTACCGTGATACACCGCTACTTCCTGCCCATCCAGCGTGAGCTCGCCCATCTCGCCCATGTAGGTGCCGAAGTCGTCGACGGTGGCCTCGACGGCCCACTCACCGTCGTTGTTGCCCCGCACCGCATAGAAGTCCCAGTCGCCGTCGAACGGCGTCACCGAGAAGGGCGCGACGAAGTCGCCACAGTGGACGACCGTCTCGACCCCCCGCTCTTCGAACGCCTCGACTGCTGCGTCGACCTGTTCGCCGTTGTCGTGCGTGTCCGAGACGATGCCGACTAGCATAATTCGTCGTTCTGTGTCCGAAGGTAAGAACGTACTCCCCGCTAGCAGTCGTCAGTGATTGAGCGACTGTGCCTGTGAACAGCCAGAAAGCCCCCGACCGCACGGGTCGCGCGTCTCGCTGTGCGTGGTTCGAGAGACCCCCGGTCTCTCGTCATCACGAAAGGCGTGCAGCGCCTTTCGAACGACTTCAGTCACTTCGTTCCTTCCAGTGCTTGTGATCTGAAAATCGCCGCCGACGATTTTCATCATCTCGAAAGACGGCGCTGCCGTCTTTCGGCGACATCGTCGAGCTTCCCCGAGCGGTCGGCCCCTTTCAGTCCCACCCATGCCGGCTGGTCAACTGGCTACGGGTGGACTGAAAGGGGCGGCCGTGTCGACGAAGGCGGGCGACGCAAGCACCGCAGGCCGAAGGCCGAGGAGCGCAGCAAGCCCCCCGAGTCGACACGGCCGGGGCTTTCTGGCTGTCAGTAAGCTGTTTGGGAGTCCCAGCTGTTGGTGAGCCATCCCGCTGGCCTTTTCTCCCGTCGTCGCAAGCCCCTAGCCATGGCACGGGGAATCCTGGAGACGATTGGGCTGGCTGCCACACTCGTTCTGGCCATCCCGATAGCGCTGTTCGGCGCGGAGCACCTGATTCGCGGGGAACTGCTCGCCGGAGCGTTGTACGTCGGCATCGCGGTCGGGCTGGTCCTCGTCGAGGAGTATCTCACGACGCCGACGGACGTACCGGGGAAGGTCGCGGAGGAGACAGTCGGGAAAGTGGTCGAGACCGAGGCGTCCGACTCCGAGAACGGCGAGTAATTAGTCGGCGGCGACGGCTTCGCCGGCCTCGTCGAGCAGTTCCTCGATAGAGCGCTCGGAGGGGGCGTTCTCCAGCAACACGTCGATGGGCAGGGTCGGCGCGCCGTCGACGAGGTTCTCCATGAGGACGAGTCGTTCGCGGGCGCGGGACATCCCGACGTAGAAGACCCGGCGCTCGTTGTCGGTCAGCGTGGGCACGGGGCTCGTGTGTTTGGTGAACTCCTCTACTTCGGGGACCTCGACACCCTTTTTCTCGACCGTGGCGGCCATCTGCTCGACGACCTTCTCGGTGAGGTCGGTGGCGACGAAGACGTGGTCGGCCTCGCGACCCTTCGCGGAGTGGATGGTGCCCAGACGGACGCAGTTGGGGTCCATCCCCTGGTACTCGCCCGCGAAGTAGGCGCCGACGGTGCGCTCCTGGAAGTTGGTGACCTTCCGGAGCATATCGCTGGCGGAGGCGGGGTCTGGGACGAAGGGGACGTGGTCGGTGACGACGTCGGGCTCGATCTCGATTTCGGCGATGTCGTCGGCCTCGTGGTCCTCCTCGATGTCCTCCAGCGCGTCGAAGAAGTCGTCGCGCTCGCCGGTGCCGAAGGCCGAATCGGCGAGCATATCGGCCAGGCGGCGGGCCTCCAGCACGGAGAGGGGCTCGTCGTTCTCGACGGCCTCGATGGCGGCGACGTACTGGCTCAGGCGGTCGGTCCACATCCGCTGGTCGGTCAGACACGAGAAGGGGATGCCCTCGTCGATGAACTCATCGATGAACTGGAACATCTGGTAGCGCGCCCGAAAGAGGACCATCACGGTCTCGTCGGCCTGGTCGACGGTGCCGATGACGTTCCGTGCCAGGTCGAACATCGAAGGGTTCTGGACCGCCTCGACGCGGCCGCCCTCCTTGCGGGGGTTGAGGTCTTTCTCCTGGCGCTTCTCGATGTGGCGGACCTCGCGATTGACGACGTTGAGAATGCGCGAGGGCAGCCGGTAGGAGTTGGGGAGAATCTCGTCCTGTGTGACGTCTTCTTCGAGCAGGAGGTCGGGGTCGGCGCCCTGCCAGGCGTAGACGACCTGGTCGTCGTCGCCGGCGATGAGCACCCGCTTCATGTGGGGTTTCCACTCCTCGTAGACGTCGTACTGCAACGTCGTGATGTCCTGGAACTCGTCGATGATGAGGTAATCGACGTTCGGGAGCAGGGAGCGCTGGGCGACACGTTCGAGCATGTCGGCGAAGCCGGTGAGGTCGTTGTCGCCCTTGTAGGTCCGCCAGCCCCGGATAGCGGCGGGGACGTCGACGCGGTCGTCGTCGGTGGGCCACGTCGGCGTGTACTTGTTCCCAGTCTGGGCGTTGTCGTCGATTTCGGGGGGAAGCCGGACCTCCTCGTCGTCCCACTTGAACGGGACGTCGTACCAGTCAGCGACGTCACGGCGGGTGCGCTGGAGCCACTGACTCGTCGCGATGATCTTGTTGCCGAGTGTCGTCGAGCGGGCCGACCGCCGCCGTGACCCCTCGTACTCGTCCTCGAACTCGATACCGAACTCGTCACAGAACTCCTCCTTGTCGCTCTCGCCGACCACGTCGCCCCGCGAGAGATTGAGTAGTTCGTAGGCCTTGGCGTGCATCGTACAGACGTTCCCCTGCAGCGCTCGGGGGGTCACGTCGAGTCGCTCGGCCAGCCGTTCACGGATTTCGGCGGCCGCCGCACGGGTGTAGGAAACCACCAGTACGTCGCGGAAATCGACGTCGTCGTCTTCGAGCAGCTCCTCGACTCGGTCCAGCAGGGCAGTCGTCTTCCCGCTCCCCGGCCCACCGAACAGGCGGACAACCTCGGTGGTCGAATCAGTCATTGCACATATACTAGAGGTCCCCCCCAATAAACAACGTGCTTTGGAAAAACGGCGGCAACACTGCCGATGGTCAGTCCCAGCCCACCCGCACCAGCGCGTGCGGGTGACCGGTCGACAGCCGACAGCGTAGTTGTGTGACGATGCTACGGTTGCCGTGGTGAACGTGCTTCTCGAATCTCCGCCCCGTCCCGGATCATATCCTCACAGGCGGGACAGACCCGGGGGTCATCAGTGTCGGACGGCGTGAACACACGGACGTAGTCCTTCGTTACGAAGGACCCACAGTTCTGGCACTCTGGCATACCCTCTCTCCGATACTGTCCCGGTGGCGGACAGCATCTACTGAGACGTTGCTGTCAACGAATATATAACTATGCCATGTCACATCTCCTACCGGTACAGCGAGACGTACAACATGGCAAAGCCGATGATGAACGGAATCGTCTCGGCCATCTGGAAGAATACATCGGCAAGGGCCCCGGTCTGGCCGGTGGAGAGCTGCGTGATGACGCTGGTGATGGCGACGCCCATGCTGATAAAGGCGAAGCCGACGAAGGCGTACTGGAGCCGTTCGGAGGGGCGTTTCCGGTAGGCCTGGAAGCTGATGAGCGTGATTCCGAGGGTGAGCCCGAACACGACCATCCGCATCAGTACGAGCGCCCCGCGCGCGACAGCGACCCCGCTTTGCATCGGTTAGTGCCCTCTATCCATGGTTATTCGGGGTTTAGCTCGTCCCACAGCTGACTGAATCGGTCGGGTAGGTTCTCCTCGCGGTAGATGCGGACCTTGTACTCCTCGTCTTCGAGCGAGATGACCGTCGACTCGAAGTTTGACTCGTACACCTTGTAGTGGTTGCCGTCCTCGGCGACGAGCGTGTGGTCTTTCACCAGGTCGTACTCGTCCAGTAGCTCGATACGTCGATAGACGGTCGGTAGGGAGAGGTCGCACTGCTCGGCGAGGTCTTTCGCAGATTGGGCCTCCCGACTGATGGCGGCCAGCACGCGTCGGGCGTGCTGGTCACCGATTGTATCGAGGATTTCCTCGATGCTCTTGTCCTCTGCCACTATCCATTCCTACTCCCCATCTCATATAAGCGTTTACGAGCATGGAGGTTGTTTCACGCTCGGAAAACGCTGAGGGGTTTATATGATGTCGGCGTCGCTACACGCTAATGCGGATTGCGTCCAGATTAACGATGTCCGGAGACAACCTCCGTCGCGTGACGACGGGCAAGACGATGGGCGACCGAGCCGACGAGCGACTGACCCCCCTCGTCGGGTCGACCGACCCAACCGCCCATGGTAGCGCCAGTCGTGACGCCATCCCGGAGTCGCTGTTGGCTTCGGTCATCGACGATATCGCCGACGGCGACGTCGCCGTCGATGACGGGCTTGTGACCCAGAGTCTGGACGAAATCCTGCTCGCGATGATCGCGTTGTCGGACGATGAGACACACGGGACAGGGCTCATGGAGGCACTGTCGCGTCAGTTCGACGCGCAGTTGAGTCCGGGCACGGTGTATCCGCGTCTGCACGACCTCGAAGCGGATGACACGCTCACCGTTCACGAACTGGTGCAGACCAAACAGTACTCGATCGACGACGCCGAAACGGCAGCGTCACAGATCGAAGAAGCGGCATACAGGCATTTCGTCATCGGGATGTTCCTGCACGCGTCACTCGACGCTGTCTGACATCCCACGTCTCTCTCTCTATCGAGCACGCCCCGGCCGACTCCTGACCCCAGTCGGCCGGGGTTTGGCTCCACGGTGATACCCACTGACGAGCGTAGCGTCGCTCTCAGTCACAGCGAGAATGACGGACACACGGGCGCGCGCCGAACCGCGAAAAGTGAACCGCGAGACGCCGGGTCAGTTTACGGGTGTCCAGCCACACACCGAGCACTCGCTTGCGGCCGACCCGTGTAGCCCGCCACAGTCGGGACACTGCTTCTTGTTGTAGTTTTCCTCCCATCCAACGTCGTCGACCTCGTGACCGCGCTGCGAAAGGAACTCGTCGAACATCTCGTCGGATCTCGGTGCGCTCGCCATACATGCTATGGTATACCACACCACCATATAGAACTATCGGTTGCGAGAAACGTTGCCACATTGCATACATACTGTCGTGATGGGGGCTGTCCCAGTATCGCCGGTACGGATCTGAAAAACCCACAATACGGTCGACAGGGGCCCCACGGGCTACCCGGACGGCGCGCCCAGCGCGTCAGTGATGGTGTCGGCCTGCTGTATCAACACCGACCCGAGGACGCTCATCACGAGGACGTAGCCGACGGTAAAGGCCGGCAAGACCGTGGCTAGTCGGCCGGTTCCGATACCGGCCGCCAGCGTGGCGATGACAAGCGAGAACTCCCCGCGGGGGACCAGTCCCAGCCCCACGCGCAGCGAGCGACGCCGGTCGAGGTCGTAGAACCGTCCCGAGAACGTCCCACTGAGGAACTTGCCGACGGTAGTCGCGACGACCGCGACCGCGAGCAACGCAGCCACGCCCGCGATGAGGGTCACGTCGGTCGTGAGCCCGATACTGAAGAAAAACACCGCCGCGAAGATGTCCCGAGCAGGTGCGACGATGTGCTCGATGCGCTCGACGTGGGCGGTCTGGCTGATACCGGTACCCAGGAAGAAGGCTGCGACGGCCTCGCTGACACCCAGTGCCAGGGCCGCACCGGCGACCAGCGTGGTCACGCCGACGATGCGGAGGATGAACAGCTCGTCGGAGCTGGTCCGGAAGAAGCGGTCGAGCCAGCCCGAGCCGTACCACGCGACGGCGGTGAGTCCGCCCAGAAAGAGAAAGGCGGTACCGACCGAGAGCGCGGCCGATTCGAGGTCGCCACCGCCGGCAACCGCCGCGAGTATCGCGAGGTACACGGCGATGAGGATATCCTCGAAGACGAGTGTCCCGAGGATGGGGCCGCTCTCGTCGTTGGCGATCCACCCCTCCTCGATGAGCGACTTGGTGATGACGGCGCTGGAGGAGATGTAGACCACGCCCGCCAGAAACAGCGTCTCAAGCAGCGTCCAGCCGAAAGCGAACCCGATGACCACGCCGAGACCGAAGTTGACGGCGAAGTCGACGCCACCGGCAGCGCTGATGCGCCCGCGGTCGCGCAGCAGCTGGTCGACGCTGAACTCCAGCCCGAGGAAAAAGAGCAGGAAGACGATACCGAGCTCCGCGAGCACCTGGATGAACTCGCTGTCGCTGACCAAATTGAGCGAGACCCCGAGCACCGACGAGGGCGGGTTCGGGCCGACGAGGATACCGACGACGATGTACGCGGGGATGACCGACAGCCCCACGCGGTTGGCGAGCGCACCGGCGAGTGCAACGGCAGTCAGCGCGATGCCGACTTCGAGCAGCAGCTCGGCCATCTCAGCTGTCGTCCGACTCGACGAGCGCTTCGAATTCGGCAAGCTCCTCACGGGTCCCGAGCGTGACGAGGATGTCGCCTGCGGTTACCGTCTCTTCCGGGCCGGGGTTGGGAACGGTGTCCGAACCGCGCTGGATGGCGATGACGGAAACCCCGGTCCGCTGGCGGAGGTTCGCCTCACCGAGCGTCTCGCCGACGAGCTCGCCGTCCTCGCTCACGTCGAGCCACTCGATGATGGCCTCGCCCAGTGGCACCTCCACCTCGTCGGTCTCGACGGGCTGGAAGTACGCCCCCTGGAGGATAGCGCCGACCTCCCGGGCCAGCTTCCCCGAGAGAGTAAAGAGTCGCTCTGCGTCCGCGTCGGGGTCGGGCTTGTGGAAGACCTCCCGCTTGCCGTCGTGGTGTAACAGCACGACGAGCCGTTCGCTGCTGTCTATCTCCACTTCGAACTTCTTGCCGACGCCCGGCACGTCGGTCTCGTAGACGGTCATACCGACACAACGATAGCGCCGAAAATAAACCCGGGTGGCCGGAACAGATGAGAACCCGCAGTCGGCCACTCAGAACTCGGGGCCCGGAGCAGGCACGCCACCCTCGTCTTCGCCCCCGTCGAGGTCGAACTCCTCGCGTAGCTCCCGGATGCGGTCACGGATGTCCGCCGCGAGTTCGAACTCCAGGTTGCTGGCGGCCTCCTCCATGCGCTCTTCGAGTTGCTGTATCTGGGCCGTGGCCTCGTCCTCGTCGCTGGGTCCGTCGCCGCTGATACCGCCGGTGTCGGTCTTGCTTCCGGGGAGGTTGGTCTCGCCGACGGCCTTCTCGATGGTGGTCGGCTCGAAGCCGTGTTCCTCGTTGTACTGCTGCTGGATGCGCCGGCGACGCTGGGTCTCCTCGATGGCGGCGTCCATCGCCGAACTGCGCTCGTCGGCGTACAGCACCACCTCGCCGTTGACGTTGCGGGCCGCACGGCCCATCGTCTGGACGAGTGTGGTCTCCGAGCGAAGGAACCCCTCCTGGTCGGCGTCCAGAATCGCGACCAGCGAGACCTCCGGGATGTCAAGTCCCTCCCGCAGGAGGTTGATACCGACGAGGACGTCGATGTCGCCCAGCCGCAGCGAGCGGATGAGTTCGTGCCGTTCCAGGGTGTCCGTCTCGTCGTGCATATAGGCCACGTCGACGCCCGCTTCTTCGAGGTACTCCGTCAAATCCTCGGCCATCCGCTTGGTGAGGGTGGTGACGAGCACCCGCTCGTCTCGCTCTGTCCGCTCCTCGATGCGGCCCATGAGGTCCTCGACCTGCCCGGTCGCCGAGGCCACCTCGACGGCGGGGTCGACCAGATGTGTCGGCCTAACGATCTGTTCGACGATCTGCTCGCTCTCCTCGCGCTCGTAGTCGGCCGGCGTCGCCGAGACGTACAGTGTCTGGTCGGTCTTCGCTTCGAACTCCTCGAAGGTGAGCGGCCGGTTGTCGAAGGCGGTGGGCAGCCGGAAGCCGTTCTCGACGAGACTCTCCTTCCGGCTCTTGTCTCCGGCGAACTGGCCGCGAATCTGGGGGAGCGTCTGGTGGGACTCGTCGACGACTGTGAGGAAGTCCTCGGGGAAGTAATCGAGCAGCGTGTAGGGAGCTTCACCGCTCTCGCGGTCCGAGAGATGCACCGAGTAGTTCTCGATACCCGAGCAGTAGCCCGTCTCCTGCATCATCTCGATGTCGAAGGTGGTCCGCTCCTCAATGCGCTGGGCGGCGACGGCGTCGCCCTTGCGGTCGAAGTACCGAATGCGCTGTTCGAGCAGTTCCTCTATCTCCTCGATAGCGCGTTCGAGGCGTTGCTCGGGGATGGAGTAGTGCTCGGCGGGGTGAATCAACGCGGCGGGTTCCTCGCTCTTGACCTCCCCCTCCAGCGGGTCGACTTTCAGCATCCGGTCTATCTCGTCGCCCCAGAACTCCACGCGGATGGCGTAGCGGCCGTACATCGGATAGATTTCCAGCGTATCGCCCCGGACTCGGAACGTGCCCTGGGTGAAGTCCACGTCGTTGCGCTCGTAGTTCAGGTCCACGAGCTGTTTCAGCAGTTCGTCCCGGTCGATTTCCTGACCAACTTCGATAGAGAGCGACATGTCGATGTAGTTGCGCGGGTCACCCAGCCCGTAGATGGCCGAAACCGAGGCGACGACGATGACGTCGTCCCGCGTGAGCAAGGAACGGGTCGCGGAGTGGCGCAGCCGGTCTATCTCGTCGTTGATCGAGGCGTCCTTGTCGATGAAGGTGTCCGTCTGCTCGACGTAGGCCTCGGGCTGGTAGTAGTCGTAGTAGCTGACGAAGTACTCGACAGCGTTGTCCGGGAACAGGTTCCGGAACTCCTCGTAGAGCTGGGCCGCCAGCGTCTTGTTGTGGGCGATGACCAGCGTGGGTTGCTGTATCTCCTCGACGACCCACGAGACGGTGTTTGTCTTGCCCGACCCCGTCACGCCTAGCAGGGTCTGGGTGTCCATCCCCTGTCGGTACCCCTCGGCCAGTTGCTCGATGGCCTCGGGCTGGTCGCCGGCGGGGTCGAAGGGCGCGTCGACGCGGAACTCGGTGTCGGCGTCCGGACGGTCGATGGAGAGGGGGCCGCCTGCGTCGCTCATTATCCGTGGATGGGGCTGGAGGGACTTGAGCCGCGTGGTCGTCACGCTCGACGGCGGTCACAGTGCGCGAAGAGCGGTTGCCGAGACGCGGGGCGGTAGTTCCCCGGATTCAGTAATGTCCCATCACGCCACGTTTTCTGGCGAGGTTCAAACAGAACATGAACACCAGGTGGCCGGCCGTCAGATAACCGATGCCCGCGACGAGCAAAATCACGATATCGAGCGGTGCAAACTCCCAGAGCTGTACGCCTGCACGCATCGACTGCTGGAGCATCGAGGAGCCCTGTGTGAGTGGGAGCAGCTTGAGGAGCGGAACGTCGGCGGCCGGTGCCGCGATGAATCCCAGAAGAGCGAACTGCGCGAGTTGCGAGACGCTGCCCACCCGCTTGTACACGAGTGCCAGTCCGGCAAAGATGTAGCCGACACCGACCGCGGTCAGGAGCGTAAGCACGGTAATTGGAATGATAGTCACGAAGTTGAGTGCGAGTGACCGTCCGGTGGTCACCAACATCAGTACCAACATTATCAGCCCCATCACCATGCTGAGGAGTATGTTTGCAAGGACCTTCATCCCCAGAATACGGCCGAACCCATGGGGCGACACATACAGTTGTTCGAGCGTTCCCCACCGTGACTCCTGCGTGATTTCGGACGAGAGGCTTCCGTAGGCGCTCTGGGCCATCGTCCACAGGAACCAGCCGACGATAATCGCATCGAACGTCCCTCCGAATGCACTCATACCACCGACGCTCTCGGCGGCAGCCGAGCCGCCGAAAAATATCACTCCAAAGAACAGATACATACCGACTATCTGAGCGACGAAGTTGAGTCGGTACCGAATCATCAGTAACAGATTCATCCGGAGAACGGTCCAGAACAGGAGTAACGAGCCCGTGCCACTATCAGTGTCGGACTGTCCCACGCCGGACTCCGTCGCTGAAACGTTACTCATTGCTCCCTCCCCAGTCGCCCGGTGTCGGACGCCCCATCAGTCAACCGAAGGAAGATATCGTCGAACTCGACTTCCTGTGCGTCAAAGGAGTCGATCAACAGTCCCGACCGTTCCAGTAGCCTCGTAAACTGGTAGAACTCCTCCCGTGAAAGCTCGACGTGTATCGTCGTCTTCTCCCCTCGTTCGACACCGAGAAGAGTGAACACGGACTCGATAGCGGCCTCCGTCTCCTTATCGAGTTCACCGGTGACTGTTACCTCGTGGACGTTCGCGTCGAATATCTCGACAAGGTTTTCGACCGTGTTGTCTTCGACGACCTCCCCATCGTCCATAATCATCACGCGGTCACAGAGCGACCGAATGAGTCGCATATCGTGGCTCAGGATAATAACAGTCCGACCGTCTGCCTCGGAGAGTCGGCGGATTTCCCGCTGCAGTTCGCGACCGCTCTCGACGTCGAGACCGAGCGTCGGTTCGTCCAGAAACACGACATCCGTATTTCGAACCAACGTGCACAGAAGCGAGACCTTCTGTTTCTGCCCACGGGACAGTTCTCGAACGACCGTATCCGCTTTCTCATCCAGATTGAACTGCGTCAACAACGTATCGATGCGCTGCTGTTGTTTTCGATAATCGTTCCCCCCGATAACGGAGAAAATTTCGAGATTCTCCCGGACCGAGAGTCGCCAGTAGGAGTTCCGCGCGCCCTCGAGCATCGCGCCCATCTTTTCGTGGGCAGTAGTGGTGTCCTCGTGGACGTCCACCCCGTCGACCTCGACTGTCCCTTCCGTCGGGACGATGAGTCCGAGAATCATCTTTATGAGCGTCGTTTTGCCGGCTCCGTTCGGGCCGAGAATGCCGATGACGCCGCCCGGTCTGATAGCGAAATCGATGCCCTTGACGGCGTCAACTGCTGTATCGCCGTCGCCGTAGGATTTTTTCAGTCCGTCCACCGATATAATCGGCTGTATCACCCCCTCCGATGCGCCTGCAGCCGAGTCCTGCCCGGTAGTAGCTGTGGCTCCGCGCCCTGTTTTCATTACAGGCAACACTCTATATATTCAAATAAAATCTATGCTTGAAATTTACTGTCGTCAGTTTCGACAACGGCTCGTGTGACCGCACTGCACGAACCCTGCTATGTACTGGATCTGTCGTTTTATCTGTGATGGACTGTGGAAATTATGCAGCCACCTCTCGAACCGAATTCGGATTCGGCCGGCTCGGACAGGCCAGAAGGAACACAGAAGCGTATCGTCGGCTGGCGGCGACCGTAGCATCGGTCCAGACGCAAAATCGCAACAATAGACGGGTCTCAGTCACGACCAGGGCGCACCGAACTGCCTGTTACCCCCGTAAGAGTGGTGTAGAATATCCAGCCCTTTATTTTCAGGCAACAAAAAGGTTTATTTTATTGTAATTTGTGTTGATTAGTGCATGCTAAGGTGCAATCTGGGGCATGTAGGAGGTGTCGCATTATGGCGTTGTCGTTGAGCGAGTTCCTCAGTTTGTGGAGGAACGGTTATTTCAGCTCTGGGTGCGGAGGCTGATCTGAATACGAACAGAGTCAGCAGGAAGTGGCGATCCGAACGACAGTCGTCACCCGCTTCCTGTTTGCTGCGGTGGTCCACGACGCACGGACTCTCCGCGGTACCGCTTCGCGACGCGGCGCCGATATTTTAACAGACGTCCTTCGGATTAACGCCCAGGTCTTCGAGCGTCTCGACGTAGTCGTCGTAGGCCGCAGCGACCACGTCGATGGCGGCGCCCTCTGCGGCCGCCCAGTCCTCGTCACCCTCGCAGGTCTCTTCCAGCAGGTCGGCGGCCTCAGCGCGCAGTTCCTCGACCTCGCTACCGGCGCTGCGGTAGTTGCTCGCGGTCTGTGGGTCCGCTTGCCCGGTGAAAAAGCCGGTGAGCTGCTCCTTGACCTTCTTGTCGACGAGCGTCCAGCCGACGAGCCCGCCCAGACGCTCAATAGTGGCATCCAGCGCGTCGAGCGTCTCGTGCATATGGAACTCGCGGTCGGCTGGCTCGGTCTCGCCCTGCCGCTCGCTCGCGTCGCTCGCGGCGTCGGCAAAGAGGGCGCCAGCCGCGTCGGCAGCGTCGTCGGCCCACGCCTCGAAGGTCGCGGCGGCGGCAGCCTCACGGGCCGCTGCGGCGGCGTGGATGGCGTCGGGCTCCATCTCCCCGCGCGTGTCCGCGTACAGTGTCTTCGAGGAGCCCAGTCGGGAGAGCTCGGTCTGCTGGTCGTCTCGGACGGCGTCGATGAGGTCGTCGGCGGTCATACCCGCGACTGGGCCCGGCGCGGGCTTGTAACCATCGGAGCCAGGTCAGCCGTGCCACGCACCGCGGCGCTCGCGCGTATCGGCATCGTCCAGCCGGTCGGGGTCGTCGCCAGTGTGGAACGTGTCCACGAGCTGGAAAGCGATGTGCCAGCTCGCGGCGTCGGTGTCGAGCCCGACGAGCCGTATCTCGGCGCTCGTGTAGCGCTCGATGGCGCCGTCCTGGTCCGGGTCGGTCCCTTCGAGGAACAGACAGGACCCCTCGCCTGCCGTGCAGTCGTCGGCCGAGACGCGGCTGACGGTGATGTCTGCGGTCTCGCTCTCGACGACGCGGACGGAGACGTCGGCGGGAACCGCCCCGTCGCCCCCCTCGCGGACGTACTCGAGCGCGTAGTCGAGTTCCGCCCGATAGCGGTCCCGCACCTCGCCCGCCCCACCCAGCGCCACCGTCAGCGTCGAGTCGTTCCACGGGTTCGCGCGCTCGGTGGCGTTGGGCTGTGACAGCGTCGCCAGGTCACGCTCGTGGGCCATCACGTCGCGCGGTCGGTCGGTGTGGTCGAGGCCCAGCAGGTGGCCGACCTCGTGCCGGACGACCAGCCGGGTCGACTCGTCGGCCAGCCCGCGCCTGACCTCGACGGCCGCCGGTCGGTCGACCCCGGTCGAGGCGTCGATACGTGGGGCACAGCCGGCCGGGAACTCGGTGTCACCGCAGGCACCCACCGTCTCGACGAAGCGCAGGTGCACGTCGGTCCCGGTTTCCGGCGTCGCCCCCGGTGCCAGCACCTGGAACTCGACGTCGAAGCCAGCGTACTCGCTGGCGTTGTGGTCCCAGTAGGCCAGCCCGTCGGCGACCAGTGCCCGCTCGCGGTCCGTGCCCTCGACAGCGACAGTTACCGTCTCGCCGGCGAAGGGATGCTCGTCTCCGCCCGTCAGCGACTCCGCCTGTTCGACGACAGCGCCACAGCCGGCCAGCCCGCCCAGGAGGACCAGCAGTGTGACCACGCCGGCACGTCGGCTATCCATTGGCTATCGGTAGGACTCGGCGCACGTGTAGATTGTGGCTGCGGGGAGTAAGCCCCCTTCTGTTCGGGCCGGCATTCGGCTGAGCGACCGCGTCCAGCGCTTACACGCGGTGTCGGACTACCTGTCGACGCGGTCTTGCACCGGTGAGGATTCGCCGTTCCATCGGTCCGTCCGGGGAGCGTGGACCGCCGAAGGCGGACCACGTTATATCGCGGTGGGCGTCAGCACACCACGTTAGCCCTCGGTGGGTTAACTCTCCCTGGCTTGCCGCTCGGGATTCGCACACCTCATCGGTCCCCGGACGACGTGTCGTTGCTGTTCCATAGCCGACGGTCTCCCGCCCCGGGCTTGTGCCCGGTCACCTGTCCGACGGGTGGGGGGACTTTCCTCATGGCTCGCGCCACGGGGGCCGGCCTCCCGCTGCCAGTCGAGAGTAGATTACTGGCGCTGATTAAGCTTGCTGCTCGCGTGCCGAGCGAACGCGTGGAAAAACCGCGTCGAGCGATGGGTCCTCAGTCGTCGGCTTCGAGCGAGTTCCCCTGACCGTCCGTTGGCGCGGGCGAGGCGCTCATCTCGTCGTCTTCCGCGTAGGGGTACCACGTCATCTTCGTGTTGTGCATATACGGGTCGTCGTAGTCGGTCTCCTCGGGCTCCACGAGGTCGGCCAGCGTCTCCTCGTCGCGCGCTTCGACGAAGTCACGGAACGTCTCGCCGTCCTCGCGCAGTTCTTTGAAGCTGTTGACGAGGTTCTTGATTGCACCGGGCACCTCGTCGGCGGGGACGCGCATCTCGACCCAGTCCGCGAAGCGCGGGTCCTCGCCGAGACCGCCGCCCAGGCCGATGTCGAGTGCCTCGACGGGCTCGCCGTCTTTGCGCGTCTTCATGCCGCGCAGGGAGACGTCGGCGATCTGGGGCTGGGCACAGGAGGCGGTACAGCCCGAGAGGTGGATGTGGAAGTCCTCGTGGTCGGCGGGGAGCTCGACGTTGTCCTTGAGCCAGCGGGCGTAGCGAACCTGGCGGTTCTTCGTCTCGACGATAGAGAGCGAGCAGTACTCCGTGCCGGTACAGGCGATAGAGCCACGCATGAACGGCGAGGGGTTCGGGGAGTAATCGTCGAGCAACGGCTCGTTCTTCAGCTCCTCGAGTTCGTCCTCGGGGACGTCCATGATGATGACGTTCTGGCGCTGGGTGAGTCGGACCTCGCCGGAGCCGTACTCGTCGGCGAGTTCGGCCAGTTCCAGCGTGTCCTCGGCGCCCATCCGGCCCACGAGGACGTTCAGGCCGACGTAGTAGTTGCCGTCGGGCTGTTCGTTGATGCCGACGTGGTCGTTGTGACCCGTCTGCCCGCCGGAGTTGTAGGTGTACTTCTCGCGCATGTCCTCGCCGGCGGTCTCGAGTTCGAAGTCGACGAACTCGTCCTGGAGGACCTGGCGCATCTTCTCGGGACCCCACTCGTCCATGAGGAACTTGATGCGGGCGTTGAAGCGGTCCTCGCGGTCGCCGTACTCGCGGAACAGCGCGGACATCCCGTGGGCGACGTCGGCAGCCTGGTCGGCCGGGACCCAGACGTCGATGTCACGAGCGAGGCGGGCTTCCTTCCGGGAGAGGCCGCCGCCGACGCGAACGTTGAAGCCGACTTCGCCGTTCTTCTCGGCGGGCTCGAAGGCGAGGTCGTTGATGTCGCCCTGACCACAGCCCTCGTCACAGCCGGTGATAGCGACTTTCCACTTGCGCGGGAGGTTCGAGTAGTCGTCGTTGCCCTTGAACGTCTCGTGGAGCTCCTCGGCGACGGGCCAGGCGTCGACGTGTTCGTGTTTGTCCTTGCCGGCGACCGGGCAGCCGACGATGTTGCGCCAGGAGTCACCGCAGGCCTGCTGGGTAGAAAGACCGACAGATTCGAGCTTCTCGAAGATGTCCGGGATGTCCTCCAGCTTGATCCAGTGGAGCTGGATGGACTGGCGTGTCGTCCAGTCACAGACGGCCGGGCCGAACTCGGGGTTGTCGGCGGGACCGCGGGCGTAGTCACGGGCGATTTCGCCGATGACCTCGAGCTGGCCAGGCTTGATGACGCCGTTCGGTGTCCCGATACGCATCATGAAGTAGGATTCCTGGCCCGAGCGCTGGTGGTACAGTCCCCACCACTTGAAGCGCTCGAACCACGCGTCGTGTTCGTCTTCCGGGATGGCCTCCCATCCCTCCTCCGCGAACTCCATGAGGTGCTCGCGAATCTCGTTGCCGTAGACCTCGTCTTTCCATCCTTCGACTTTGCTGGGCATGGATAGTTCTGTCTGGTCCCTAGAGAGCCAACCTTATACGACACGCCTTCTCGTCAACCGTGTCCCCCACTACCCGAAACGGGAAAATATTGCCACCTATTCCGAATCCCCATCGGCGGCGTGTTTGCCCGGGAAGTGGACGCTCTCGTGGACGACGCCGTAGAATTCCCCCGAATCGGGGTCGACGACGCGCCCGACGGTCAGCCAGTCCGTGACGCCGCTCTCGCCACAGGCGATACACTGACCGGCGATACGAGCCTCGATATTCGGGTAATCGACGCCGACTTTCACGAACCCCTCGGCGAGGAAATCGGTCAGTTCACACCCGCAGAAGTCCGTCTGCGCGAGGAGCCACAGGTCCGAGACGTTCACCTCCCGGGAGTCGTTGACGGATATCCACGCGCCGTCGTCTAACTGGTGAACGTCGGTCGTCATTACATCTCATTAGATTTCCGTGACACCTGAGGGCATCGGCGCTGTCAACTTTCGCCGGTGCCGGAACTATCCAGCCGCTGTCTTGCGGTGTGTGTGACTAGCCACCACGACGCCCGATTTGTCAGCGGCCGTACAAGGTAGCTGCACGCGTTGCCGGTAAGCCGCAGTGTGGGTTGTTCTTACAGGAGGGTGCGGGCTTAAGGTAAGTGGGCTGTTACGAGGGAGTAGCGACACGCGACGACGCCGTCGTCGCTCCAACAGAAACGATGAC
This sequence comes from Haloarcula salinisoli, assembly GCF_019599405.1. Lineage (NCBI taxonomy): Archaea > Methanobacteriati > Methanobacteriota > Halobacteria > Halobacteriales > Haloarculaceae > Haloarcula > Haloarcula salinisoli. The sequence continues at coordinate 19,545 of NZ_RKLQ01000003.1, read as the reverse complement.
GAACGCAAACCAGACACACGACGAACCCGACGCCGAAGTAGACGAACCAACCACCGACCACCTCGACAACGTCGAGGACGGCTGTGGCTGCACCGAAATCTGGGAACACATGTCCGAGGAGCGCGAGAGCGCATCGGACGACTAGCACAGTTTTCCCGACGGTTCAGATGCACTCCTCGACGCCCGAGCACTGGTGCCACACACCCGGACGGGATACTTTTGTGCTGGGACCGCTAACGCCGTACTGATGCCAGACGACGCACCGTCGACCGACCGGGAGTCGCCGGTCGGGAAACCGGTCATCCGCGGCGACCCGACCTTCACCGGGCAACACGCCGAGGAGGCCGTCGAGTTCGACCCCGACGACCCCGAGAGCCTCGAACTCGCCGCCCAAACTGTGCGGCGCTTCTCCGAGAACACCGCCGGCGCGGACGACAACGTCTACATGCTTCGGGGCGCCGCGGCGTGTGCCGCGCTCGTCCGCGGCGAGGGCTCTTACAAGGCCGCAGCACAGCGAGCCGGCGGCGACGCCACCGTCTCCTTTATCCGAAAGTGGTCCCGTGTCCACGACCTCCCGCGCTCGATTCGCGTCCACGTCGCCAAAGGAGAGATCGCCCCCACCGCCGCGAAACACATCGCCCGCCTGGCCGGAGAAGCCCGTCTCCTGCTTGCCTGGGCCGCGCTGGACCACGACCTGACAGTGCGACAGATACGCGCCGTCGCCAGCGGCGTCAACGACGGCGCGACCATCGAGGATGCGCTCGCGACCGAGGGGTACCAGCTCGGCAAGCTCACCATCGACATCGACGTCGACGCCTACTGCAAACTCCGACGGCGCGCCGCCCTCGACGCGACCGACCCGAGTTCGGTCGTCACCGAGTCACTGGAATCGACGCTCGGCGACGGACCGTAAGTACTTAGCCGCCTGTTCCCCCACCTGCTATCGAGGGCCGGTAGCTCAGTTAGGCAGAGCGTCTGGCTTTTAACCAGATGGTCGGGGGTTCAACTCCCTCCCGGCCCGTGCAATGAACCGATGAGCATCGCGAATCGGTGAATGAACCGGGCAGGAAGGAGTTGAATCAGGAAAGTCGCAGGGTCGAGCGTAGCGAGACCATCGTCTTTCCGTGGTTCAACTCCCTCCCGGCCCGCTCCTGCGACGAACGGACGTGAGGAGCGGAGCAGCTATGGAGGGCGTTGAACCCTGGGAGGCACGCACAGTGAACGAACGTGAGCGAGCATGTCTTCCTCCGGTTCAACTCACGATAGGCTCGCTCCGCTCACCTATCGACCCTCGCGAACGACACAGACCGGATGATTTACCATCCTCACCGACCAGCGGTGGAACATGAACGTACTCACGGACGGACTCGACGACCCGCTGAAACCGCTGGGTGTCGCCGCTGGCGTCTTCCTCGTGCTCGCTGCGGCGGGGACCATCATCGGCGCGCCGTGGACGACACAGGCGACCATGGGCGGCGCAGCCGTGCAGATTTTCGGCTCGCTGCTGATGGCCGTCCTCGGGGCCGTGCTCGCCTATATCAGCTGGACCGACGAGTAGAGAGCGGGGGTCCGTCGTAGAACGACGAGTAGAAAGCGGAGTTTCTCGGTGGAGTTACGGATAGCACCGACCGCGGGTCGGCGCCGACCGCACCAGCCCGTATCAGCCGCGGTTCGGGAGGTACGCCATCCCGAGCATCAGTACCGACGCGATGCCGCTGAGTATCGAGATACCCCAGAGGCCGTTCTTGCGCTCGTGGAAGTAGCTCTGTGCGGCCAGGGTCTCCTGGTACTGTGAGTACTGGTCCGTACTGACGACCTGGACAGTGCTGTGGTCGGGGAAGTGCGCGAAGTACTGGCCGTCGGCGAGCGTGACGTTGCCGCCCTCGCTGAGTTCGACGGTGTTCTGTCGCGGCGCGATCCACTCGACCGTCGCGCTGCTGTTGGTCACGTTGGTGATGGTGGTCGTCTGGGTGCCGCCCTCGGCCTGGTAGGGGTACTGGTCACCGGTCGTGTACGTCACGGTCTCCGGGTCCGGCAGCCACTCCGCGACCGGCTGCGTGGAGTTGTTCGCCCGATAGACGACGTAGTCGGTACCGTCACGGGTCGCCAGCGAATCGTACACCGCGCTGTCGTCCTGGAGCAGCTGGGTCACGTTCTGCTGGGCGGTGAGTGTCAGCGCGCCCGTGGCGTTGTCGATACTGACGTCGTAGGTCGTGTTGTCCTGCGTGACCGTCGACCCGGCCTCTATCGTCCCAGTGTACTGCGAGGAGTTGTTCGTCCACGAGAGCTCTGCGGCCATCGACCCGCCGCCACCGTGGCCACCGCCGCCCCCTGACATCTGGACGTTCGAGACGGTGTAGGTCTGGCCTCCACTGGTGAAGGTGCTGTCGTTCGTCAGCTCCGGCCCCTCCAGCTCCACCGCCGGCCGCTGACTCTCCGCGACGCCAATGTACGCGTAGGCTGCGACACTGACGGCGAGGAAGAACAGGAAGTACGCCGCCGCGGCTCGTCGTTGCATATCCAGACGGTCAGTCGCGGCGCGGTTTAATGATTACTTTTCGACCGTACGACCCGCGTGGCCCGGAGCGACGCTGTACCGACCACGGGCCGGCTCGACCGCTCAGTTGTATCGACGGAGCTCGACGACACGGTTGTTTGCCGAATCGTGCGTGAGCTCGAGGACGAACCGCCGTTTCTCGTCGCCACCGAGTTCGACGGTCCCGTTGTCTGGACCGGCGACGACGGCGTCGACAGTCATCTGACTGGTGGTGCGGCCGACCACCGCGTACGTTATCCTGGTTGTACCGGCGTCGTGGTTCGGGGTTATCCGGGCAGTCTCTACCGGCTTCGTTGTGAAAGACGCATCGGGAAAGTCCAGTTCCACGATTCGTCGCGGATTACTCGTGTTGGCTCTCGCGTTCTCCTCTTCGTGGCTGAGTGACTCTGCCGAGTTCCGAATCTGCGAGAGTTCCGTTTCGAGGGTCTGCTGGCTCCGGTCGGCGGCGACGTCGTCTATTACCGGCAGCGACACCGAGACCAGGGCGATGGTCATCAACACCGCCACGACGTGGCGCATCATAGGACTGCCCGCAGACAAGATGGGTGCTGTGACCGAGTCACGTTCGAACTGGCCATTTATTTCCCAGATATAAATCCGTATTGATGAGTGGGCAGTGAAGCGCGGTTCGCTGGTTTATGTTTAAATGTGAACGGCGGACCAATGTTAACATGACTACCATCGAGCAGCTCGAACAACGCGTGGCCGCAGTCGAGAACACCGTCACCAACGGAGACGTGGAGTTCGAAGAGATCAGCGAGATTACACAGCTTATCGAGGATGTTGCCGAGATGAGCGAGCAGCTAGAAGCGCTCGAAAGTCGGCTGGTAGCGGTCGAGGGGGCGACGGAGTCACTGGAGGGGTACGTCGGAAACGTCAGGTCGGTCAACCAGGAGACCGAGGACCGGGCCGACGCCGCGATTGCGGCCGTCGACAGACTGGAAAAGAAGATAGAGACGTTCGAACGACAGGTGAGCGTCGAGGCGTTCGAAGCGCTCACAGAGCGGGTCGAGCGCCTGGAGCAAGACCAGCAACAGCTGGCCCAAAAGCGGACACAGGAGTCGGAGACGCCCAGTGAGTTCGTCTTCGGGACGCCCACAGAGAACGGCGATGGCGACAGTGACCAGCCGGCCGCCGGGAGGCCGACGACCACGGAGCCCTCGAACGGTGCGGAGCCGATCGACCCGGCAGCCAACGACCACGACCGCCACGAGAACAGTCAGTCGGCCGAACGGCTCCCGCCCCAGCAACAGCGGATGAACGAAACCTATGGCTCGGGCTCGCCCGCGAGCAACGCTCAGAGCGACGCCCAGGGCAACGCTCAGAGCGACGCTCAGAGCGACGAGGACGAGGCAGACGACGACGGAACGTTCGGGAACCTGCTCAGTTTCGACAACGAGATGCCCGAGTGGCTGAAAAAATGACAGCCGCCGCGTCGTGAGCGGAGCGGGGAGCCTCACCGAATCGAGATACCGCGAGGACAGGGCCCGATAGCGCTAGACGAGCACGCCGACGGAAAACACCGTAATGACGTACAGCGGGGTGGCGACGAGCATCGATTTGCCGGTCTCGAACCCGATTAGCGGGCCGTCGAGTCCGTGCCGAAGCCCGATAGAGAGGGGCTGAAGCAGGACACTGAGCAGGAGCACGTAGATGCCGACGACGACGGCGAGCGGTCCGATAGAGAGCGAGGTCGCCTGCGTCGAGAGGTTACCGAACGTGACGCCCTTGCTCGACATCGCGTCGGCGAGGGCGACAGTCGCGCCGGCGACGACGGGGCCGAATATCATCGCCGTGTTCTGCAGTGTCGCGGTTACCTGTGACAGCTCCCGCTTTGCGTTCTGTTCGACCGTCTGGAGTTCCTCGATGTGGTCCGACATCGAGACGATGGTCTCGCCCGCGGGCTGTCCCTCTTCGGCCGCGATAGCGAGCAGCGCCGCGGTCGCCCGCGCCCGCGGACTCGGAATCTCATCGAGGACACCGTAGCGTCCGAGGAACGCCTGCTTGACCGTGAGGTGGAGCCGTTCCTGGCGGCCGGCGGCCCGCTCGAACATCTCGCCGGTCTGGCCGGTCAGTCGGTCACCGGCGGTGGCGATAGCGGCTTCGACCGCCTCGCTGTCGTCGACCTGTCGGCCGACCGTATAGAGCGCGTCCACGAGGTGGTTCTCGACGTCGTGTATCCACTCCTGGACCTCGACTACCGGCTCGTAGTGCAGGTAGAGGACGAGCCCGAGAGCCATGCCGACGGCGGCGATGTGACCGATGTACGAGACGTTAAGCAAGACCGTGACAGCGGCTGCAGGGCCGGCGACCAGCAGCGCGAGACCGAAGGCGACGTACCAGGGGCGCTCGACGTCGGGATGGCCTCGCGAGACGTCCGGCGGCGGGAACGCGACCGGTCGCCGGGTGAGCAGCCAGACGCTGGCGGCGACGATGAGGCTTGGAAGCAAAATAAGATAGACGACGGCGAACGCCTCGATTCCGACAGAGATACCGGCGACGGAGACCGCAGGCATCAGGGCGACGAGGGCCAGGGGAAGCATGATACCGAACGCGTAGAGGGCGGTCGTCGGGCGACGAATCGTCTCGATAAATTCGGCCATCTGGTCTTGCGTACCCCTAAGCATCGCGGAGAGGGCCCTGTCGAGTGTCTCTTCGCGTTTCTCGGGACTGGCGTCCTGTGCCGTGTTGAGCAGGTGGGCCGAGCGCTGCAGCGACGGGAACTCGTCGCCCCACTCCTCGGCGAAGGTCAGCAGTCCGCTCCGGGGCGAGCCAATCGACCGCTCGATGTGTTCGTTCAGATGGTCGTACAGCGGCTGTTCGCCGGTGTCGGCCGCAAACCGGACCGCGCTCTCGATCGACGGCTGTATCTTCATCCGCAGGACGATTCGACCGATGAGATTCGGCGCCTGCCCGAGGTCCTCCGTTCGCTGGACGGCGGCCAGTATCGACGGTAGCGAGTGGACGGCGTGAATCGTCGCCGCGGTCAGGGCCAGCATGACGGCGAAGATGGCCGGCAGCGGCAGCGATATCAGCAACAGCGGTGTCGTGAGGAGAAACGCGACGAATCCGGCGCCATAGCCCGCCTTGACGATGGTCTCCGGGGACTCGTCCCAGTAGAGATACGAGAGCGCGTCGGCGAGCGCGTCGCTGGTATCGACCTCCCATGGGTAGAGCTTCGCGAATATCGGGAGCGCGTCTCTGAGTGTGCCTGCCATCTGACTCACCGATGTTGGACGTACGCTCTGGCGACTTCCTCGGGACTGGTGCGGCCGTCCATCGCGAGCGTCTTGAGGTGGTCGCTGCGTTCGTCGACCGCCGTCAGGAGGTCGGCGTAGCTCTCCGTTGGCGCCGTGATGGCGTCGAGAAAGCGGCTCTCACCGCGCTGGACCCGCCCGGTCGGGGAGGCTCGCTGCCCGTCGTAGGTGTACAGTGACTCGAAAGAGATGTTGCCCTCACCGTCGGAGATGACGCCTTCGATGGCCGAGAGCCGCCGCTTGCGACCGTCGGGCGTCTCGTAGGACTGCATCGTCACGACGAGGTCCGTCGCGCCGAACGACGAGGGCGGGACGTCGAGGTCGGAGACGACCCGCTCGTAGACGTCCTCGGCGCCGTTACCGTGGATGGTCCCCAGCACGGCGTTGGCGTTCGCACCGACACGCATCGCCTCGTAGAGGACCTGGGCCTCCTCGCCGCGGATTTCGCCGACGACCAGCGCGCCGTCACCGAGTCGCAGGGCCGTATGGAGTGCGTCCGCAGGCGACAGTTCGAGCCCGCCCTCGTCGCCGGTCCGGAGCGCCTGGATGTCGCGACCGACCTCCTGTAAGGGCCTGACCGGGAGTTCCGGCGTGTCCTCGATGATGACGGTGCGCGTCTCGGGGCGAAGTTCGTACAGCAGCGTGCCCAGGAGTGTCGTCTTCCCGGCGCCACGGGTCCCGGCGATGAGCGCCGCAGCGTTGCGGTCCATGGCGATCGAGAGGAACGCGGCAGACTGGGCGGACATCGTCCCGTTCTTTATCAGCGCCGGCAGCGTGAACTTGTCGTCGGATTTCTCTCGGAACGCAAAGGCGACACCCTCCGAGACGGGGTCGGTGACGCCGGCCACGCGGAGCCCGACACCGTTGTTCAGGTCCGCCGTCGCGTCGACGGTCGGCGCGGCCCGCGAGAAGGCGCGGCCGCTCGTCCGGCGAATCCGCGACCCGAGAGAGCCAACCCCGGTCGGCGAGTAGTGGATGTTCGTCTCCATCGACTCCCCGTCGACGGTCACCCGGAGCGGATTGATGTCGATGGGGGCGGTCGCGAACACGTCGGTTATCTCCGGGTCCGAGAAGAACTCCTCGAGAATGCCGTATCCGGTGGTGTACTTCCGCAGTATTGACGCAAGCAGCGGGTCGTCTGTGTCCTCGGTGACGTACTCGATGGCCTCCGAGGCGGCCTTGTCGCCCGACACCTCTCCGTGGGCGATGGCCTCGTACGCGTCGACGAGGAGCCGCCGCTTGTCGCCGGAGAGATTCAGGTCGACCAGGTCGATGTAGTACAGCGGGATGTTGTCCGGGCGGTCGTAGATACGTACCTTGCTCTGGGTATCGAGTGTCCGGGTGGTCCGAAGCTGTGCGCCCGTCGGGAGCGTATTTTTGACGTGATAGCCAGCGATTGTCAGTCCCACCATCGGGTCGACGAGCGATTCGTAGCTGTCGATACCGTCGGTGGCCGCCAGCAGCCCGGACTCCTGGCCGACCTCGACGATGGGGCCGGACCGCTCTCTGAGCTTCGTGCCGACCGTGAGCGGGTCGGTCACGACCTCCTCGGCCAGCTGGCCGTCGCGGTTGCTGGCCAGGTCGTGGTACTGTGCGGCCGCGGCGAACAGGTCGAGCGTGCGGTCGTCGTAGACGTATTCGAGACTGTCCGACTCGACCGTGAGCTGGGTCGCAGTCCTGTCCTGAAGTGCCTCGACGACGGTTCGACGGTCGGCCGCGTCGTCTGCGAGGTCCCAGCTGGTTCCGTCGGTGACGATAGTCAGTTGCCGCTCGTCCCATCTGGTCTCGATGGGACTGGTCTCCGCCGAGTCGGCACTGTCCGAATCAAAGTACCCGTCGAATCCAGCCCTGGCTGCCAGAGAGCCAAGCGAATACTCCGAGTTGCTGTCCAGCATAACCACAGTGGTCCCGCGATATGGTTTAAACCTGAACGCGGGTACCGCTAGCAGCACGGAGACGCCTTCCGTCACCGAAGAGTTTTATTGAATTAAAAGCGTTTTCTTCTGCATGATGCAAGTCGAAACGGATTGTCGTCGGGAAAACGGTGTCACGTTCGTGCGAGGAGCCGTCACGAACACCCGCACGACCATCCACAGGGCTCGCCTGGAGAGCACGCTGGACGGGCCGACGTGGCCGCCAAAGCGCGATGGGACGGTCGTTCCCGAGTGGCGCGATGGAGTGTGGGAAGCGACTATCAGGCCCGGGGATACGCTCGGTCTGGGCTTTGCGAGCCCCGCGGCGCCGAAATCGCCCGCACTGACGGTCACCGACCTGAAGCGGGTCGACTCCGAAGCGGCGGGGGACAACCCGGTGGACTCGCTCACGGACTGGGCGCCGCCACGGGGAATCAGCTCGGTGGACAACTAAGATGAGACTGGCAGTGTCGGGAGGCAAAGGCGGGGTCGGTAAGACGACAGTGTCGATGAATCTGGGTGTCGAATTGAACGCGGTGGTCGTAGACGGCGACCTGACGAACGCAGACCTGCCCCAGACGACGGGTCCGGACCTCCACGACGTGCTCGCCGGTCGCGCCGACCCGTCCGAAGCGCTGGTAGAGTTCAACTCGCTCACAGTCCTCCCGTGTGGCCGGTCCCTAGAGGGGGCCCGCGCGTCTGACCTCTCGAAGCTCGAATCGGTCGTCGAGACGCTCGAACGGCGACACGGAAACGTACTCATCGATAGCCCCGCTGGGCTGGCCCGCGACGTCGGGACGATACTCGAGCTGGCCGACGCCACGGTGCTCGTCACGACGCCGGAGCCGACCGCGCTGGCCGACGCTGCCAAGACCAAGGAGCTGGCGCTGGACCTGGACACGCCCATCGCCGCCGTGGCCCTCAACAAGGTCCACTCAGAGGGAGACGCCGTACAGTCGTCACTCGAGGAGGTTCAGGACCGGTTCAACGCGTCGGCCGTCGCGATTCCGGAACAGACCGCCATCGCCGAGTCACAGGAACGCGACCGACTGATAACCGAGTACGCCCCGGAGAATCCGGCGACCGAGCAGTTCGCCGAACTCGGGTGGATTCTCCAGCGGAACCGCGAGTGGACGTCGAGCTGAGAGAGCGGCGCCAGCAGGCTGGCCCCCCAGTTCTTTCGTTTAAATACTATCGGGCGCGAATCAAAGCATGGAGGCCTTCGCCGACCGATGGGTGATGTACGCCGGCCTGGCGATGATTACGTTCACGCTGCTGGGGGCAGTGCTCTCGATGCAGTCGATACCACCGCCGGACGCGGACGCGGCCGCGAACACGATAGACGACGCGGCCGGGCGCGGCGGGGGGACCCATCTGGAGCACGAACACAACGCCAAGGAGGTCCGGGCGGGTGCCAAGCGGTTCGGGCTCAGAAACGAGGGCGGGGAGAACCACGAATCGATCGCCTTCGGGACGATGGTGCCCGTCACCGTCGGGGACACCCACTACGAGAAACTCGGGAAAGTGCTGGCCGGCGAGCAGTGGCAGGACGTCTTCGACGACAAGCAGGCGTTTCTCGACAGGACGGATGCAGCGACCGCGGATGCGGAAGGCAACGAGCAGTGGAGCGAGGCCAGTGGGACACTCAGAGTGACAACGGTGGTGATAGACGGTGAGCGGACTATTATCGTCGGTTTCTGAATCTGACACGCGCGGGACCTCCTCGCCGGTCGTGGTCCTCATCTCGGTGGCGATGTTCTCGCTTGCGCTCGCGCTGTACATGGGGTACTCCAGCGCCATCACCAGCGATATGTCTGCCGACCGGGACGTCAGCGAACCAGCGCTGCAACGCATCTGGGACGAGATAGCCAACGCCGGTGCGTACGACAGGAGCGTCGGGCTCGAAAACGCCATCTCGACTGAGACCCTCCCGCAGGGCCGGACCACGTACGTGGCCATCACGTACACGAACAACACCGGGGAACAACAGCTGGAAGAACACGTCAAGTTCGAATCCGACGGAACGGCAGCGAGCTACAGCGAGACGCCGATTCCGGACCACGCCAACACCAGCAGTCGCCCCATCAGCGTCCGGTACGGGCCACAGGAGGTGAAAGGGGCCCGACTCCACGTCGGCGTGGCGTGAGACGGACTCGTGGAGTGGTATCGCCCACACCGGTCAGACGAATCCCACGATGGTATCCGTCTGACGGGCGCGAGTGCGACCGGACCCGACATCGTTCAGTACTACCGTGTTTTAGTTTAAGTGATATGGTGTAGCAATTATAGTATGCCGAAGCTCGGCCAACGTCGACGCGACGAATGGCGTCGGTCCATCACACAGCGGTCTGAGAGTGATAAACCGTTTCGAGGACGCGTCGAAATCAGGACCGGGAGGCGAGTAGCGAACGAGTCCGCGGGAGCTCGTTCGAGCGCGACAGCGACGTGGTGGCCCTGACCTAATGCGACCCCAGAACCGAGCGGTCAGTACGTCCATCGACGTCATCATCGCGATGCTGGTGTTGAGCGCCGGCATCACGATGATTTTTCTCTATCAGAACTCATCGCCGGAACAGCCCCCGGACACCGAAGAGCCCGACGAGATAGCCACCCTCCTTTCGACGACGACCGTCGAGATCAACTACACTGTCAGGGTCTCACTGGGCAACAAGCGCCCGAACGTGTACAGGTTCACCGAGACGGGGACGCTGGCCTACCACCTGAAGCGCGCAGCCCTGCTGAACGCGACTATCAGGGCGAACCCGAACCAACAGCGGCTGAGCTACCTGCCGCCGTGTATCACCGTCGTGAAGGATTATCAGGGGGCGGTCAAGGAAGACGACCGGTTCGCCAGGAGTTCCAATCCGGGGCAAACCGCGAACGACCGCCGGTACCCGGACAGCTACTACACCAGCGACTACCGACTCGAAGAAGAGCACCGGATTTACAGGTTCACCGGGCTCAAAGACGAGTTCTACAACTTCTCGGGGAGGGTCCCCGTACTCAAAAAGAGCAAGGTGAACAGTTCTGACCGGCTGCAACAGCAGTACCTGAACAGTGACGGGAAACCAGCCCGAGAACACATGCGGAAACTCAATCGGTCCCAGACAAACAGCATCAAGTGTAACCCGACCGGCGCGGTCGCGGAGGACCTTCTCGACCAGCATTACAACCCCGTCGACGAGTCGAAACTGAGAGTCGGCGACAGCTCACTCCAGCTCGTCCGGACGAACTACGACGAGAAGATACAAGCGAAAATAGACGAGACGCTCCGGCAGGGCACCGATAACTACCAGATACAAGCGAACTGGCAGCCGTACGCGCGGCCCGACGGCGCCAGACCGTACATCTCCGGCTCCGTCGGCATAGGCGAGAAGCCGCCCAGAAACGCGGATGTCAGCACCGCGACGCTGGTGATGCCAAGCGGCATGGCCACGGCCGAGGAAGTCAGGAACCGCACGTACACCGGCGGACTCTCGGAGTCTATCGGCGCGGCAATCGTCGAGGGGTATTTCCCCTCGGCCGAATCGAAGTACGAGTTCGACCGCGGTAAACCAAGCCAGACATACCGGGAAGACCTGTACATGCGACTTATACTCCTCACCGGTGCCGGCACCTCTCCGGGTCTGGCATACAGAGTATACGCGCGGCTAAGCACCAGTGATTCACCCGATACAGGGGAGCTAAACACGATACTCACCGATGTGTTCAAGCAGAAGATATTCGTCCGGGACATCTACGGAACCGACGAATCGGCGATTCGGAGCAGTATCTCGACTGGGAAAGTGGATATCGTCGTCACGACGTGGTAACTATGAAACGACAGAACACTATCGCACTCGCAGATGACCGCCGTGCTCGCGTACCGTTCGCAGTAATCGCCGCACTACTGTTGCTCTCCAGTGCAACAGTCATCTACTGGCTCCAACAGGAGTCAGAGCCAGAGACGGTCCGGGAACCCAGCCAGGCGGTCACGGAGACCAAAGGCGCCGTCAAAGCGGCGATGAAAGAGGCCGCCAGGGAGTCCCTTGAGAAGGCGGGCGAGAAACCGGTCACGGACCCGGCCGGCAACGCCGCCGGTCGGGCACTGGGTAACAGCGCTACGTTCGAGCGGTACGTGAAACTCCGGTATTACCTCAATCTGCAGAAACGTATCCAGCGTGTTGAGCGCCAGCAGTCCCGGCTCCGGGGCGCGAACGTCACCATCGACATCGGATTGCCACCAGCCCGCTACAACGAATCGAGCCTGAACGACGCCATAGACAGAGTCGAGATGACGCGCCACGAAAAGGGCTCAGACACGGCCGTCGAATACATCTTCTTGAATGTCAGTAAACGGTCGATTACCGTCTACGAGGACGGTGAACAGGTCTCCAGCGGGACGATAGATATGAACACCACCACCGAGTCGGCCGTCTTCAATATGCACGAGAAGACGAAGGAGTTCCAGGCCTCGTTTTCCGAGACAAAAAGCAAGATGTGGGCGACGCTGTCGGGAGTTATCTACGCGAAGCACATCCCCGAGCGATTCTTGGCTCCGTCAAGGTGGGAGGAGCGATTCTTCGAGAAGCTGATCACCGACCTGGAGATGCGTGAGTACGCCAATTTGTTAATATACGACAGTATGCGGAACGTGTACGGAACCACCCCCAATACGAACGCACCAGACATTGCTGGGGGCTGTCTGGGCCTCTTCTATGCCTCCCGTTTCAGTTCAGCGGCCTCCCCCGTCGACGTTTTCGCACCGGAAGCTCTCTGTACGCAACTGAAATCAAAGGCAGAGACAAACAGTGGGTTCCCCACGGGAAGTTCCATCTCGAAGGACTTCCAGGAACAGATGGTGAACCGAAGTAGGGACTGGGCCACTTCGAACCAGTCGGGCAATATGCTCACCAAAAGCGAGTTCGATTCCCGGGCCGAAACGGCCCAAGGGGACAAATCCTTCAAGTTCTCCCGCGACAGCGTGGGCCGGATCGCGTTCCAGAACGTGACCGGACAGACGTTAGGTAGGCCGGGCACGTACGGCAGCAGCGTCCAAGGCCAGCGAAACCGGGTGCGTCAGAGGCGGGCCCAGAACAACACGTCAAACCAGTTCGGTATCGATATCGATTCGCCCAACAACGCGCTCTGGGGTAACCAGAGCCTCGACGACGAGGTTAGAGACGTCATCAACGACACGTACACCGTCGGGTCGGGCCTGGACAACGCCCGACTGTCACAGGGACAGCTAAACCAGTCGTCGAACCTGACGGTCGTGACCGCCGGCAACGTCAGCGTCACCAGCAACACGACGTCCGGAACCAGGTCGTACGATATCACCCTCCCGGTGACGATACGCGAGGACAGCAAGGCCGGGGTCTGGGTCAAAAACGTGAACTTCAGCGCGACGACCAGGATGAATTCCACCGTCAGTCTCAACACCACCGTCGACGAGCCCGGCGTCAAGTACCCGAACTGTCCGCCAACCAGTTACACCACACACAGGTACCCGACGTACCGGAACGCCTCGTATTCGTCCGTTCTCTTCTGCTACAGCGGCAACTCGAACCAGCAGAACACGAACTCGGGCCAGATCGAATCGTCTCTCGAGAACAACATGGACACCAACGTCACCTCCGCCGGGGAGTTCGAGACCGAGGTTACCAACGTCATCAGCACCTCGGTGTCGACGCAGGCACACAGCCCACCGACGAACAGGCGGACTCCGTTCCAGGACTGGCTCATCGATGAGCTCAACGAGACCCGGAAAGCTGCATACAACGCCACGACAGACAACACCACTGTCACCGAGCTTCTCAATCAAAGCCATGACACGTTCGAGGAACTAAAGATAAACGACACAGAAGCCGATGCGCTCGTCTACAACGGCACGAGGGTCAACGGACAGTACGGACGGTCCGGACAGTACCGGACGCCGGCGACCAAGAGCCTCGCCGAACTGCGGAAGCGATGGGTCGAGACGGTAAACTGGTATATCAACAAAACACAAAATCGCACCCAAAAACGAATCAAAAAGATCAATTCGGTGCTGCAGACCAAGAACGGGCCGAACACGCCGGACACGATGCACGAAGGCTACAAGAGTGCCAAAGATAACGCCTCGAATCCGTTCAGCATAGACGGCGGGACCGGCAACATTATCAATGGTTCGTCCAACAGCAACTCGAACTATCAGGTGGACGCCGACCCCACCTGGCTCAGTCACGTCCCGAATCCGCCGGGTTCGGTCGACGGCGCGACGGCGAAAGACGAGATACGGGAAGACACCGAGGGCGTCCATTACACCGGGCTGGCGATGCGAAAGGTATACCCCCTGCCTAATCCCGGGTACCCTTTCATCGTCCCGGCTCCACCGTTTTGGGTCCTGTCGCTAAACGCGGGGACCTACAATATGAACGGACAGTACGCCCGCTTCATGGTCCAACCGAACGCCCCGGAGAACCACGTCGCCAACACCTCGTACGTCCGCCAGGCCCAGCCCGTCTCGCTGTCGTTCAACGGCGTCAGGCGCAACGTCGGCCGCGTCGAGCCCATCGCGTTCGACTGGGAGATGGGGCTCCCGCTGGTGACGGTCGGTGGGGGTGTACTAAGGCAAGGAAGCAAGGGTATCGGTGACTACATCGGCGTGGACCTGAATCCCTTCCTCGACTGCACGCCGACGTGGCCCGAAGTCGGGTCAATGCCGAGAGAGCCGAGCAGAGCGAACGCGAACTGTGCGGACGCGGGCGTGTACGGCGAGATGGCTGCCGGGTTGTTGCAGCCCGCCAGATTCGCGAAGGGCAATAGAGATCGCAAAAAGCTAGAGCAGAAATACCCAGATGGGTTCGGAACCTTTGAAGATAAGATCAGGGACCGCCTGATCACACCAATGGATAACATAAAGAAGGCGCCCGCGGTCGGGGCCGGACGGGCTGTGGACCGGGCCAGATGGGGCATCGCCTCCAAGAACGCAAGGAATAGCCCCGCGGTTAAAGCCCTCAAAAGGCAGGTGAAAGACTTCGATATCAAACTCGAGGCAAACAAGCGTTACAAACGTGATTACTACTTGGCTGATGGAAATACCAGAGGGCTCAGACGGTTCGACAAAAAAGGCGAAGATCTGAAGCGATCCCGTGGTAGGTTCCGAGAGCAGCTTGATGCTGAGTACGATGGCCTGAGACTCTCGAAATTTATGAACCTCAAGCAGAAAACGAAGATTCCCGATGCAGTCAACCCAGAGGAGAATACAGGGATGACCGTCACTATTTCGCGCGAGGTTGCCATGGCTGCCGCGATTTCGATGCGACAGGGGTCCTACGATGGCGCCGAGTGCCCCGCGGTCAAGTATGAGGACGACATCAGGACGGGCTGTGACGACAACCAGCTCGAAGTAGAGGTGTACCCGAGCGGGGACGGCCACGTCGTCGCCATCGAGAGCGAGATACGTCACACGTCCAGAGACAAGACGCTGTTCGTACAGGCCCGGCCGGGTGGGTCCGACCCGTACTTCCAGGGATCCAGCAGTTTCGACAAGCGGGTCGAGGGCAACATCGACTACTCCGCGAAGCAGACCAGTAACACCAACCTGGCGTCGCTGCACCAATCCGGCGGCTCGTACGAGGTCACCGACCAGAATATATCCGGGACCAGAGACGTCTCGTACGCACAGGAGGTGGTCCTGGGCTATACGAACGTCACCGTCATCGAAGCGGACAGCGCCGGGACGGCCCCGATGTTGCGAGTCAACTACGACGGCTACACCTTCCTCATCGCGCTGGCTGAGAACGGCGCCGACTGGGACCACTTCCGGTCGAAGCTCACGACCGACGACTACCGCGCCGAGACGGTCAACGTCTTCATCGGGACCGAGGCCGCACAGCGTGAACTCGGCGACCGACTCTCACCGCGTAGCTCGGTCGTCCTCTCGTCCAGCGGGACGCCCCAGTACACCTGTGGCGACAGCACACAGGGCATCTACAACGGAACACAGTCTGTCGACATGTTGAAGTTCCGCGTCGACGAGGAGAAGCGGCTGTTCGGCCCGGACCAGACCCCCGATACGTTCTGCTGAGCGATACGGGCACAGTGTTCCCACGTCGCTTTCTCACCATAGCATAGCACCGAAGCGACGGCGTCCAGTGTCACGGGCCCGGCAAAACGGCATACGGTCGACTGTTCACAACTGACAGCAATGGCTATCGGGACGAACGGACAGCAGGCAGTATCAGTCGTCGTTGAGAGCGGACCGCCGTCCGGAGAAGGTATCGGTCAGGTCGATACCGTCCGACGGGGTTATCATCTCGTCCGCCTCGGTCTTTGGCACCGAGAACCGATAGCTGGTCGCGCTCCCGGACTGCTCCCTGTCGACACGTAGGACGAGGTCGGCGAAGCGTTCGGTCGTCACACGGTTTCTCGGCGTCGGGCTGCGATCCAGCGTGTGCAACAACGCGATACTGTCCGTGGTCGCCACTGCATCCGACAGCGTGCCCAGGAAATCACGGTAGGCTTCCTGGTCGTGTTGCTCCAGGCGGTCCATCGTGTCGACGATGACGTTGACCTGGCTCGGAAGCCGACGGAGCAGCGCTTTCGCGTCCGCGAGCATCGACGGCCCCTCGAGTTTCCGAATCGTCGGGTCGCCAGTCTGGACGACCGAGTCCGACAGGGCGGCCCGGATCTCCTCACAGGACTGGTCGACCGTGAGATAGAGCGTCCCTCTGGCGCGCGTGGTCGCGTGTAACAACAGCTCCGAGGGCGCACCCGGGTCCGCACTGAAGGCGACCACGGACCCCGCCGGGATGCCGCCGCCCAGCTCCCTGTCGACGGTTTCGAGACCAAGCGGGAGCCGTATCTGCTGGAACTCCGGCGGCGCTGGCGGTGCCTCGAGCCTGGAGAGCAATTCGGCAGCGATATGATCGTAGGCAGCCCGAGCACGATGGTCCTGCTGTGGCGACTGACACGGTGGCACCCGCCCCAGCAACGGAACGTCGAACGTCGATTGGAACGCGAGGGGGACCTCATCGCACTTGTTTACCACCGCGCCCGCCACCGGCGTGTCGAGCTCGCGGGCCATATCGGCCGTCTTTGCGGCCGACGTGAGACTCCGTTCGGTCCCGGTCGTCACGATGACGACCACGTCCGCTGCCGATATCGGCTCGGCAGCGTCCGGCCCCGCTCCCGCCGGACAGTCGACGAACGATTCGACTCCGGTCGGAACCCGGTCGAGCAACGACGCCAGGTCCACCAGGTCCGGGTCCTGCGGCGCCGTCAGTACGCCCGCCCTGGCCGCGTCCGGGAGTGGCTGGGCGACCTCGGAGGTATCGTCACCGTCTTGCAGAGCGGCAACGGTCGGGTCGCGGTCGACCCCGGCCGCGACGTGGACGTTCGGGAGTTGCTGGTCGCCGTCGATGACGAACGACGGGCGGCCGTCCCTGTCGAACGCCCGCGCGAGACCGAGTGTCGTCGTGGTCTTCCCACACCCACCTTTTGCGCCGGCAATAGCTATCACAACTAGATTGTGTCGTCATTGCTTTTCAACCCGAACATGATACCGTCCCGGCGTTTGCCAACGCCGCCGCTATCCGATGGGGCATGACGCCATCGGCACGGCGATATCAATCGTCCGCGCCGAGCGACTCGAGGTCCGAAAGCGTCGACCGGATAGTCAGACGGGAGATATCTGCGACCTCAGTCAGCGCCTCCTGTGTGACACCGACGCTCACATCCTGGGCGGCCTGATAGAGACACGCTGCGGCGACGCCGCGGGGGTTTTTCCCACCGATGAGATGGGCGTCCCTGAGCGCGCCGACTTTCTCCTGAGCGCTGTTTTCGACGGCGATGCCCAGATCCAGGGAGGACGCGTACCGCGCCAGATACTCTCTGGGGTCTATCGGACCGACCGGTAACCCGAGTTCCCTGTTCATCGCGTCGTATGCAGCGTTGAGTTCGTCTATCGTCGCGGAGGAAGCCGACACCACCTCGGACCTGGTGCGAGCGAGCGACTGCATTCGGCAGACAGCGTACACTACCGCAGCGGCGAACCCCTCGATGGAGCGTCCGTACAACAGGTCGGCAGACTGCGCGGAATCGAACAGCGCACAGGCCTGGTCACGAACCGAGTCCGGGAGCTCGAGGGCCGATGTCGACTGTCTGATATCCGTGTACGCGTACACTTTGTTCCGCTCGCGCTTCGACGGGAAACGCGCACGGTTGTGCTGGCGGCGAAGCCGGGCGAACTGTCGCTGTTTGGAACCGGACACCTCGATGCCCGTGCCATACCCGATTTTCGTCGAGAGACCCCTGTCGTGGCGCGCGTCCGTCATCGGCGCGCCTGTTCGACGATCCGACGATTCCGTATCCGAGTTGCTCCGTTTCGGAGACATATCCAACTCGGTGGAGCCGACCACAAGGCCACAGTCAGAACACACGATTTCTGCATTCGATTCCCGTAAATTACCCTCACACTCGGAACACACCGGTGGACACCCGTTTTCCCCTATTTTCAACATAATCTATCACCTATTTTGAGGCGGTGCACCTTCTATATTACTGCCTGATTTAAAAAAAATTAACGAACTCCAAACATATATGATACTGTCCTCTGAGAGTTGGTTGCATCGCGTGAACCGGTTCCTGGTTATTTGCCGGGAGAGTAGGCGAACGGGTTCCCGGAGTCACTGTGTTGGCTCTGTTTGCACTACTAGGGTCAGTTTTGAACCCCAGTCGGAGAGAGGCACCTCCCTGCTTCAAATCGCGGCCGTTCGGTAGCCGTCGCTCAGGACTTTGTTCGTCACAGAAAAGCCAAGGGCCGGATTTGAACCGGAGAGAGACTCACTCCGTTCGTCTCTCATGATTCAAATCGGCGTGGCTTTCGCTCCTCACGTCCGTTCGTCACAGAAAAGCCAAGGGCCGGATTTGAACCGGCGATGGGCGGCTCTGCAGGCCGCTGCGTTAGGCCGGACTCTGCCACCTTGGCGCACTTGTTCGTAAATGAGTCGCTCGCTTAAGGGTAGCGAATTCCGCTAGCCCTCTCCCTCGGACTGACCGGGTTCGCCCACACCCTCGACGGGGACCGTGTTGAAAATCGACGACTGTGCCTCTTCGGCGGAGTCGAACTGGTCGTCTTCCAGACGGCCCAGCACCTCGTCGAGGGGTTCGACGCCGTCCGCGTACTGCAGGCGTACGTCGCTGAACTCCGACTGTGCCCTCTCGACCGAGAGCGGGTAAGATGCCGATTCGAGTAACTCGGTGAGCTCGTTGAGCTTGACCTCGCGCGTCATACAGATGTCTCTCTTCGCAACGGCGTAGTTAGATGTACCATATAAATACGAAAAGCCACCGGGGAGAGATGACTCTCCTCGGTGGCTAATGAATGGTGGCGGCGAATCGGATTTCCCAGAGGCTCGCGCACTCCAGTACTCGCCGAAACGCTGGTGAGCTTATCTTCCGTGTTCGGGATGGGTACGGGAGGCAACCTCACCGCTATGGCCGCCTAACGCTGAGTCACGGAGTCGAACCGTGATGGTATACCGCTCTCAGTTGGCAGATGTATTGTACGTGCGATCCAGTTTGCGCCTGGACTCGTTCAGTGACGAGCGGTTCGTCGGTGAATCGAGTCACAGTGCGTATGAATGATGGCTTTGAGTTGTTAGTGCTCGTGGGCTAAACGCCTCGTTACCTCGGCGCGTACACCCCAAGTCTATCGACCGCGTCTTTTACGCGGACTCTCGGCGGTGTCTCTTTTCCAAGTGGGTTTCGAGCTTAGATGCGTTCAGCTCTTACCCCGTGCTGCGTGGCTACCCGGCACGTGCTCTCTCGAACAACCGGTACACCAGTGGCAGCC